>CACYXZ010000270.1 GCA_902778525.1 Oscillospiraceae bacterium | reverse complement strand
GCTGATCTCGTGATACCGTTCCCTGCGCTCCCTGTTGGCGTCCAGCCTGTCCCACCAGGCAATGACGTTGTTCCATTCCGGGACGGTGCGGGCGGCGGATTCCAAACGGGCCAGGGCTTCCTGTTCCAGCTCGCGTTTGAGCTTCTTTTTAGCGGGGGGCTCCGGCACAGCTCGCTCTCTTTGTTCGTCCTGTTCTAATTCCAGTTCAAGAGCTTCCTGCCGTTCAGCCGCAAGGTCCCGACGTCCCTGTTCCGATATTTCTTCTTCCTGTTCGTATTCATCGGGAAGACCGTTTTTCCATTCATCCACCGCCTGTCACCTCCCTTCAAAAAATATTTTCATTTTCTTTCGAAAACAGTTCCGCTAACCATGGCACCATGGCAGATTTCTCCTCTTATTGAGGGAGTAATCCTATTTTGCTGTTTTAGGTTACTTCCATCATCGAGAAAGGAGGGGCAGCCCATGGTAAAGATCGGCACCACGTAGCTCTGAAAGGCAGGATAACCGCTTTTCAGGGCTTTTCTTGTACCCGGAGATAACCGCTTTTCAGGGCTTTTCTTGTACCCGGAGAGCGTCAGCATAGATAACTGCGCATCCAATTACAAGAAATCGGAACTATCAAAACTATTATACGGAATCTTCTTGGGAAATCAAGAGAGGGAGGTAACCATGAACGTAATCAAAGCAAAACCGCCTGACACAGCACAGACCTTCTATCGCCGTGTCGGCAACACGAATTTCAAGGTCCGGGTGTTCTTCTCGGAGAACGCCACGGAGACGATGGAGGATAAAATTTTACGGATCGTTCGTAATTCGGGGGATCACATCGGGGAAAAGTATGATATAATGACTGCACCACAAATGAGCCGACAGTCTGACCTGACCGGGGATAGCAACTCCATCATCAATCAAAAAAAGTACCTCGAAACCTACGCTGCCCAACAGGGCTATGAAAACGTCGTCCATTACACGGACGACGGCTGGAGCGGCGGCAATTTCGAGCGCCCCGCGTGGAAAAGGCTGATCTCAGATATCGAGGCCGGAAAAGTGGCGCACGTCCTCTGTAAGGACATGTCCCGGATCGGCAGGGACTACCTGCAGACCGGTTTTTACACGGAGGTCATGTTCCGTCAGCACGGGGTACACTTCATCGCCATCGCCAACAACGTAGACAGCAACGACCAGACCAGCAATGAGTTCATCCCGTTCCTGAACATCATGAACGAGTGGTATCTGCGCGATCTCAGCCGCAAGCAGAAAGCCGCTATCCGCGTCAAGGGTGAATCCGGCAAACGCACCACCAACAGCGCCATATACGGGTATAAGAAAGACCCCGACGACAAACACCGCTGGATCATCGACGAAGAAGCGGCAGCTGTCGTGCGCAGGATCTTCCGTTTGACTGTCGAGGGTTACGGGCCGTATGAGATTGCCCGGATGCTCTTTGAGGATAAGGTCGAGACGCCCGCCGTCTACTTTGCCAGGCGCGGCATTGGGATGTGGAAAAACAAGACCGACTTCCCCAGCCCCTATAACTGGAGCGGCTATATCGTCGGAAACATCCTCGCCAAGCCGGAGTATATGGGCGATACCGTCAACTTCCGGTCCCATAAGGAATCCTATAAGGACAAGGCCAGCGTACCGAATCCGAAGGAGGACTGGCTGATCTTCAAGGACACCCATGAGCCCATTGTGGACCGGGAGACCTGGGATCTGGCTCAGAAGCTGCGGAAGACGCCCAAGCGCATTGACACCTTCGGCGTGGCGAATCCCCTGACCGGCCTGCTATACTGCGCCGACTGCGGCGAAAAGATGTATAACCACCGGCACCGGGGAAACCCGGAGAAAGGCGTTTATCCATCGGATTTCTTTGACTGCTCCACCTATACGCTGGCCCGCCAGAAACGGTACAAGTCCTGCAAAGGCCACTTTATCACGACAAAAGCCCTGCGGGAGCTGATCCTTGAGACCATCCGCAGCGTCAGCGCCTACGCCATTTCCAATCCTGCGGAGTTTATGGAGAAGGTCCGGGCCGCCTCGCAGATCCGGCAGCAGGACGCCGCTAAAGAAGCGAAGCGAAAGCTGAACAAGGACCGCAAGCGCCGGGACGAGCTGGACGGGATCATCAAAAAGCTCTACGAATCCTTTGCCGTTGGCCGGATCAGCGCCGAACGCTTTGACAGCCTGCTGGCGGACTATGAGGCGGAACAGAAAGAGCTGGACGCTTCCGTAAACGAGGCCGAAGCGGACCTGGCCTCTTTTGAGGAAGATACGTCCCGTGCGGAACAGTTCCTTGCCCTGGCGAAGAAGTATACGGATTTCTCCGAGCTGACCACGCCGATGATCAACGAGTTCATTGAAAAGATCATCGTCCACGCGCCGGAAAAGGTGGACGGCGACCGGGTGCAGGAGGTCGAGATCTATCT
>CACYXZ010000269.1 GCA_902778525.1 Oscillospiraceae bacterium | reverse complement strand
CGGCGTTGAGCCAGGCGATCTCCAGATTCAGGGAGTTGAACATGGAGATATCCCCTTCTGACGCGCCCATGAGGATCCTGGCCCAGACGGGATCGCGAGTCCCCTCCCCGCCGATGTAGTTGAGGGGATCGTAGAGCTCCACGATGTTGTTGCCGTAGGCATCTCCCGCCTCGATCTCGGCCACGTCCTCCCGATAGGCCGCCAGCATCTCCTCAAAGGAGGCGTAGTTGCCGGAGTCGGTGGCGCTGCCCGCGGCCTGGGTGGTGCCCGCGTCGGGGGTGCCCACCTCCATGATGCCCTCATTTCTGTCCGGAGGACCGCCGGCGGCGTCTCCGTCCGGTCCGGCGCCGTCGGGCCTGTCACCGCCGGGCATGCCGCCGCTGGGCGGTCCCCCCGCGTCGTCCGTCCCGCCGGGCGCGCCCATGCCGCCGGCGGAGCCGCCCTTGGCGTAGCGGCCCTCTATAAAGGCCTGGGCCTTGTCGGCGAGGGTCATGGAGGCCACGTCGGCGTCGGAGAGGGCCGCGCCGTCCTCATCGAACCAGGTCCAGCCCTCTGCGCAGTCCAGCCGGTCCAGATAGTCCTGCAGGCTTTGGGTGAACTCCGCCAGATACACCTCCAG
This sequence comes from Oscillospiraceae bacterium, assembly GCA_902778525.1. Classification (GTDB taxonomy): domain Bacteria; phylum Bacillota; class Clostridia; order Oscillospirales; family Oscillospiraceae; genus HGM13006. The sequence continues at coordinate 2,114 of CACYXZ010000269.1, read as the reverse complement.
GTAGGTGCCGGCATATCTCCCGGTGCTCTCGTCGTATTCGATGGTCAGCTCCACGGTGTCGTTCGAGTCGCCGTCGCCGTTCAGGTCAAAGCCCACGGCGGTCTCCTCCAAGGAGAAATCCTTTTCGTTGATATAGTCCCTGTAGGCCGCTGCCATATATGCTGCTGTCTGTGCCTGGAAGTGGGTGTTGAAGTCATAATCCCCGTCCAGGGTGTACTCGAAGGCCAGAGCCATGTCCGCCTCCGCCAGGGAGGTGATGGCGCTGTAGGCCATGCAGCCCCACACGCCGTCGGAGATCTCATAGTCCGTGTCGCCGATGGTCACGGTGGTGGAATAGCTGCCGTCGGCGTTTTTATAGACGCCCACCGCTCCGGCAGCGATCTCGTTATCGTAGAAATCCGGATTGTCAGAGGTAGCGGCCAGCATCACCGCGTGGGCCCCGCCGCCGGAGCCGCCGGTGGAGACAAAGTAGTCCACGCTGCCGGGGATATTGCCCAGCAGGATGTTGTACTTTACAAAGCGCACTGCGTTTTTCTGGTCCACCAGGCAGGAGGGGGCATCCCCGGTGTAGACGGTGTCGCCGTTCTCATCCGTCACGGTGCTCTGCTTGCCCCGGTTGCCGCAGGCCACGTTGATGTACCCCTCGGCAGCATAGGTGGCGGCGGCGGTCTGGTTCGCCTGGGCGGACTATCTCTCCGTGCCGGTCATCGCCGAGGAGGTGGAGACGGAGGAACAGTTCACCGCGCTCCGGGCCATGGGCTGTGATCTGGTGCAGGGGTATTACTTCTCCCGACCCGTGCCCGCCGCGGAATTCCAGCGGTTTGTAGAGGCGCGCCGGGATATGACGGTCGATCTGTCCGATGTCCGGAAAGAATCGCCCCGGCGGGGGAAAAAGGTTCGCCCTGAGGACGTATCCTTCGGCCGGATCGCATACGCCCTTTCCAGCGGGTTTGATACCAATCCTTAATAAGACGCTTTAATATTAAGGAGCGATGTGAAATCCTTAATAAGACGCTTTAATATTAAGGAGCGATGTGATATAATAATGCCGGGTGATGAAAATGGCAGCGAAGTACCAAATCACATCAGCACAAAAAGAAGAGATCGAACTGGCTAGGAAAGCGAATAGAGACAAACGCACGGAAGCAAAACTTAAAGTATTGTTCATGCGAGCCGAAGGAGAAGATTCCAAGAAGATCAGTGAAGCGACGGGGTTTCATTCTGCATACGTCAGTACGATTGTATCGAAATACATCCATGGTGGGATAGAAGCAATAACTGGCAAGCACTATGGAGGCAATCGTCGCAATATGACCTATGAGGAAGAAGCTACATTTCTGGCGCAGTTCATAGATGAAGCGGACGGCGGACACATAACAGATGTTAAAGCAATAAAAGCTGCTTACGATAAGAAGGTCGGCCATGAGACTGGTCATGGGCAGATATACTTTGTGCTGCATCGACATGGCTGGTCAAAAAAGCTACCCAGAAGTAAGCATCCGAAAAGTGCGACTCCAGAGGCTATAGACGCCTCAAAAAAATTAACACCAGAGTTCATGAGCTGACAAAAGTTTTCAACAATAAAAAACAGGTACGATTGATGTTCCAGGATGAAGCAGGTTTTGGACGCATCAACAAGCCCAAACAGTGCTGGTGCCGCAAAGGGGTTCGCCCTAGCGTGCCGTGCCATCATATTCGAGAGTACCGATATGCCTTCGGTGCAGTCGATCCTGCAAACGGTGACGGATTCTTTCTCGTTCTCCCACGATGCAACACAGTCTGTATGAATGTGTTCTTAGAACAACTGTCTAAGGCATACCCAGATGATTATATTGTCCTTGTCTGTGATGGAGCCGCATGGCATAAATCCGGAACGCTGAAATCTTTTCCAAATATTGAGCTTATGTTCATTCCACCATATACTCCGGAAATGAACCCCATTGAACAAATCTGGAAGGAACTCCGAGCTAGGGGCTTCCACAACGAAGCCTTTCAAACGCTTGAAAAAGTCGTTGACCGTTTATGCGATTCCATTTGTGACCTTACCTCTGAAACAATCCGCAGCATTACCGCTCGCGACTGGATCGTTAAATGCTTTAATTAAGGATTAGTAT
>CACYXZ010000268.1 GCA_902778525.1 Oscillospiraceae bacterium | reverse complement strand
ACTGCTACTTCGAGTTCGAGAAGTTCATCCGCTGATCCCGCGCCGGGCTCCGGCTGGTAAGTACAGACTGGATGGGATGAGTGCCCTCCATGGCCGCGGGGTTGTCCAGCACCACCATGGCATATTTTCCGTCCTCATGATACCCCTTGGGGAGGGACAGCGCGTAGCTGACCGGCAGCTCATCATAGGTGTTGCCGGTCTTTTCGTCAAAGCAGTCATGTCCCACGAAGGCAGGGCCATCCGCGCCGTAGTCGCCGGGATCGTCCGTAAAGTACTGGAAGCTGTCGATGTCGGGAATGAGATAGCCGTCGGGATCGATGGTGTTTCCGCTTCCGCCGAACCAGCCCCCGGAGCTTTCACCCTCCGTGTAGTTGAGCAAGGCATCCTCCGAAGCAGGGATCGTATAGCCCCCCTCTGTGGTCAGGTCCTTTGTCTGGGTCACGCTGACCGTCAGAGTGGCCAGGGCGTCGGACATCATGGGGATCTCGCTGGCGCCCACATAGTCGGTATAGACCTCAATGATGGCAAACCGGCCGCTGTCCTTGCCGGTCTCATCCACTGCGGGCCGGTCATTGATATAGACTTTCGTCACATCGCCCACCTGTCCGTCCCCGTTATTCCACGCCGCAGCCACGGAATCCTTGAAATAGCCGGACAGCTCGTAGGTCGTCTCGTCGAGCTCTGCTCCCGCAAGATCCACCCCGTATTCCACGGCAACCGCCCGGAGTTTCGGGCCCTCCACGTCCACACAGCCGATGGCCTTGACGGACAGAACCTCCGGCTGATCAAAGGGGCCTTCATCCACATAGGTGTCCTCTGGTTCTTCTTCCACCGCGGAGACTTCCGCGGGCTCTTCCGGTGCTTCTTCCGCCGCCGGCGCCTCCGCAGATTCCTCCGCGGAGGCCTCCGGTATTGCCTCCGCCGTTGGCGCCGCAGGTTCGCTTACGGGTTCAGAGGACGCCGCCGTGCCGCCGCATCCGGCCAGCAGGGTCAGAATCAGCAGAAGGGCTGTGAACGTGATGATCCGTTTTTTCATGGTTTTCTCTCCTCTTTTTCTCAGACAGTTTATCCTTATCTACATTCTAACTTTGACATTTTAACAAGTCAACCTTAAGCGAACTTAAACCCGGCCGAATGGTAATCAGAAACCGGCTGAGCTGGCCAATAGCAATCTCAAAACACTGTTTTGCTTCCTTGCGGTGATCATCGCAAGGGCCTTTCCGTTCAGATACAATATTCCGCGGCATGGCGAACTGCCCGTCTTCCGGAATCCACATTAAAGGCGTTGGCTCCACCGGGCATCCCATAGGTGTAGTATCCGGGCCAAAGCTCCGTGCCCAGCATCCCCACGGCGTATAGCCCCGGGACCGCTCGATCCTTTGCGTTCAGCACTTCGGAATCCCGCCCAGTGTGAACGCCGCCCAGGGTGGCAATATAGTTTGGCTCCGTGTACTTCATGCAGTAGAAGGGTCCGGTGAGCTTCCACAGCCGGTCCGGGTCTTTGCCAAATTCCTCATCCCGGCCATTTTCACAGTAGCGGGAATAGTCCGTATAGGTCTTAACCAGACGATCCTTGTCGATTCCGGTGCGGTCTGCCAGTTCCTCCATGGTGTTCGCCTTCCAAACACCGTCTGCGCCATTGTCCAACGCCTCCTGGATCACAGTAGCTGCCTTCTCCCAGGAACGTGGAGAGTGGATCTTCGCATGCTCGATCGCCGCGTCCATGACGGCCTGATCGTAGATTTCAAATGCGCCATACCGCCGCTGCAGATTGATGGCGATCTGAGGGAATGCCCGGAGCTTATCGGACGCACTCTCGTCAAAGAAACGCTCTCCCCGTCCGTTGACGCACATCTGCCGCCCCTGGAGTCCCATCCAGAGCTGGCAGTAGCCCCGCATGCAGATGCCGGGGAGATTTTTATTGTAGGGAGTTTCCATCAGGGCGGAGATCTCCATACTGTTTCCCCCGCCCGCGTCCCAGGCCATAAAGTGGCCGGAACCGTCGTGGCCTATCGCACCCATAAAGGAGAGGTCCTCCGGATCGTAGCCCCGGGAGGCCAGCAGCTCCTTGTTCTGCTCAAAGCCGCCGTTGGCAAGGATTACGGCTTTCGCATTGATTCGTAACACCGTTCCGTCGGCTTCTACCGCATAGAGGCCCCTGACGGTCCCGTTTTCGGCAATCAGCTTTCTGGCCGCAGTCCGGAGCAGAAGCGTTCCTCCCTTCCGCTCAAAGGTCTCCCGCATGGGATTCACATAGGCCCCGCCGCCAAAGCTGGATTTCCACCAGTGGAAGGTGGGCACATGGCCGTCCGCCATATACTTGTCCACTACCCCGGAGAACTCCACGCCGTTTTCCTCCAGCCAGTGGAGGTTGTCCGCCGAGGCAAAGATCATGTCCCGGAGCCTTGCACCGTCCGCTCGGTAGTTAAAGGTCTCCTGCTCCATGCGGATCACCTCGCCGGTGGAGATCTCGATGCCCTGCTCCTTCTGGAAATGGCTGCCTACGGCCAGGATCCCCAGAGTGGTCATGCCGCTGCCACCCACCACCTTCCGGTGCTCCAGCAGAACTGTGGGGATGCCCCGGTTCACCGACTCCACCGCGGCAGCCAGACCGGAGATGCCCGCGCCCACCACCGCAATGCCGGTATCCCGGGCCTCTGCGACCTTGGATTCATAGTCTTCGCTCCTGCCCACAAAGTCCGCCGTGAGCCTGTCGTAATCCGTTCCAAATCTGGAATATGCCATGTCAGTCTCCTTCCGTCTCTCTGTTTAGAAGTTTCAGTACATCCGCCGTGTCTCCGTCTATGCAGAGGGACTGCTCCCCGATCTGCCGGATGGAATACGCCTCGCTGTAGTTCAGGCAGGCGTAGACCGCCCGCGGGTTGGCCGCTGTCATCTGCCAGAAGGGATA
>CACYXZ010000267.1 GCA_902778525.1 Oscillospiraceae bacterium | reverse complement strand
TTGAGCTTATGGGAACCGCTGGTGTTGTTGCCCTCGAACTTGTAGTAGATCTTCGCAGGGGTCTGGAGCTTCTCCTCCAGGCAGTAGGCCCGGACCAGCGGGGAAGGACGATACATCTTGTAGAAATCCTGGATCTCCTGGGGGATGGGAATATAGGCGTTTTCGTTATCCAGCTCCTGCTGCACCAGCTCGTCACAGAACACGCCGCCAAGCTCCTCCGCGGTCATGGGCTGGTGGGTGCCGGGATTGAGCAGCGGGGCCGGCTTGTTCTTCATATCCGCCCGGACATTGTACCATGCCTTAGGCATCTCCGACTCTTCGAGGTAGATCTTGTAGGGGATTTTCTTGTCTGCCATGGGAAAGGCTCCTTTCTGATTCGGGCCGTAGCCCGTTTGGTTGTCGGGACAAAAAAACGATCCTGTCCCAGAGAATCTGCTGGGACAGGATCGGAACATCCTGCGGTGCCACCCGGCTTGACGCATGAACTGCGCCCACTTTGTGCATACTGACATATGCGGATCCCTTTGACGGCGGATCGGTCCGGCTCCCATACTCAGGCTCGCGCCCTTTCCGGTTGCCCTCGGAAGCCCATTCGTCTCTCCGGCCTTCGCCGCCTTCCCAGCACCGGCGGCTCTCTGTGCAAAGCTGAGGAGAAATTACTCACGCTTCTTCAACGGTTTGGCTCATTTTAACATGGCAGTTCGTTAAAGTCAATACCTTTTTTCACATTAGTGGGAGGAATAATAGCTGACGCCCAGGTCCTCCGTATAATACTCCGTTCCGTCCGGATTGTAGATGGTCCGGTAGGCCCGGTATCCGATGGGGCTGGAGGAGACACGCTCCGAGGACAGCTCGATATAATGACCGGTAAAATTGGTGCCGGAAATGGACATATGCACCTGGCCGCCGGACACGCTGGCGTTGATCCTGACCGGCATGCAGGAGGTGTTGATGAACCGGAGATCGGAATAGCCCCAGTAGATGGTGGCGTCCAGTCCCAGGGGGCAATAGGAAACGGTATACATATGCTCCGCCCGCTCGGTGATCTCCATACCGGACTTCAGCGCCGCCATATACAGCGTGGACGCGGTCTGGCAGATGCCGCCGCCCAGCTGGGACTCGTTGCCGGTGCTGAGATAGACCAGGGCGGACATATAGCCTTTTGAGGCCGTGCGCTCCCCCACCACGTCGTTGAAGGAGAACTCCTCCCCGGGGTTGAGGATCGTCCCGTCGATGGCCTCGCAGGACAGGATCAGGTTGTTGGTCCTGGCGTAGGCGCCGGTGTGGTAGGTGTCGGCGCGGCCCAGCTGATCCCGGAACAGCACCGTCCGGGCATAGTCGATGGGGACGATCGGGTCGGTCACGGTCAGGGGAATCTCCACCTGATCTCCGTATTCCGCTTCCTCCTGCGCTTTTTCCGCGGCGGCCAGGTCAAAGTCATAGCCAGGGGTGCCGCCGTACAGTTCGCCGTCGGCGTAATAAATCCCCTCCGGGTCCCGCTTGAGCCACTGATAGAATCCGTCCAGATCGTACTCCTGGGGATCCGTTTCCTGCAGGGTGACCGTCACGGTCTCCTCCCCGGCGTCGGAGGCGCGGAAGACCTGCTCCTCCAGCGCATCGGCGTCCAGCGCGTATCCCGGCATACCCATATCCAGAACGGAGGTCTGGGTGGCCTCATCATAAGTGACGTCGGGCTCCCGCACTTCCACATAGCCCTCGTCCGCCAGCTCGGACAGGAGCGTTTCCACCTGTCCCTCCTCCAGCGGGATCTCTTCAAAGGAAAGCTCCACCTTGTCGTTCCCGCTGTCGTCAATGGTCCGGCCCTTGGCCCCCAGAGTGACCGTAGCCGTATGGGCGTCCGGGTCCACGCTGCCGGTGCAGTCAGTGGGCTCCACCGTCACCATGGTCTTCAGAGAGTCGATCTGGCTTTTGACCGAATCCGGATCATAGGAAAATGCGTACCGGATCTGAACATCCCGTCTACCGCGTCCGGCCCCCAGATAAGAGATCAGCGGGCCGAAGAAGGAGGAATCCTCCCGTCCGCAGTTCCACACCTCCCGCAGAGCGGTACCGGGTTCCTGTTCCGTCACCGTCTGCTCCGGAATGACCGTAAAGGGATCAGTCTCCGGCAGGCGCACGGTGACCTGATACTGCTTCTGGTCGATAATCCCGGCGATGGTTGATTCCGCCTCTTCATAGGTCATCCCGGCAAGCGGA
>CACYXZ010000266.1 GCA_902778525.1 Oscillospiraceae bacterium | reverse complement strand
ACCGCGTCGCCGGTGACCACAAACCAGGGAGTGACGCCCCGCAGGGATTCCACGATATCGTCGTTGCTGCGGTTGCCGCAGCAGTAGTAGACAATGTCTGCCTCGGCAAACTGTTCCTTGCCGTCCTTGTCCAAGAACCTGACCCCGCCCGGCGTGATTTCCTGTGTTGTGACGGAGCAGTTAAGGATCATGCCAGCTTTGTCCATCCGGGGCAGCAGAGCCTGACGCTGAGAGGGATAGCTGTCCTTGCACATCTCGTCCCGCATCTCCAGGATCTGTACCTTCGCGCCGCACTCAGAGGCGAAGAAGTAGCCGGACTCGCAGCCGATGGCGCCGCCGCCGATGATGACGACTTTCTTGCCCTTGAGCGCCTCGATGTCCTTATATGCCTCCACCGCGTGCTTCGCATTTTCCACACCGGGGATCGGCGGAACAAAGGGATGAGATCCTACTGCGCAGATCACCGCGTCGGGATGCATCTCCTCCAGCATTTCCTTCGTGGCCTCCGTGTTGAGCATGATGTTGACCCCGGCATACTTGCAGCGAGCCACCAGACTGTCCCGGAACTTCAGCAGGGATTCCTTATCCGTGTCCACCTCAGTGAACCACAGCAGGCCGCCCAGCTTGCCCTCTTTTTCGATCAGGGTCACGTCATGGCCCCGTTCTGCAGCGGTAACAGCCGCGTACATTCCGGAGACGCCGCCGCCGACCACCACCACATTCCGCTTACCGGTGGGTTTGGGCGCGTTTCTCCAGCGGAGCTCTCTCTGGCCCCAGGGGTTTACAGCGCAGTGCCACAGCTCGGGAATGGGACGCTCGCCGGGATTGGACGCCAGCGGGTTGAAGCAGGAGCAGCGCAGGCAGGGAGCAATGGTGTCTTCTTTGCCCATGAGGGTCTTATTGACGAAGTCCGGATCGGCAAACTGCTGGCGGCCCATGGCCACAAAGTCACACTTGCCGGAGGCAATGGCCTCCTCGATCTGATCCGGAGCATTGAAGCCGCCCACAGCGATGACCGGCACGTGGACGTTTTTCTTGATGGCTTCGGCAAGATCCAGGTTGCAGCCGTGCTTGTCGAACATGGAAGAGAAGGCTTTGGTACCCACATGATCCTGATAGTAGCCGGAGGTCACGTGGATCAGGTCCACATGATCCTGGATCAGCTTGGCAAACTCGATGCCGTCCTCCAGAGTCTGACCGCCCTCCACCCGCTCGGAACCGGACATGCGGTATTCGATCAGGAAGTCGGGACCGCAGACCTCCCGGATCTTATCGCAGACCATGATGGGGAACCGGGCCCGGTTCTCCATGGAGCCGCCGAACTCGTCGGTGCGGTGGTTGAAACGGGGAGAGATGAACTGGTTGAGAAGCCAGCCGTGGGCGCCGTGGAGACATACCATCTGGAAGCCCAGAGCCTTGCAGTTCCAGGCGGTCTCGGCGAAATCCTCCACCGTCTGCATGATCTGCTCCCGGGTCATCTCTTCCACCTGAACGCCGTCCTCCCGGACGAATGCGGAGGGGCCGATGGGGTTCTTGTGGCCCTTGATGGTGTCAGGATGGTTCATGGCGCCCACATGGTTGATCTGAATAGAGGCTACGGCCCCATGGGCTTTGATGGCCTCGGTGAGCGTCATAATTGACTCCATGTTGAAGGTGGTCATGTTGCGCTCATAGACGTTGAGGCCGTGCTCATGCCGCCAGGCATAGGTGTCGTTGACAAAGGATTCCGTCAGAGTGACAGTTGCAAAGCCGCCTCGGGCTTTGGTCTCGTAGACGTCGATGCCCTCCGGGGTGGGATAGCCGTGATCCACGATCCGGTTGGTGGTGATGGGGGAGGCAAATACGCGGTTCTTGAACGTCAGACCTTTGATCGTCATGGGTTTGAACATGTTGGGATACTTCGTACAGGACATAGGGATCATCCTTTCTTCTGTTAGTGGTTTCAGCGTACCATACTTCCACATTTTTGTGAAGAAGGCACAAAGAAGTAAGGGAGTTACCTCGAGGTAACTCCCTTACTTCTTA
>CACYXZ010000265.1 GCA_902778525.1 Oscillospiraceae bacterium | reverse complement strand
CTGCAATATATTATACTACAAAAACATACGGGGGAACAAGGAATTCACTTTCATCCCCGGATTGAAATCCGGGGTTTTCCCGTTCATGTTTGATAAAACTGAGAAAGGAGTATCACAATGATGAAAAAGAAGCTGTCTGTGCTGTCCCTGATGCTTGCCATGGCAATGGTGCTGGGGCTGCTGACCGCCTGCGGCTAAAGCGGAGAAGGTGCACAAGATGCCGCCGCTCCCGCGGAAAGCGCTTCCGCACCTGTAGAAGAAGCCTCCGCAGAGCCGGAGGACAACGCACCTGCACCGGAAGCCGCGCCCGCTGAGGAGGCCTCTTCTGCCGTAGAAGCCGCCCCGGAGGAAGCCGAGCCGGAGCCGGTGGAGATCCCGCCGCTGGCAGTGAGTCTCCCCCTTGACGAGACCGCCACCGTCACCATTTGGGACGTGTTCCCGCCTCCGCTGGTGGGCTACATGGAAGGTCCCTGGGACTGCGCGGCAAATCAGCTCCTGGAGGACGCGACGAACGTACATCTCGACTACACCTCCGTCAGCACAGAGACCGCGTCGGAGCTGTTCAACCTGATGGTGGCCTCCAACGTGTACTGCGATCTAATCTACGGGGTGAAGGACTTCTATTCCTCCGGCCCGGATGCGGCCATCACCGACGAGATCATCATCGATCTGAGCGACATGGCCGCCACCATGCCCAACTATCAGCGTCTCCTGCGCGAGTATCCCGACGCTGTGGAACACACCTCCGGCGGCAATATGTACCGGTTCCCCATGATCGCCACCGAGCAGTTCAGCGACATGGTGCGGGGCCCGGCAACCAGAGGCGACTGGCTGAAGGAGCAGAATCTCGATGCGCCGGAAACTCTGGACCAGTTCCACGATATGCTTCTGGCCTTCCACAGCGCTTACGGCGGCGGCACATACCTGATGGACGCCTCCGGCTTCGACAACACCATCGCTGGCGGGTTCGGCATCCAGAACGACTTCTATCAGGTGGACGGAGAAATCAAATACGGGCCTCTGGAGGACGGCTTCAAGGAGTATGTGGAGTATGCCCATATCCTGTTTGAAGAGGGTCTGCTGGCTCCCGATTTCTACGCCCTGTTCGGGCCTCCCACGGACATGATCTCCGACGGCACCGTGGGTGTGTTCGCCGCAGATGTGGGCATGTGGCCCATGTTCACCTCCGGCATCGAGACCGAGGGCTACGAGACGGTGGGATTTGCGCCGCCGGTGAAGAATGCGGGCGACAAGACCCACTTCGCCCAGGAGACCTCCCGCATTTCCGAAGGCTTCTCCATCTCCACCGCCTGCGAGGATCTGGACCTGATGGCGGCCTACATTGACTATATGTACTCCGATGAATTTGCGCTGGACGCCAACTTCGGCGTGGAGGGCGAGGGCTTCTACTACGGCGACGACGGCCAGCCCCATCTGTCCGACAATGTACTCCACAGCACCGAGACCATCACCTCCTTCGCTGTGAAGAAGTACACCCTGTTCTCCCTGCTGCCCCACCAGGACATTCAGACCCGGTTTATGGACGCCTACGACGAAAATCAGCTCTCCACCATTGAGCTGTGGACCAATGCGGCGGATTCCGCCTGGACCCTGCCCAGCGTGTTTACCCTCACGGAGGATGACAGTGTAGCCGCTGCAGCGATTATGAGCGACGTGGAGACCAGCGTGGACGAAAACCTGCTGGGATTCATTACCGGTTCCATTCCCATGGACACCTATGACGCCTTCCTTCAGGGCCTCCATGAAATGGGCGTGGACGACGCCATCGCCATCTATCAGGATGCTCTGGACGAATACCTTTCTAACGAATAAGCGCTGGAAATTGCCCCCGGACGAGCCTTCGTCCGGGGGCCTTGCCGTTCCATATCAAGCCTGCCTATTAGTACATGGTCGTACCATGATCCACGTACAGAATCTGCCCGGTGATGGCCTTGGCTTCATCGGATGCCAGAAATAAAATGGCGTATGCCTGATCCTCAGTCTGGGCCTCGGGCAGGGTGATGTCGATATGC
>CACYXZ010000264.1 GCA_902778525.1 Oscillospiraceae bacterium | reverse complement strand
CCGGCCGTGAACCGTTTGCTGCCTTATCGTTCATACTCGCCCCGGATGTCTTCCGTCGGCGGTTCGATGGGATACTTCCCGCTGAAGCATCCGCTGCAGATCGGCAGACCGTCCACGATCTGCGGCAGTCTGTCCATCCCCAGATAAGCGAGGCTGTCCGCGCCGATGAGCCTGCACACCTCTTCGCTGGAACGCCGGTAGGCGATCAGCTGTTCTCTCTCCGGGATGTCGGTCCCGAAGTAGCACGGATACAGGAACGGCGGGGAGCTGACTCTCATATGTACTTCTGTCGCGCCCGCGTCTCTGAGCATGCGGACGATCCGGTCACTGGTCGTGCCGCGCACGATCGAATCATCGATCATGACGACTCTCTTGCCTTCGACTGCGTGGCGAAGGGGATTGAGCTTGACCTGTACGGCGGATTCCCTGCTGTGCTGGGAAGGCTTGATGAAGGTGCGTCCCACGTACCCGTTTTTCACAAATCCCTGTCCGAAGGGAATGCCGCTCTCCATGCTGAAGCCAAGCGCGGCCACATTGCCGGATTCCGGCACGCCGATCACCAGGTCCGCGTCCACCGGACTGTCCTGGGCCAGGAAACGTCCTGCCTGGATCCTGGACTTGTAGACGGATATCTTATCGATCTCCGAATCGGCTCTTCCGAAATAGATGTATTCAAAGATGCACCGGGCGGTCTTTGACGAGCGCTGGCAATGGCTTCTGTCTGAGCGGATCCCGTATCTGGGGGAGATCGATACGATCTCGCCGGGCTCCACGTCTCTGACGAATTCCGCCCCGATGGTATCCAGTGCGCAGGATTCGGAGGCAAGCACCCAGGCGCTTCCTCTCCTGCCGATGCACAGTGGCCTGAATCCGAAGGGATCCCTTGCCCCGATCAGCTTTCTCGGGCTCATGATGACCAGGGAGTAGGCCCCCTGGATCTTTCCCATGGCCAGGGATACCGCCTCCTCGACAGACCTTGTGGCCGTGCGGGCTCTGGCGATCTCATAGGCGATCAGCTCGGAATCAATCGTGGTCTGGAAGATCGCGCCGTTCCGGGACAGGTCCCTCTTGAGCTCCGGCGAGTTCACAAGGTTTCCATTGTGAGCCATGGCCAGAGTGCCCTTGATATAATGAAGCACCAGAGGCTGCGCGTTCTCGATGGTGCTGGCGCCCGCTGTCGAATAGCGGACATGGCCTACGCCGATGTTGCCGCACAGACTGTCCAGATCATCCTCGTCGAAGGTCTCATTTACCAGACCCATGCCCTTGCGGCTGAGGACCTTTCCCTTCGGCCCGTTCGTATCGCTGACGGCTATGCCGCAGCTCTCCTGCCCCCGGTGCTGCAGAGCAAGCAGTCCATAATAGATGGAGGGGGCAACATTTTCCTCCCCGGAAAAATCATACATTCCAAAGACGCCGCACTCCTCGCGCGGCTCGTCAAGGATCTCTCCGGCGTCAAATATTCCGTACGTTCTCTTATGCAAATGGTTCTCCCTTATAAAAAAAACACAAAACCAAAAAGCAATCTGGATTATAGCGTAAAGACCGCAGTGGCGCAACCACTTAATGACGCCAGATGCGCTTTCCTCACTGGCCGGTACGGCCGCTGACTGTGATCATGCCGATATGATTCTCGTAAGCAGCTCCGAAGACGTGCTCTGTGCAGGTATCTGTGATGCAGCCGTCCCAGGTCAGATGAAGATGGCCGGCGAACACGGCCGCGACCGGACTGTCCGGCGCCCGGATCAGATTCTCCAGCTCCCCCATGGCAGCGGAAGATGCAGTGTCATACTCGTCTCCGTCTCCCCAGCACAGGACCCGGTCCCCCCAGCTTCTTCGCGAAGCCTGGGCAAGGGACTCATCTCCTGCCAGGTCTGCCTCTTCCTCTTCCTGATCGAAGGGTACGTGGGTGCACAGAAGGATGGGTTTTCCCTCCGCGCAGACCTTCCTGAATTCCTCCAGGGTCTCCTCTGCGACTGCGGTGGTGGTGTTGTCCAGTCCGACCAGCATAAAGTCTTCGAATCTCTGTACCCAGATCTTATTC
>CACYXZ010000263.1 GCA_902778525.1 Oscillospiraceae bacterium | reverse complement strand
ATGACCACAGATACGGTGCCCAAGGAGATCGCGGTCTCCTTCGAGATCGGCGGCAAGGAGGTCCGGCTGGGCGGCATCGCCAAGGGATCCGGCATGATCCATCCCAACATGGGAACGATGCTCTGCTTCCTGACCACCGACTGCGCCATCACCCCGGATGTGCTGCAGGGCGCCCTCTATGATATCACGAAGATCACATTCAACCGGGTCAGCGTGGACGGAGACACCTCCACCAACGATTCCTGCGTGATCCTGGCCTCCGCCCAGGCGGGGAACCCCGTGATCGACTGGAAGAGCGAGGACTACGAGGTGTTCCTGGAGGCTCTCCGGTACGTCTGCACGGAGCTGGCCAAGAAGATCGCCGGAGACGGCGAAGGCGCCACCAAGCTGGTGACCTGCACGGTGTCCGGCTCCCGCAGCGACGAGGCGGCGGAGAAGCTGGCCATGGAGGTCATCAAATCCTCCCTGGTGAAGGCGGCCATGTTCGGCGCCGACGCCAACTGGGGCCGGGTGCTCTGTGCCATGGGCTATTCCAAGGCGCCCTTCCGTCCGGAGTATGTGGACGTGTCCTTTGCCTCCGCCGCCGGGGAGATCCAGGTCTGCCGGGCGGGAGAAGGTCTGGCCTTCGACGAGGAGCTGGCCAAGAAGATCCTGACCCAGAGCGAGGTGGAGATCCGCGTCAACGTCAACGAGGGCGAGCACTCCGTCACGGCCTGGGGCTGCGACCTGACCTATGACTATGTGAAGATCAACGGGGATTACCGTACCTGAGAAGGAAGAGACGTTATGAGCCTTAGTATCATGGAGCGCGCCAGAGTCCTCAACGAGGCGCTTCCCTATATCCAGGAATTCAGCGGCAAGATCGTGGTGGTCAAATACGGCGGCAACGCCATGATCAGCGAGAACCTGCGCCGGGCGGTGCTGTCCGACATCGTACTGCTCCATCAGATGGGCATCCGGGTGGTGGTGGTCCACGGCGGCGGGCCGGAGATCAACGACATGCTGAAAAAGATCGGCAAGGAAGGCCGGTTTGTCAACGGCCTGCGCTATACCGACCCGGAGACCATGGAGATCGTCCAGCAGGTGCTCTGCGGCAAGGTCAGCAAGGATCTGGTGTCGCTGATCCACGCCTACGGCGGCAGGGCCATGGGCCTGTGCGGCATGGACGGACGGATCATCGAGGCCGTGAAGAAGACCGGCGACGGATTCGACTACGGACTGGTGGGAGAGATCACCGCCATTCACGACGGGCCGGTGCGGGACGTGCTGGAGGCGGGGTACATCCCCGTGATCTCCACGGTGGCCGCCGGCGCCGACGGGGAAAAGTGCTACAATATCAACGCCGACACCGCCGCGGCCCGGATCGCCGCGGAGATGGGCGCGGAAAAGCTCATTATCCTGACAGACGTACTGGGCCTGATGCGGGACGTGAATGATCCGAACAGTCTGATCTCCAAGTGCCGGGTATCCGAGGTCCCGGTGCTGGTGAAGGAGGGCGTCATCAAGGGCGGTATGATCCCGAAGATCCAGTGCTGCGTGGACGCGGTGCGCCGGGGCGTCAACCGGGCCCATATCCTGGACGGACGCATCGAGCATTCCGTCCTCATCGAACTGCTGACCGACGCAGGCGTCGGTACCATGATCTATTGATCGCGCGCCGGAAAGGAAGATTTCTATGACCAGCAATGAATTATTCGCTCTGGACAGTCAGACTGTCATGCAGACCTACGGCCGGTTCCCCCTTGCCATCGACCATGGAACCGGCGCCACGCTCTACTCTCCGGAAGGAAAGGCCTACGTGGACTTTGCCTCCGGCATCGGCGTGAACTGTCTGGGCTACGGCAACGAGAAGTGGCTGGAGGCCGTCTGCGGACAGGCGGCAAAGCTCCAGCACGCCTCCAACCTCTTTTATACGGAGCCCTACATCCGCCTGGCGGAGCAGCTCACCGCCCGCACCGGCATGAAGCGGGCCTTCTTCGCCAACGGCGGCGGCGAGGCCAACGAGGGCATGATCAAGCTCTGCCGGAAGTATTCCTTTGACAAATACGG
>CACYXZ010000262.1 GCA_902778525.1 Oscillospiraceae bacterium | reverse complement strand
GTAGAGCCGCATGGTCACGTCCTCCAGACCGGCGTCCCGCAGCAGCTGCTCCACCGCCCGGACGCCCTTGCCGTACTCGCCCACCGGATCCATATCGCCAGAGTACACATAGACCGGCAGATCCTTCCGGAGATGTTCCGCCCACTCCGGCGTGTTCACGTGCACATGCGCCGTGAGCATATCCCGGAAAGCGGACACCGTAAAGGGGAATGTACATTTGGGATCCTTGTCGTAGGCCTCCCAGACTGCCGGATCCCGGCTGAGCCAGACGTTTTTGGACCGGGCGTCCTCAATTCCCTTGGAATAGGAGCCCATGCTCGCCTTGACCATGAAAGCGGACACATATCTGGGCCCCTTGATCTTCGAGAATCCGCCGGCCATGGCCTTGCCCATCTTCATCAGCGCGCCGGGGCCGCCGGTGCCGCTGATGACCAGCGCGTCCAGCGCGTCCGGATACTTCTCCGCAAACCACCGGCCGAAAAAACTGCCCATGCTGTGACCCAGCAGGATCAGCTGAAGTCCCGGCCATTTCTCCCGGGCCAGCTCATTCATCGTATGCAGATCCTGCAGCACCAGCTTGTAGCCGTCCCGTTCGGCAAAAAAGCCCCAGTCCTTCGGGTCGCCGGTGGAACCGTGTCCCAGATGGTCGTTGCCGCAGACCGCGTACCCCGCGCCGCACAGCACGTCGATCATCGGCTCGTACCGCTCCACATACTCGCACATTCCATGGCTGATCTGAATGATGGCCTTGGGCGTCTCCGGCGCGTAATAATAACCGGCAACCTGGGTTTTTCCGTCCGCGGACAGGAAGCGAATGGTCTCTTTGGTATAATTCGGCATGGCAATTCCTCCTTCGTGGTTCGTCATTCTTAGTATACGCCCGAAAATGAGCCGCCGCAAGAGTTTTTGGGAAAAACTATTATTTCCTATTGACATGATAGGATTTTTGTGCTAATATGCAAATAACATATCATTTCAGTATGATTTGAGAGGAGGGAAATCCATGGCATACCGGTTTACGGTCCTGCTGCGTCAGAATTTCCGCAACGGGCGAATGTTCGCGATGTTTTCCCGGGAGCCATGGCTTCAGGGCGGACATTCCGCGCCCTGACGAGATTCTGACCATTGGCCCCGGACGCGCTGCGTACCGGGGCATTATTGTACCCAAAACCACTCACATAGAAAAAGAAAGAGGTATCTGTTATGTCCAATTATCGTTTTGAAACCCTGCAGCTTCACGTGGGTCAGGAGCAGCCCGACCCCGCCACCGACGCCCGCGCTGTACCGATCTACGCCACCACGTCCTACGTATTCCACAACTCTGAGCACGCCGCCGCCCGGTTCGGTCTGACCGACGCAGGCAACATCTACGGCCGGCTCACCAACTCCACCCAGGACGTTCTGGAGCAGCGCATCGCCGCGCTGGAGGGCGGCGTTGCGGCCCTGGCTCTGGCCTCCGGCGCCGCCGCCATCACCTACACCATTGAGGCGCTGGCCACCGCCGGGGAACATATCGTGGCCCAGAAGACCATCTACGGCGGCTCTTATAACCTGCTGGCCCACACCCTGCCTCTCTACGGCATCGAGACCACCTTCGTCGACATCCACGACCTTGCCGCGGTGGAGGCCGCCATTCAGGACAACACCAAGGCCGTCTACATTGAGACCCTGGGCAACCCCAACTCCGACATTCCCGACATCGACGCCCTGGCCGATCTGGCCCACCGCCACGGCCTGCCGCTGGTCATCGACAACACCTTCGGCACCCCCTACCTGATCCGGCCCATCGAGCACGGCGCCGACATCGTGGTCCATTCCGCCACCAAGTTCCTGGGCGGCCACGGCACCACCCTCGGCGGCGTCATCGTGGACTCCGGAAAATTTGACTGGGCCGCCTCGGGCCGGTATCCCCGGATCTCCGAACCCAATCCCAGCTATCACGGCGTAAAATTCACCGACGCCGCCGGTCCCGCCGCCTTTGTCACCTACATCCGGGCGATCCTGCTCCGGGATACCGGCGCCACCATCTCCCCCTTTGCGGCGTTTTTGCTGCTCCAGGGCGTGGAGACCCTGTCCCTC
>CACYXZ010000261.1 GCA_902778525.1 Oscillospiraceae bacterium | reverse complement strand
AGACGGACGGCCGCCTCGGGATCGAACAGCCAGGTCCGCAGAGCGTCCCGATCCAGCAATACCGGCATCCGGTCGTGGAATCGGGCCACGGAGGGGTTGGCCGCTGTGGTCAGGACGGAGTAGCGGTGTGCCTCGTCGTAGATCCCGGCCATCCAGATGGTCTGCCGGTTTTCCAGGGAGAAGGTCACCATCTGCCTGGCCGGATCCCATTCGTGAAATACCCTCGCCGGGATCACGCACCGGCGGCGGAGCATGCTGTCCCGAAACATCTGCTTATTAAGAGCGGTCTCCGACCGGGTGTTGATGACAAGGCCCCGGCCGTCGTAGCGGGGCAGTCCCCAGGTCATGATCCCCGCGTGGATGCGGTCGTTGTGACCGGCGATGACCAGCGCAGGTTCAGAGGGGCGGACGGTTCCGCCCGGGAGCTGCCGGATCTCCGGATTAAACGTGTCCGCCGCGGCGATGGATTCGTCTGCAACGGCGGCGTCCAAATCAAATCTGGCGCACATGGCCATCCTCCTTCCGGGGCATGCGTGGCCGCTCAGTCCCGCGCGCGCCCGATAGTTTGTCCCAGCCGGACAGGGGTCTCCTGATCCCGGACGCTTCGGTCCAGAAGATCCTGATCCATTTCGACCCTGCCCGGCTCCAGAAGCATCAGGATCGTGGAGCCGCCGTAGGCGAAGAAGCCCTTTTCCTGCCCGCGGGCAACCCTGCCGGACAGGGGATGGTTTTCGATTCGGCCCACCAGCAGCGCCCCCACCTCCATGACGGCCACGTCTCCGAAACGGTCGGTATGCTGGAGGGAGTATTCCCGCGTGTTTTCCCGGTAGATGGCCCGGGCGGCGGCAGCCGTGGGATGGACCGTATGGTAGACCCCGGGGATGCGGGTGTACGCCTCGGGGATCCCGTCCAGACTCCAGATATACCGGTGATAATCGGAGACGCTCAGCCGGAACAGAAGCAGCGTGCCGCCGGAGAACCGTCCGGCAAGCGCCGGATCCCGCAGAAGCTGCGGCAGGGTGTAGGGGACGCCCTTGACGGTGAAGCGGCTGTCTTCTTTGACGGGATACACCGTCAGACGGCCGTCACAGGGGGCAACAAGGATCTCGGGCCGGGGATCCACGGGACGCTTCTCCGGGAGAATGGTCCGGGTGAAGAAGTCGTTGAAGGAGCGGTAGCGCCTCGGGGGATAGTCCGCAAGCGAGATGCCGCTGCTGCGGACAAAGGGGCCGATCAGAAGCCGGGAGAGCCTTCGGTCCAGGCACCAGCCCCCCAGCCGGCTGACGGAGGGACGAATGAGCAGCGGCAGAAGGGCCCGGCCCGGCGCAGTCCCGTAGAGCCAGCGGGTAATCCGGTCCTGCCCGCCGCTCACGGCTCGTCCTCGGTGATCGCGTCGATCAGGGGGCCGTCATCCCCGGGCTGGTCCAGAGGTTTCACGCGATGGCGGGAGAACAGGAGAATGGATACCACGGCGATTCCCACCACCAGGATCATGGCCAGAATGGTCCGAAGCCGGGGCTTGCGCATTTTGAAGTTCACCACAAAGAGAATGCCGGTGATCAGCAGCGTCAGCGTCAGGATGATATGCATCCAGGACTCAGGGACCGCAAAGCTCAGAAGGAACACCAGAGGCAGGATCACAGAGATGGATGTGATGGGGAGCCCGTGATAGACCCGCTCGCCCTTGATCCCGGAGTAGAGCTCCTCAGTCTCCAGTACGTTGAACCAGGCCAGCCGGGTGACACCGCAGACGGCGTATATCCCCACGGCGATGGCGCCGGGGATTCCCCGGACGCCCAGCAGCGTGCAGATCATGATCGGGAAAATGCCGAAGCAGATCACGTCGCACAGGGAGTCGAGCTGGATGCCGTTGAGCGTTTCCGCGGTGGTTCTGTCCTTTTTGGTCCGGGCCACCCGGCCGTCAAAGGCGTCGCAGAGGCCGGAAAAGGCCAGACAGCAGATGGCGATGCGGAAATGGCCAGCCATGGCCTGCACCATGCCGAAGACGGCGGAAAGAAGGCCGATAAACGTCAGAATAACCGTGTAGTCTGCCACGCCGATCAAGGCGGAGGCTCTTTTT
>CACYXZ010000260.1 GCA_902778525.1 Oscillospiraceae bacterium | reverse complement strand
TTCAAGCGGGCGGCATTTCTGGAGGTGGATCCGGAGAAGTGGCTGGTCTGACTCCACAGAAAAACCCCTGCTTTGACACTCGGTCAAGGCAGGGATTCTCTTCTTTAAGCGTCTTTTTCTTCCTTCAGATAATGGCGGCCATCTTTGATAAAGCTCACCGTGCAGAGGATCAGCACCACGCTGATGGGCAGAGCGGCGATGATCGCCACCGACTGCATATTGTTGTAGGAACCCTCCGCGAAGAGCAGCGCCACCGGCAGCACGATCAGCAGGATCGCCCAGAACAGCCGGATCTTCCGGTCCGGCAGATCGTCCGGCGCCAAGGATCGGCAGCAGTAGGCGGCGGACACCATGGTCAGCGTATCGAGCGTCGTGCAGTAGAACGCGATCATGACGATGGCCAGCAGGGCGAACACCAGCTTCTGGCCGGGGATCATCCCCAGCGCGTTGAGCATCTGGGCCGCGATGGGCTCGCCCGCCGCGATGTTCTGAGACAGGGGCATGCCGTCGATCATCTGCAGACTCATGCAGTAGTTGCCCAGCACGATGAAGGAGATCCAGGTGCCCGCAAGGCCCCAGGCATACCCCTCGACCACCACCTGACGGACCGTTCTGCCCGCGCTGATCTGGCCGATGAAGAAGGGAGCGCCCACGCACCAGCCGATCCAGTAGTACCAGTAGAACAGCGTCCAGTTCTGGGGGAAGGAGGTGGTGCGCAGCGGGTCAAGCTGGGTGGACAGGCCCACGAAGTTCTGCACCATGTTTCCGATGGAGGTGATGGCCGTCTCCAGAATATAGATGGGCCGGCCGCCCACAAAGAACACGTAGGCCACCAACGCCAGAAACAGCCATACGCACATGGCGCTGAGCCGGGAGATGGCGTCCATGCCCAGCCATGCCACCAGACTGTAGATTGCACAGATTGCCAGCAGGAGCACGATGGCCGTGCCGGTTCCGGCCGTAAATCCGAAGAGATGGCCGATGGCTCCGCTGAGCAGCGGCACGGAGACCGCGAACGCCGAGGCTGTTCCGGCGATCACCGCAAAGATCGAAAGCAGATCCAGGAGCTTGCCCCAGAAACCGTCCACCCGGTCCCCCAGCAGGGGCCGGCAGGCCTCGCTGAGCCGGCGGGACCTTCTTCCCCGGACGTGCAGCATAAAGCCGAATGCCGCGGCCAGCACCAGATAGAAGCTCCAGGCGATGGGGCCCCAGTGGAACAGCGGGAAGGTCGGCGCCCAGTCCTGCACGCTTCCCAGCGTGCCGAGGTAGGGCTCCTCCGCGTAGAACGACCACTCGCACAGGCCGTAGAACACGATATCCGCCGCCATGGTGGATGTAAACACCATGGCACCCCAGCGGAACCCGGAAATCGCCTTTTTCGGATCGCCCAGGCGGATCTTTCCCAGAGGAGACGCCGCCAGATAGATGGAGATCACAAAGCCCGTCAAGCCCACCAGGCAGACCCAGGGCGAGAACCAGGCGTTCAGGAAGTTGCGGATCAGTGTGATTGTGTTTGTGGCACTCTCAGGCCAGATGAAGAATGTGGCGCTGATGCCGCCAATCACCAGAAACGGAACCACGATCAGCGGTATATCCGGTCTGTAATTGGAAAGGGTTGCTTGCTTTTCCTCCATTTTTATCCCTCTTTCATAGCTTGATAGGACGGGTCCAGACGGCACAGATCTGCAAAGGAGTCGATCTCGGTCATGTCGTCCTCCCGGATCCTTCGGATCCCGATGGTGTACTGGTCCGGATAGATCAGCATGGGAACGTAGTCCCAGAATACATTTCTGAGGCCGTTGCGCTCATATTCAAAGGTCAGCTGGTCCTTCATGCGAAGCGCATCCTCTTCGGTCCACAGGGAGATGCTCCGCAGGGCCCAGCCGGTGCCGCCTTCCTCCAGGCAGTCGGTAACGATCCAGTTCCGGTGCCGCAGGATCCACTCCTCCCGGGTGTCCTCCATCCACATGCAGCAATAGCAGGACTGTTCAAACTCCGGCGTGAGGATCTTCGGATTCCGTATGATGATGTCCCCGTCCATGATCACGCAGGCCCCCAGATGCTCCCGGGCATGATAGAGCGACGTGATGCTGTTTCCGGCGGCATAATCCGGATTGTACAGGACACGGACGCCGGGGTATTCCCGCTCCAGACCCGC
>CACYXZ010000259.1 GCA_902778525.1 Oscillospiraceae bacterium | reverse complement strand
CGGTGGATCTGCTGTTCCTGAGCCACGGCCACTACGACCACGCAGGGGGGATCCCGGCCTTCGCGGCGGCCTATCCCGGCGCGGAGATCTATATGCAGAGAACCGCCGGACTGGACTACTACGGTCTGGACCCGGAGGGGGAGCGCTATATCGGCATCGACAAGTCCATTCTGGAACTTCCCCGGCTCCATCTGCTGGAGGGCAGTATGGAGGTGGACGAGGAGGTCTCCATTCTCTCGGGGATCACCGGACGGCGGTGCTGGTCAAAGAGCAACCTGCGGCTGATGCGCCGGGAAAACGACCGGATGGTGCAGGACAGCTTCGACCATGAGCAGGCGCTGGTGGTCCGGCAAAACGGGAAATATCTGCTGTTCTCCGGCTGCGCCCACAACGGGATCCTGAACGTTCTGGACCGGTTCCGGGCGGTGTACGGCAGGGATCCGGATCTGGTCATCAGCGGGTTCCACTTCATGAAGGGCAGCGCCTACACGCCGGAGGAGATCCGGGACATCGAGGACACCGCCCGGGAGCTGGGGGAGATGGACACGGCGTTCTACACCGGCCACTGCACCAGCCTCCCAGCCTATGAGATCATGGAAAAGATCATGGGGCCGAAGCTTCATCCGCTGCACAGCGGAATGGAGATCCCCGGCCTGTAACGCGAAAAAGCCGCCCGGCCGGGCGGCTTTTTTATGCGGACTGAAAGGGCAGCTTCGGCATCAGATACCGGACGGCGATCTCCGTCAGGATCCCCAGACCGACGGCGGCGATCACATCCACCGCCGAGTGCTGCTTGACGAACATGGTGGACAGGGAGATCACCACTGCGGAGACGGTGACGAAGACCTTGAAGGCCGGGGAGGCGCGGCGGTCTCCCAGCCAGGTGGAGGCGATGCCCATGGAGTAGGCCACGTGCAGCGAGGGACAGACCCCCGTGGGCGTGTCAAAGGTATAGATGAGGGACAGCACCCAGGTGAAGAAGTTTTCCCGGGGGAAGACCTCCGGCCGGAGATCCTGCCGGCTGGGCCAGAGGATGTACGCCGCCATGGCCACGACCTGCGTGATGATGATATAGACCTGCAGGCGGGAGAACCGCTCCACGTCAAACAGCAGGTAATACAGCAGGGAACCGAACACCAGCACATACCAGTAGCAGTAGAAGATCACGAATTCCTCCCGGAAGGGGATCAGATCATCCAGCCGGCAGTGGACCAGATGGCAGCGCTCCAGGGGAATCAGGTTTTCCGTCAGAAAAAAGAAGATAAAATAGACGATCCAGCCGACGATCAGAAGCAGATGACGGTATTGCGGTTCCCGGATGCGGCTTGGGCGGAATCCCCGGTAGTCGACCATGGGACGGTTCAATTTGAATTCACCTCTTCGGCCCTGCTGTAGGGGTAATCCCGTTTGGGAATGTTGTTGTAGGGAACCACGCGGTGGCGGGGAAGGGCCTCGGCCATCCTGGTGATCTCCTCCGCGAGATATGTGCAGATTCGCTGCCGCTCCTCCTCAATGGGGGCGTCGTGCCGGAACCGGACGGGCTCCCCCAGGAACATTTTATGCAGGGCCGGGGCCAGATAGAGCGGCACGAAACAAAGCTCCTTCCCGGTCTTTTTGTAATAGAACCGGGCGGTATCCACGAATTTGTCCTGGAACTGACAGAGGATGTGATTGTACGGGGCGTCCTCCTCCGGGAAGATGACCACGTCCGATCCCGCGGAGAGCGTGTCCATGGTGGTCCGGAAGGTGCGGATGAGCCGGGCGTCCTTATAGACCGGGATGGTGTCGGCGTTGTTGAACACGCACACCGACAGCGGCGCGATCCAATAGGACAGCAGCCGGAAAAACCAGCGGACCGACCGGGGCTTCCGGGACCAGAAATCCCGGAAGGCGTAGTCCGGAACCTCCTTCAGATGCATCATCTCCCCAATGCACCAGGTGTAGCGCTTTCTGGGGAAATACAGCTCGCAGGCGATGGGGCCGTTCATCTTGCTGTGGTTGCCGACGATCAGGGCGGGCTCCTCCGGCAGATGCCCGGCGCCCTCTACGGTGGTCTTCGGATAGAACACCCAGACCAGGAACTTGATCAGCCGGAACAGGGGATAGTCTTTCCTGCGGGCCATATCAGAAATCCACCGGCTCCGACAGCGGCGTCTCCAGCAGCTCCGG
>CACYXZ010000258.1 GCA_902778525.1 Oscillospiraceae bacterium | reverse complement strand
CCATCTACTACATGCTGCAGGCCGGGTACGAGGTCTTCGGCATCGACCACCGGGGCCACGGGCGGTCCTACCGCCACAACCAGGATCTGCTGGTGGTACATGTGGAGCATTTCCGCGATTATGTGCTGGACTTAAAGCACCTGGTCGATACGGTCGTCAAGCCGGCTGCGGGCAGCCTGCCCCTGTACCTGTACTGCCATTCCATGGGCGGTTGTGTAGGTGCCTGGATCATCGAGGACTATCCGGAACTGTTCAATAAGGCAGTCCTGTCTTCCCCCATGCTGGGCTTAGGCTTCGGCAAGATCCCCACACCAGTCGTCTATGCGGTGGCCTCCCTCAAGGGTATGGGTGCGAAAAAGGTCCTGCCCATGAATCCGCAGGCGGGTTTCGCTACGGAGCCTGATTTCGAAAACAGCTGTGATTCTTCCGAATGCCGGTACCTGTACTATCATAAAAAGCGTCTCGCGGACGAACTGTTGCAGACCCAGGCACCTTCCATTAACTGGGGTAAGGAGTCGGTCAAGGCCACCAAGCGGGTCACCTCCAAGCATTGGACCGGCCGGATCACCATCCCGGTCCTGCTGTGCCAGGCCGGAGCCGACACGGTCGTCAAGAACGAGTCCGAGGACCTGTTCGCCAGCCGCACGCCGCACTGCGAACTGTACAAGGTCCCGGGCATGAAGCATGAATTGTATATGACGGATTCCGAAGTGCTGATCCCGTATTGGGAGAAGGTCTTCAAGTTTCTGGGGTAAAGTATGACATTAGAAGAGAAAATGAAAGCCGGTATGGTCTTTACCGAATGGCGCCATACCGATCCGGTCGACCAGGCTTTGGAGCAGGAACTGTTCCGGCAGCGTCAGGAATGCAAGGAAAAACTGTTCGACTATAACAACACCCGGCCCACCGACGTGGCCAGAAAGCGGGAGATCATGGATTCGATCCTGGGCAGCCACGGAGAGCGGTTCTGGATGGAATCCCCGGTGCACATGTCCTACGGTACGAACGTCCACCTGGGCGAAGGTTTCTATTCCAACTTCAACCTCTCCATCGTCGATGACGGAGAAGTCTGGATCGGGGATCATGTCATGATCGGCCCGAACGTGACCATCGCGGTGACGGGCCATCCCATGGACGCGGAGATCCGCCTGATGGGCACCCATTATTCCATCCCGATCCACATCGGCAACAATGTCTGGATCGGCGCGAACACCGTGATCCTGCCTGGCGTCAACATTGGTGACAATGCGGTCATCGGTGCGGGCAGTGTCGTGACCCGGGACATTCCGGAAAATGCGTATGTCTATTTTGTTCATTCTTATTATCTGAAGGCAGAGGATCCCGGCATTGTAAAGGCCGTGACGGAATACGGCACGAAGATCCATGCTTCGGTGGAAAAGGACAATATTTTTGCCTGTCAGTTCCATCCGGAAAAGAGCAGCCGGTGGGGCCTTCAGATCCTCAGGAATTTTCTTCAGACAGAAAGGGGGAAGATCTGATGTTTACAAAAAGGATCATTCCCTGTCTGGATGTCAACAAGGGAAGAGTCGTCAAGGGCGTAAATTTTGTGAACCTGAGGGATGCCGGAGATCCGGTGGAGATCGCCAGAGCCTATGATGCCGCAGGGGCGGACGAGCTGGTGTTCCTGGATATCACGGCCTCCAACGAAGCAAGAGATACGGTGGTCGATATGGTCAGAGCCGTTGCCGCCAGCGTGTTTATTCCTTTTACCGTGGGCGGTGGTATCCGGACGGTGGAGGATTTCCGGCGGCTTCTGCGCGAAGGCGCTGACAAGATTTCCGTGAATTCTGCCGCCATTGACAGACCGGAGCTGATCCGCGAAGCTGCCGAAAAGTTCGGAAGCCAGTGCGTGGTACTGGCCATCGATGCAAAACGCCGTCCGGACGGAGGGTGGAACATCTATAAGCACGGCGGCAGGCTGGATACCGGCATCGACGCCGTCTGGTGGGCGCAGGAAGCATGCCGGCTGGGCGCGGGAGAGATCCTTCTTACCAGCATGGACTGCGACGGAACAAAGGCCGGCTACGATCTTGCACTTACAAGGGCAATTGCGGATGCCGTGCCCGTGCCGGTCATCGCGTCGGGCGGAGCCGGAGCACTTCCGCATTTTTATGACGCCCTGACAGAGGGCGGAGCGGATGCGGCGCTGGCC
>CACYXZ010000257.1 GCA_902778525.1 Oscillospiraceae bacterium | reverse complement strand
TCCGGAAAGCACCAGACTTTGTTTTTAACCGAAAAGGGACGCGAACACGCGATGGCGTTCCACAGGGAGATCGACCGGTTTTATTCGGAGTATCTGTCCGGATTCAAGCCGGATCAGGTTCAGGAATTCTACCGCTATATCGCCGGATTTGACCGGTTTGTTCAGGAATACTGTGAGAGTATAAAGGAGTCATGAAGATGTCATTGGACCTGTTTCATCCGGAAATGTCTGTAAGGGAGGTCAACGAGATTTCCTCTTTGGGCCTTGCGCATATTGGGGACGCGGTATATGAGATCCTTGTGCGGACATATCTGATCACCTCGGGCAGCACCACTGGAGCGCATCTGCATAAGGACACCACTTCCCTTGTCAATGCCGGAGCCCAGGCAGAGGCCGCAGACCGGATTCTTCCGCTGCTCAGCGAAGAGGAAACCGGTTTTTATCGCAGGGGCCGCAATGCTGACGTCCATAATATTCCGAAGAACGCTACTCACGCACAGTACTCCAGGGCTACCGGACTGGAGGCGCTCTTCGGCGCAATGTATCTGCTGGGCCGGCAGGACCGGCTCCGGGAACTGTTTTCTGTGATCATGGAGGGAAAGCATGCCGCTTGACGCTATTTATCTAAGTCATGTTGCCGAGGAGCTTCGGAGCTGCTTAACGGGCGCAAAAGTGGATAAGATCCACCAACCTGCGAAGGACGAGGTCGTCCTTGCCATGCGCGGAAGCAGCGGGCCGGTGCGTCTCCTGATTTCGGCAAATTCCTCCCATCCGAGGGCGCATATTACCACCGTACCGCAGGAAAATCCGGCCTCCCCGCCCATGTTCTGTATGCTGCTCCGCAAGCATCTGACCGGCGGAAAGCTGATCGAGATCATTCAGCCCCCCATGGAACGCGTACTGGACTTTTCCTTCCAGTGCACCGACGAACTCGGCGAGGCGGCAACCCGTCACCTGATCGTGGAAATGATGGGGCGAAATTCCAACCTGATCCTGTGCGGACAGGATGGACGAATCGTGGACTGTGTCCGCCGCGTGGACTACGAAATGAGTCAGCAGCGGCAGGTCCTCCCCGGACTCTTTTATCACCTGCCGCCCCAGCAGGACAAGCAGAACCCGTTTGCCGTGTCGCTTGCAGACGTTACGGCAATGCTGGAGGGCGTTGCCGCTCCGGTGCGTCCTGACGCATTCCTGATGGACCGATTCGCAGGCATTCCTCCGCTGATTGCCAGAGAGCTTGTATATGGTTTTGACCCGGATCTTGAGGATTTGAACACCTTGCCGCTCTCTGATCGGTATACGTTCGCGGCCTACCTCGTTCAGACGTTCTCCCGGATGCGGGAGGAGACCGGTATCCCTTATCTGCTGCTGAAAAACGGCGTATCCTGGGACTATAGCTATCAGCCTGTGCTGCAGTACGGTAGCATGGTGGAATCAATGCCTCAGGACAGCTTCAGCGGCTTGCTGGACCGGTTTTACGCCCAGCGGGATGCTGCGGCCCGTATGAAGTCCAAATCCTCCGGCATAACGAAAACCGTCACCAACTTGAGAAATCGCACGGCACGCAAACTGGAAAACCAGAAAAAAGAACTGGCGGCCACGGCAGATCGGGACGCGCTTCGAATCAAAGGCGAACTCGTGACCGCAAATCTCTATCGGATCTCCAAGGGACAGAATAAGCTCATTGCAGAAAACTACTATGATCCGGAACTCCGGGAGATCGAGATTCCCCTGAGTCCCCTGCTCTCACCCCAGCAGAATGCCGCGAAATACTTTAAGGAATATAACAAAGCGAAAAACGCGGAGATTTTTCTGACGGAACAGATCGAAAAAGGAAGCGCGGAGCTGGAGTATCTGGAGAGCATTCTGGACGAGCTCAGCCGCGCGGAAAATGAAAAGGATCTCAACGAAATCCGTGCGGAACTGGTTTCGGGCGGCTATCTCCGGCAGCAGGACAAAAAGAAACGCATGAGAACACCGCCGTCCAAACCCATGGAGTTTGTATCATCGCATGGTCTCCGGATTCGGGTCGGGCGCAACAACAGCCAGAATGACCTGCTGACACTGAAATCCTCCTTCAAAAGTGATCTGTGGTTCCACACGCAAAAGATCCACGGGAGTCATGTGATCCTCTCCTGCGAAGGCGGTGTGCCGGATGAAGACTCTGTTCGGGAGGCGGCCTG
>CACYXZ010000256.1 GCA_902778525.1 Oscillospiraceae bacterium | reverse complement strand
GGTCCGCCACTCCAGCAGATTATCCCGCTGAAGCATATACCCCATGGGGCAGGGGCCCTGGGGAAATGATACCTGGCCCTTGGAGGGCGGGTTCAGCCCCATAATGAGGGACAGCATGGTGGTCTTGCCGCAGCCCGAGGGCCCCACCACCGCCACGAACTCCCCCTTCTGGACCTGAAAGCTCAAATTCCGCACCGCCTCCGTCTCCCCCTGGGGCGTGTGATAGTACACGGATACTTTTTCCACCGACAACAAGGCTCCTTCCATGGGCAGCCTCCTTCGCAAAATGTATGATACATGTATCCTATGCCCGCCGACAAATTTCGGGAACCTTTGGCCGGGCGGCTGCGTACCATGTACTATGGGGGTGCTTTCCTATGAAAAGAGCCAAATGCTTCTGCTTCTTCTATTGACGATCCTGATCGTGGTCCTCCTCTGCCTCCTGCCCCGGTGGGTCCTGTGCTTCCTGGTCCTGGCCCTGGCCCTGGGCTGCGGCGCGCTAGTGATGATGAGAAGGTGAAGAGCAGGGGCGTTCTCATCCCTCCCGGTCGATGATGCTGCCGTCCACAGCGTTGATGGTCAAAAAGGGCTTCAGGCCGTTGGTGCCGACGTCGTCGTTCTCATAGGGACTTTCGTAGTGGATATACCCGAGGAACGTCCAGGCGGGCACCAGGAGCCCGTTCTCCGAGTTTTTCTCTGGGATGTTCACGAGGCCCAGCCTGACCTTTTGGATGTGGTAGGTCCAATAGGACTTGTCCCGGGTGCCGTCGTTCAAGAGGTTGTCGTAGACCAGGATCATCTTGTCGAAGATCTCCTCGATGGTGGCAAAGGGCAGCAGGTTGGTCTGCTCCGCCAACGTCTCCTCTACCACGTGGGGGGCATCGTACCGGACCCCGGCCACCCCGTCCTTGTCCACGGTCACCAACAGCTTCTCGTAGTTCCGCTGGTGGTTGTACCCCTCCTCCCGGGTGCAAGAAGCGTTGGTGATGGTCTCGCTGACCCGGCCGAAGGACCTGGTGAACCAGAACCGCCAGCAAGGCACCCTGGCGTCGCCGTAGTCGTCGTACGCCTCCGGCCACCCGACGGCCAGGGTGAAGTCCCCGATGGGAAGCTGTTGCACCAGCTCCATGGCCGCTGCCTCCGCCTGCTGCCGGGGAATGTCGTTGGGGATGTTCTGCCAACAGCACACGTTGGGGTTCTGCAGGGAATCCCGACGGTATTCGAGCCGCTCCACGGTCCCGTCCCAGGGATTGGTCAGAAGAAGGATATCGAAAAGGGTCATGTCGTCCACGGTGGCCTGCCACCAGCCGTCCATCTTCAGGTCCTCCCGGGCCACCCGGGGCATCTTCTCCGGGGCCAGGCTCTGCTCATAGAGGGTCTCGGCAAGGCGCTTCTCCACGTCCGCCCGGGTGGAATCGTCGTTGTCGAAGTGCTGGCTGCCCCCTTCGTCCCAGTGGTCGATGGCCCACTGCATGAGCTGGATGATCCGGACGTAGTAGCCCTTGGAGCGCAGGTAATACGTTTTGTCCTCGCCGACAGGCATCACCTCCGGCGTCACGAACTCCGCCTCCGGGGGGAGCAGGGCGTCCACGAAGGCCAGCAGCCGCTGCCGGTCGAACCGGTCCTGCGTCACCCGGATAATGGGCAGCTCCGCGTCCGGCAATATGACTTCCGCGTCCACCTCCACCTGGAGCCGCCCGCCGGTGCCTGACAGCTTCTTTTGGAAGGTCCTAGGCGCGCCTAACCATTCATAGAAGTCCACCGGCTCCGCCGCCGGTTCCGGCTTCGATTCCTCCACCCCCTTGGCAGTTTCCAGCATCTTCTCCTGGTCGTTCTGGATGACGAAGGGCTGTTCCGGCGTGGGCTGGCAGGCGCTGAGCAGGCACAGCAGGGACAAGCATAGGATCATCATGCGTTTCATAGATACACCTCCATCCATTACAGCCGCAGGCTGTTCACAGAATAAACGCCGGCTTGCCCGGCTTTCATCCTTCTGAATTGTAACAGTTCTGCTACGTCCTGTCATCCATGCAGGCATAAGAAAAACCGTCCCCGCAGGGACGGTAATGCTTATGCCGGATTGGGCGTGCTTCTCGGCATCAGACGCCAGTCATGACGGCCTTCTTCCATTTCCTGCCAGATCACTTCCAGCTTCTGCGCCTGTTTTTCCTCACGGCTGATCCGCTTCCTGTCGGACTTGCCGGTCTTTATCCGTCTGGCCCAGCTGTCCCTGAGGTCCAGCCGCAGTTCCGGGGCATTGACATCCTCGGCAATCACGTATGCATAGTTCATATTCCAACCTCCCATCGCCGGGAATCAGTTTGCGGTCTCCCGCACTCCTTTAGTTCCGGACCGGGTGGAACTATACCATAGAAACAGACAATCTCAAAGAACTATGTTTCGTTTGTCACGTGACAAGTTTGCGGTCATCTGGTACCATGTGCTTTATGGGAGGGATGATATGGCAAACGCCTATGAACTGATCGAGTACAGCGGCACCAATTTCAAGTTTTCCATGAGCCGTCTGACCTATGTCACTCCGCACATGCATCATGAGATCGAATTCGGCCTGTGCTTCCAGGGTGACATGCATATTGTGGA
>CACYXZ010000255.1 GCA_902778525.1 Oscillospiraceae bacterium | reverse complement strand
CCGTCTGTTTCAAAGGATACGGATGCTCCGGACGTGGTCGCCGGAAGCTCCTCCGCGATCTGCCCGTGGTGGACCACCCGGAGATCCTGCACATCGCCGGACGCCTCATCCAGCAAGGTGATGGTAACCTTTACGTTGTGATCGGGCTGGTATTCCTTCCCGGTTCCGTCCACAATGGATATGTCGATCAGTTTTGTATAGGTCAGGGCCGAGACGTCAACGCCCATCGCCTCCGCCGCGCCCTCGAGGTTTTCCGCGAAGGCCGCGTCGGCAGCCGTTGCCTCCACCGCCCGGATTTCAGCATCCGCTGGGAAGCCGGAGCCCGTATCGTATTCCACGGTGATCTGATAGGTCTGCCCGTCTGTTGTAGAAATCACCTTTTCGAGCTTGACCTGCTGTACGACGAACACGGAAAAGCCGCTTGTGGAGAATTCGATCGCCTCTCCGCTGACGGAGGCGTCCACCCGCTCCGGCTGATCCCCGAAATGTACGACGCTGATCTCCGCGTCCTGATTCAGTTCTTCGTTCAAAAGTTCTACGGTAATGGAAACGTCCTTCGTCGGCTGGATATGCTCGCCCGTATGACTGTCGCGGATCGAGATGTCAAAGGCATGGGCAAAATCGAGATTCCCGGCCGTTCTTCCCACCGTCTCCAGACTTTGGGCAACATATTCATCATACTCCGCCGTGCCGGGAAGCAGTTCGGCAACCACCAGCTCCGCGTCCGAGGGGATCCCGCTGCGGCTGTCATAGGAAGCCGTGATTCTGTACTGGGCGCCGCTGGTTGTTTTGACGATCTGCTCCAGAGAACGGGTCACGATCGCATAGACGGAAAACGCGTCCGCGTCAAACACGACGCAGTTTTCCGCGGTCTGGGTCTCGACCACCTGGGTCTGCCCGGCATCGTCCAGATGAACCACAACAGGGTCCGCGTCCGGGACGATCTCAGAGGCCATCGCCACGCTCACAGGATGCTTCGGCTCGATCTCCCGTCCGTAATAGTCCCGGAAGGTGATATCCACCGCCTGGATCTCTTCGACTTCCTCTTCCACCGCCGCCTCCACGGCGTCCAGGACCTGCTGGTCCCGAATCAGTGCAGCAGTCATGACTGTACCGGCAGGCAGGGACCCCGCTTCTGCGGAAACCCCGACCCATACCTCAGACCCCGCCATAGCGGTGAACTGCTGGGCAGGCATCTGCTCCGGCAGGATGCCGAAACCGTATATTCTGCTGTCAGATACGCTGTAAACGTTGCGGCAGACCGCGCCGCCGCAGTCTCCTTCGATGGCGGTGAGGGCGCTGCCGGCTGACTCCAGAACGGCGACCCGGATCACGCCGTTTTCCCGCAGGAACAGCAGATCGCCGGGCTTGGGGGTATAGCTGCCCGGAGCCGCGAACATATTCAGGCCGCTCAGCCGGGCGGCCCAGCGAGCGCTGTCTTTTTCATAGGGGATCTCCTGCTCGGAAATGCCGGAATAGGACAGGCAGAAGGAAACAAACATGGCGTTCCAGTCGCCGTAGGGCTCGCCATACCATGCGCCGTAGCGGGAATACCCGCAGATCTGGTCCTGGACCACCTTAAAGTTTTTCGTGCTTTCCTGATAACCGATCTGGGACCGGGCCACCGTCAAAAGATTCTCTCCGTTGATAATGCCAAACACAGCATTCCGGAACATGCCGCTCCAGACGAGTGCGTTCTCCACATCGGCTGTGAGGTCCGGCTGGGGAATCTCTTCGATCTGAGGCGAAGGCTCCGGCTCCTGAGAAGGCGAGGGCTCCGGCTCCTGAGAAGGCGAGGGCTCCGGCTCCTGGGAAGGAGAGGGCACCGGCTCCTGAGAAGGCGAGGGCTCCGGCTCCTGGGAAGGAGAGGGCACCGGCTCCTGGGAAGGAGAGGGCTCCGGCTCCTGAGAAGGAGAGGGCTCCGGCGAAGCCGCCGGTTCGGCGGACGGCTCCGACTCCACATGATTCCCCGACTGAACGGGCTCTGGTTCCCCGGCTCCTTCTTCAGCCCCGGATTCCGGCCCGGCCTCTTCTTTGGCCGGCGTCTCGGTCACCACGTCCGCGGATGTATGGATCGTCTCCGCAGCGGCCGGCGCTTCCTGAACCTCTGTAACATCTTCCAGCGCAAGCGCCGGCTGGATCACGGACCAAACTATAATCGCCGCCAAAAAGCAGCTTAACGGCATGCGCATCCATTTGTTAAGGACGCGTTTCCTGCTTTGATCATTTCTCTTTCTTTTTT
>CACYXZ010000254.1 GCA_902778525.1 Oscillospiraceae bacterium | reverse complement strand
GGACGGCGGCAGACAGATCTGGAACTGGAGCGGATCTGGTGCAGGCGGGCGCCGGATCCCTCCTTCACCCAGAACAACGGCAGCTTTGTGGGATATGAGGCCCTGAAAAAGTATTACGCCGGGGCAGAGAACCGCCGGAAGGCCCGGTACGACGAGATCCTGTCGTCGCTGGAGCCGGAGATGGCCGATCAGCCGGACGAGCTTCGCTACGGCACCAATACGCTGTCCCTGCAGACCCTGTCCACGCCCTGCGTTGAAATCGCCGGGGATATGGAGACGGCAAAGGGACTCTGGACTGTGTCGGCGCAGGTGACGGCGGTGGATGAAACCGGACCCGTGGGTCTGTGGGCCTACGGGAAGCTGGCGGCGGACCTGGTCCGGGAGGACGGAGCGTGGAGGATCTGGCACCTGGCGGTCTATACGGACTTTGTCACACCTGCCGGCATGGAATTCGACCCGGAGAAGGGCGCGGCGGTCTATCCCGCTGGCCTTGGAATCGAGGAGACGCCCACCGTCCCGGGCGGTCATTACGACTTATACACGGACGTGCGGCCCCTGCAGAAGACCCCGATGCCGCCGGTGCCCTACCGGACGTTTTCCGGGACGTTTTCCTACGGCCCGAATTACAGGCATGCCCTCCGGACAGACCGCCGAGACGGCGGGGTATGAGGACCTGTAGCATTTCAGGCGGGCCTTTCAGCGGGAGGCCCGCCGTCTGACAGAAATTGGTGAGACGAAGTTCTTTGGACAAACGCATCTGGCGGAAAGTGGTAAGGAGAACAGGTCTTGACATTTCCGGCTCGTTTCGTTTATGCTGTCCCTGAGGTCTCCGAACGACGGAGCGTATGCCAGATCAGCCGGAGGGCCAATTCAAGATGGAGGGAGTGTCTCAAATGACACAAGCCGGAATCACGCTCATAATAATCGCCATCACCTGCTTTTTGTATATTCTGGACAAGCTGCCGGTGGCGCTGGTGACAATGATCGGCATGCTGGCCATGGTCTTCTCCGGCGCGGTCAGCTCCAAAGAGGCATTTTCCAACTTCGGCAGCACGCCGGTCCTTCTGACCTTCGGCATGATCGTCATCATCAATGCCATCATCGAAAGCGGCGTCATCGTTCAGTTTGAGCATGTGCTCCAGCGGATGACCCGGCGGGGGGAAAAGCTGTTTCTGGTGCTGGTGTTCCTGAGTGCCGGAATCATCTCCATGTTCACCAACAATTCCGCTCTTGTGGCCATGTTCATGCCCTTCATTGCCTCCACGGCAAAGACCTCAGGCGGGAAAATACAGAAAAAGCATCTGTATCTGCCTCTGGCCATGGGCGGTCTTATCGGCGGAACGGGTTCTCTGGCAGGCTCCACCGCGCCGCTGCTGGCCAACGAGGTGCTGGAGATCACCGGCCAGACCACGTTCAAATTCTTTACCACCGCGCCGGTGGCGCTGTCGGTGCTGGCCGTGGTGGCGATCTGCTACTGGTTCTTCCTCTATGACCTTTCCGTGAAGTGGTTCGACTTCGACGAGGTGGCGGACACCGGAAAGGCCATGGCGGAGATTCCTTTGAACAAGCGCAACGCTGTGATCTCTCTGGCCGTGTTCGGGGTATCCGTGGTGCTGTTTATCGCGCAGCCTTTTGGATGGGATCTGGGTCTTGTGGCAGTGACCGGGGCGGCCATCGTGATCGGTACCGGCTGTGTGGACGGAAAGACGGAGCTCCGCAACATGATGTGGCCCGCTATCATCACCCTGGGCGCTGCTCTGGCCATCGCGGACGGATTCGTCAAGTCCGGCGCCGGGGACGCGGTGATCACCTTTCTCCTTGGCACCTTCGGCACGGGGCTGACCAATCCGAAGGTCATGGTCGGCCTGTTCCTGATCGCGGGCTGGCTGATTTCCATGTTTATGAGCAATGGCTCGCTGGTGTCCATGCTGGCCTCCATCGCCGTGCCCATGGCCGTGGAGGCGGGGATCAATCCCGTTCCCATCGCTATCGCCTGTGTTATGGGGTGCAATCTGGCCATGGCGACCCCGGTCGCCACCACCACCATCACCATGGTGCAGGTGGCCGGGTACCGGTTCAAGGACTATTTCCGTTTGGGCGGTCTGGTGGGCCTGATCGCTGTTGCCACCTCCTGGACGGCGATCGTTTTGATCTACGGACTGTGACAGAAAGCTCAGCTGCCGCCGAAAGGCGGCAGTTTCTTTATCTGAAAAAACAGGTTTCGTCCCAATCGTGCCGGTTTGG
>CACYXZ010000253.1 GCA_902778525.1 Oscillospiraceae bacterium | reverse complement strand
GTGCTGTCGATCACGGATGCATCATGCCTCTTTTTGTTATCCGCAATGACAAGCGCATCAAAATCGCTATTCTCGTTTGCAGTTCCGTCAGCAAAGGAGCCATAGGTTATGATGGCGTCCGGCTGATAGGTTTCTTTCAGGTATTCGATGACCCGATCGGAAAACTCCATCTCTTTTCCCTCCACAATTTCCTGCTTCTCAAGATGAACGGAGGGAGCATCCGCTTCGCTTGGAAAATGATTGTCACTGCAATCCGCTGAAATATGGACGGGTGAAGCGGTTTCTGCCGCCGCGGTGTCTGTGACGCCGGCACCGGTGTTGGGATGCTGGCCCGAATAGATCTGGTCACATAAAAAGACGCAGACAAGGGCGCAGGCCGTGGCGGCGACCCGTCTGGTTTGCAGCCGCCGCAGGAGATTGTCGGCCAGAGGCGCCAGCACATACACCGCCAGGCAGCCGCCGATGCCAAACACCAGCAGCCCCTCCGCGCAGATACGTCCATTGATGTTCAAAAAGTATCCGCTATAATCCCACCAGCGCATTCCGTCGTGGGTGATCTCCATGACATAAGAGGTGAAGTATTCCACCACGCCGCACAGGACCACGGTCAGGCCAAACTCCAGGCCCGGCCTGCTTCGGAACGCGTTGAGCAGGATCAGGATCATCACAACGCCGGAGCCGTAGATGGGGAGCCACGGCCCGTGGAGAATCCCGCGGTTTACCAACTCGCCGGTCTCAATCAGGTGCAGCCCCACCTCCCAGAGCCAGCCGAAGACGCTGAATCCGAAGAACATGATCAGCAGGGACCAAACGGAATAGTGCCGCAACGGGCGAAGCTCCACCGCCTGCCGACTGCGCATTTCTACATCCGGGATGGGAAACAGCCGGTCCGGATACGCCCTTCCCTCCAGAATCAGGCGCTCCCGCGCATACTGCGTGTGCTGCTCCAGCGCCGCCTCATAGGCCTGCTCCTCCGGAGAATCACGGAACACGATTCCGAACCAGTTCGCAAGAAAGCCGGAAATGCCCTGCGGAGCAGGAATGGTGGCGTCCTCGGAAACGTCAGCATAGGCTGTCTCAATCGTCGCGTCATCCGGACGTTCAAACAGATATTTGTCGTTTAGCAGTTCCGCCCCGGCCACGCCGTACCGGATGCCCTGCTCCCGAACCCTTGCATAGTATTCCGCCATCACGGAAGCGTGATAGGGGTTGACGTAGAAAACACCCAGGATTCCCGCCGTCAAGGTGGAGAGGAGCTGCCACGGCAGGAAGGAAAGGTCCAGCTTGAACCGCTCCCACTTATGCCCCCGCATCAGAGTTCTGGAGATCGTCACCGCTTGCCGGCCAGTCAGGGCTGGATTCTCGGCCAGAATGTATGGCGTCAGGCAATAGGCGTAATGCTTGATAACACCGCCGACGATGGTCAGCCACCACGCCAGTTCCATCAGCACCGCGATCAGAAGGGCGCGGCCTACATGGAGCCATTTCCTGCAGCGCAGGAGGAACATGCTTCTCTGTACGGGGACCTTGGCATAGATCCTGGTCTCCAGCACCATCCGCCGGAAGATCACATAGAACACATTGATCACACACACCTGGAATGCCAGGTAGAGACAGAGCGACAGCACCACAAATATGCTCGATGCTACGCTGTCAGAGCCGACCACATTGAAGATTGCAGCGTACACGCGCACCAGTACTGCACCAGAGGTCACCATGTTCAGGGCGGAGGCGAACACGCCACGGGTCCTGCCCAGGGAGATGTTCCCGATCTTGATCTCCGGTTCCTCCTGCTTCTCGGAGATAAACAGGCTGGCCGTCCGGGCACCCACGGTTTCATCGCCCTCCGAGAGCATGTGCCAGACACCGGAAAAGCCCTGAACGGATGTTGACCCGCTCTCCACCAACTGGTCCGAGCTTTCCCCGCTGCCCATGCTAAGACTTCCAACAGTACCCGCATATTCCAGTCCGATGGTCGAGGAAATCAGACACAGCAGCACCAGCATCAGGTAGTGTCTTTTTAAAGCGCTCCGCGCTGTACGCTTGATCGCTTTTCGGGAGATTGTACTGCGGTTACCCATTTTCTCTTCCTCCGGTTTTACGATTCTTAATGATAATATAGCAAACTGATCGCATTTCATCAATCCATTTTTACATACCCCGGCCTCAAACATGACGCCGGGGTATCACTATGCCCTCACGGGCGGAAAGGAGAGCATCCAATGGCAGACAAAAGACAATTCTATTCGGAACTGGC
>CACYXZ010000252.1 GCA_902778525.1 Oscillospiraceae bacterium | reverse complement strand
GTACTTTGGAATCCAGACTATATGCAAATTCAATAGATATCTGGAATGTCTTGTTTTATTTATCTTTCTCATGTATCTATTATATCACTATATGCGCAAAACGGCAATATATTACTCTGCAAAAATATACGGGGGAACAAGGAATTCACTTTCATCCCCGGATTGAAATCCGGGGTTTTCCCGTTCATGTTTGATAATGCGGGACCGTATCACTTTTTTTCGGGTTTGGGTGCGCCGCAGAGCTCCAGCCTCAGTCCCATCGTTGCGTCCGGCGGCGGTTTGTGATATGATACTCGTGTAATTCTGGATACAGGTGGTAATACCATGCACCATTATCATACCAATCATCGCCCCATCAGGCGGTCCCGCTCCGTGGATATGCTCCATGGGCCCATCGGCAGCCAGTTGGTGCTCTTTGCGCTTCCTCTGGCTCTGACCGGCATCCTTCAGCAGCTGTTCAATGCCGCCGACGTGGCGGTGATCGGACGGTTTGTGGGCAAAAACGCCATGGCCGCCGTGGGCAGCAACGCCTCCGTGATCAGTCTGCTTCTGAATCTGTTTGTGGGCATTTCCCTCGGCGCGAACGTGGTGATCTCCAAGTTCATCGGCCAGCAGGAACGGGAGGGCGTCCGCAGGGCCGTTCACACGTCCGTCATGGTGGCGGTGATCTCCGGTCTGTTTCTGACCCTGCTCGGCGAGCTTCTTACCGGTCCCATCATCCGATGGATGGGGGTTCCCGCGGAGATTGAGGGCATGTCGGAGACCTACCTGCGGGTCTATCTGCTGGGCATGCCGGTGATCCTGCTCTACAACTTTGAATCCGCCATCTTCCGGAGCAAGGGAGACACCAGAACGCCGCTAATGTGTCTGATCGTGTCCGGCATCGCCAATGTGGTGCTGAACCTGATCCTGGTGCTGGTGGCGCATCTGGATGTGGCGGGCGTGGCCATCGCTACGGTGACCTCCAACCTCATCGGTGCGGGAATGCTGCTTTTCTCCCTGCTGCGGGACCAGGGCGATGTGTCCGTCCGCTGGCGGGAGCTGCGGATCGATCCTGTCGTGCTCCGGGAAATGCTCCGGATCGGCGTTCCTTCCGGGGTTCAGAGCATGATGTTTTCCCTGTCCAACATTCTGATCCAGTTCGCCATCAACTCCCTGGGCGCAGAAGTGATGGCCGCCTCCTCCGCCGGCTTCAACATTGAGGTCATGGCCTTCTACGTGACGTCCTCCTTCGGTTCCGCCTGCACCACCTTCGTGGGGCAGAATTTCGGCGCCTGGCAGTTAGGCCGCTGCCGCCGGGTCACACGGATCTCCATGATCCAGAACGTGCTGTTCTCCGCCTGCATTTCCCTGGGAATCCTGCTCTTTGCCCGTCCTCTGCTTCGGATCTTCAATCAGGACCCGGCGGTGCTGGACTACGGTGTGACCCGGCTCTGGTACATCCTTCTGGTGCAGCCGCTCAACGCCGTGATCGAGATCATCTCCGGCAGCATGCGGGGCTACGGCCGGTCTCTTGAGCCCGCTCTGGTCAGCCTGTTCGGCATCTGCGGCGTCCGTATTCTCTGGGTCTGCACCGGATTCCGCCGCGCAGGCACCTACGCCGCGCTCCTGGCAGCCTATCCCATGAGCTGGGCGGTCACCGCAGCCGCCCTGGCTGTGCTGTATTTTGCCGTCATGCTCCGGCAGTGGAGGCAGTGGAACAGCGAGACCCTTTAACTGCAGCAGAGAAGCATAAAGCTGCCGGGATCCATCCGATGCGGATCCCGGCAGCTTTTCTGGCACCCCAGAGAGGACTCTAACCTCCGACCTGCCGCTTAGGAGTTAAAACTCTCGCTCCGTACCATCTCATACGCCACGCCTTACAATGTCCGAAAACCCGCATGAACACTGGTTTTTTTGAGAATCCGTGTGTTACACTGTGTTGGAAAGTATCGTGCTAATATAGCTAAAAAGTAACCCATTTGGGGGCCCTTATTAGCCAATTATTAGCCAGATTATCGAGCTAAAAGCAACAGATGCTTCGAGGGTGTTCGTCCACCCAGGAACAAAATCATATCATTCTGAGGGCGTTTCAAGCGATACTTGAAGCGCCCGTTCTGTTAAGCATAATTACAATATTACTCCATAAGAGATTAACTATACAAGTATCATCCTACTGACATTATAAGGTGAAATGGTTGAAAAGTGTCGATTAATAATGTATAATATTGGAACATTGCAAAGGAGGTTCCATGTATGAACGATCTTGTTATTGTCCATTTATCTGATTTGCACATTG
>CACYXZ010000251.1 GCA_902778525.1 Oscillospiraceae bacterium | reverse complement strand
CATCCCGCCGTAGCCGAACATGGGCCCCAGAAACACCATCACTACCGCGAAGGTGAGGCCCACGGCCCCGGCGCCCACGTATTTCCATATGAGTGCCCGGCGGGAGGGGAAGAAGACCCCGGTCCTGAGCCCCCTCACCGCCGCCGGGATCAGCCCGGCGCAGGTGAGCGCGCAGAGAATGTTGGAATCCACGGTGAAATACCGGAAGGCCAGCGTCCCGTGGACGGCCATGTTGCCGTCCCCGGTGCCGAGGAAGAAAACCACCAGGCTCATGGCGGTGAGGCCGATCACGACAGCGGAACACGCCAGGGACAGCCCGGCCCGGAGACGATGGTTTTTCATAGGGCTCCTCCTTTCCCGGGTACCGTCCGGTCACAGCAAGGCCAGTATATCATTTTTCCGCCCGCTTGAAAAGGGCGGCGCGTAAAAACCCCAAAGCCTCTGAACCAAGCGAATAATACTGAACATCGAGTACAGAAATAATTTACAAATTGCCAAATTAAAAATGTATAAAACGACGAAATTAGAATAAATATCACAAAAATGTTGATTATAAAGGAATAAAGTGTTAATTATTAATTAACACAGAAGCAAGCGGGAGCCGCTGCAGAGACTCCCGCTTCCAAAGTGAATAAGAAGGGAAGTGCATAATCATGCTTGATCTGTTGATCAAAAACGCGCGCATCATCGATGGAAGCGGCGAACCCTCCCATATGGGCAGCATCGGGATCCGGAGCGGAAAGTTGGTCATGGAGCCCGGAGAAGAGGAAGCAGCCGAGGTCATCGACGCCGCCGGCCGCTGTGTCGCCCCCGGCTTTATCGATGCGCATTCCCACGGCGATCTGATCCTGGGATCCGAGGACGCCCATCTGTTCAAGACCTCCCAGGGCGTGACTACGGAGATCGTGGGCCAGTGCGGCCTCTCCATGGCCCCCGCGGTACCGGAAAATCTGGCGGCCATTCAGAATATGCTGTCCATGGGCACCACGTGGTTCCCGGAGGATATGAAGAACTGGTCCTCCTTTGCCCGCTATCTGGAGTATGCGGACAAGCAGCCTCTCACGGCCAATGCGAAAATGTACATCGGCCACAGTTCGTTGCGTATTGCGGTTATGGGCATGGCGAACCGGCCCTCCACGGATAAGGAGCTGGACGCCATGAAAGGTATCCTCCGGGAAGCGATGGAGGCCGGCGCCGCCGGTTTTTCCACCGGGCTCATCTACACCCCCAGCTGCTATGCCGAGGAGAAGGAGATCATTGAACTGGCCAAGGTCATCGAACCTTTCGATGGCATCTACGCCAGCCACATGCGGGACGAGGCCAATTTCATCGTGGACGCGGTGAAGGAGACCATCAATGTGGGTCGACAGGCCGGCGTCCGGGTGGATATCTCCCACCACAAGATGCTGGGCAAGCCCAACTGGGGCAAACAGAAGGAAACGCTGCGGCTGATCCACGAGGCCAACGCAGAGGGCATCCGTGTCTGCTGCGACCAGTACCCCTATACCCGGAATATGACGACCCTCAACGCCTGCATCCCGCCTTGGTATTTTGAAAGCGGCTTTGCCTCTCTCACGGGCAAGCTGGGCGATCAAAGCTTCCGGGAGCAGCTGCGCCGGGAGATGGAGGATCCGAAGACCGCCTATGACAACTATTACCTCAATGCCGGCGGCTGGGGCGGCGTATATGTTTACTCCGCGTCCAAAACCCCGGAGGCGGAAGGAAAGTTCATCTCCGACTATGCTGCGGAGCAGGGGAAAGATCCCTGGACGGCGTTCTTCGATCTCTGCCAGGCCAACAACTGCGAGACCGGCGGAGTATACAGCAGTATGTGTGATGAGGACGTGTGTGAGATCATCCAGGATCCCTACTGCATCGTAGGCAGCGACGGTCTGACCCGTAGCTGGAAGGAGAAAGGCCATCCACGTGCCAGCGGCACCTTCCCCCATGCCATCACCTATTTCGTGAAGGAGAAGGGGATCCTGACGCTGGAGCAGGCGGTGCGCAAGATGACCGGCCTGACTGCGGATTATCTTCTGGTGAAGAACAAGGGGTATCTCCGGGACGGCTACGACGCGGATCTGGTGATATTCGACTACGACACGCTGCGCGACACCGCCACCTATGACCGGTCCAACAGCCTCACGGAGGGCATCTTCGGAGTGTATGTGGACGGTAAGCTGGTCTACGATGGGAAAAACTTCACCGGAGCTGTTCCGGGGAAAATGATCCGGCACAACACTTGACAAAAAGACAAAATGAAGGGAGACTAAGATCAT
>CACYXZ010000250.1 GCA_902778525.1 Oscillospiraceae bacterium | reverse complement strand
GTCTGCTATATCCATGTGACACTGGTTCCCTTCCTGCGGGGCAGCGATGAGCACAAGACCAAACCGACCCAGCACTCGGTCAAGGAGCTGCAGGGCATGGGCATCAGCCCGGACATTATCGTGCTGCGCTGTGACGAGCCGCTGGAGGAGGGAATCTTCCGCAAGATCGCCATGTTCTGTAATGTCAAGCCCGACTGTGTGATCGAGAACCGGACTCTGCCGGTGCTGTATGAGGCGCCGCTGATGCTGGAGGAGGAGAACTTCTCGCTCATCGTCTGCCGTGAGCTGGGCCTCTGGACAAAAGCCCCGGAACTTTCCGGCTGGACCGAGCTGGTACAGCGGATCCGCAGCCTGAAGAAGACGGTCCGCATCGGGCTCGTCGGCAAGTATGTGCAGCTCCACGATGCCTATCTCTCGGTGGCCGAGGCTCTGCGGCACGCGGGCTATGCCTGTGACGCCGCGGTGGAGATCGACTGGATCAGCAGTGAGGGCGTGACGGAAGAGACGGCTCCGGAGCTGTTTCAGGACTGTGACGGGATTATCGTCCCGGGCGGCTTCGGAAGCCGCGGCGTGGAGGGAATGATCACCACGGTGCGCTATGCCAGAGAACACGGAATCCCGTATTTCGGCATCTGTCTCGGAATGCAGGTGGCCGTGATCGAATACGCACGGGATGTCTGCGGCCTTGAAAGGGCCAGTTCAGGAGAGCTTGACCCGGACAGCCCGCACAAGGTGATTGACTTCCTGCCGGACCAGAGCGACGAGGTGGACAAGGGCGGTTCCCTGCGCCTGGGAGCGTATCCCTGCAAGCTCCGGGAGGGGAGTCTGCTTCGGCACTGCTACGGCAGGGAGCTGGTGCAGGAGCGGCACCGCCACCGCTATGAATTCAACAACGACTACCGTGAGATCCTGAGCGAGCACGGCCTGCTGCTCAGCGGGATGAGCCCGGACGGCTATATCGTGGAGGCGGTGGAACTGCCGGAGCATCCGTTTTTTGTGGGCGTCCAGTTCCATCCGGAATTCAAGAGCCGGCCGGACCGGCCGCACCCGATTTTCCACGGGTTTATTCAGGCGTCGCTGGAGCGGAAACATTGAACGATATGCTCCACGCCTGCAGCGGGGAACATGGAAACAGACCGTGATATCATAGATATGGAGGAATATCAGGGTGAATAATCAGAAGATTCTGATTCTGGATTTCGGCGGGCAGTATAACCAGCTGATTGCCCGGCGGGTGAGGGCCTGCCATGTCTACTGTGAGGTGCATCCCTGGACGATGCCGCTGGAAAAGATCCGGGCCTATGCTCCCATCGGGATCATCTTCACCGGCGGACCGAACAGCGTCTATGCCCAGGACGCCCCCCGTGTGGATCCAGGCGTCTATACCCTCGGCGTCCCGATCCTCGGGATCTGCTACGGCTGCCAGCTGCTGGCGCAGGAGCTGGGAGGCTGTGTCACCGCGGCGCAGGAGAACAGCGCCCGGGAGTATGGGAAGACCGTGACGCATTTTGACACCGGCTGCAAGCTGTTTCGTGATCTGCCGGAAGAGAGCATCACCTGGATGAGCCACGGGGACTTCATGGCGAAAGTGCCGGAGCGTTTTCACCTGGTGGCGAGATCCCAGGTCTGCCCCACGGTCGGGATCTGTGACGAAGACAGAGCGTTTTACGGCGTCCAGTTCCATCCG
Organism: Oscillospiraceae bacterium; assembly: GCA_902778525.1. Taxonomy (GTDB): domain Bacteria; phylum Bacillota; class Clostridia; order Oscillospirales; family Oscillospiraceae; genus HGM13006. Next base: position 1,638 of record CACYXZ010000250.1, on the reverse strand, counting down.
GAGGTCAGCCACACCGAATACGGCAGCCGGATGCTGCACAACTTCCTGTACGGGATCTGCGGAGCGGCCGGAGATTGGACCATGGCGGATTTCAAGCAGAAGGCCGTTGATGAAGTTCGAAAAAAAGTCGGAGACGGCCGTGTCCTGCTGGCGCTCTCCGGCGGGGTGGATTCCTCCGTGACGGCGGCCCTGCTGGCGGAAGCGGTGGGGAAGCGCCTGACCTGCGTGTTTGTCGACCACGGACTGATGCGCAGGAACGAGGGGAATGAGGTGGAAGCGGCGTTTTCCCGCTGGGATCTGAACTTTGTCCGGGTGGATGCGGAGGAACGCTTTCTCACCCATCTGGCAGGCGTGACCGAGCCGGAGCAGAAACGCAAAATCATCGGAGAAGAGTTCATCCGTGTTTTTGAGGCTGAAGCGAAGAAGATCGGGAGGGTCGACTTTCTGGCACAGGGGACGATCTAGGCGGCCGTGATCAAGAGCCACCACAACGTGGGCGGCCTGCCGGATTATGTGGACTTCCGGGAGATCATCGAGCCGCTGCGCATGCTCTTCAAGGATGAGGTGCGGGAGCTCGGAAGAGAGTTGGGCCTGCCGGAATACCTGGTGACGAGACAGCCCTTCCCGGGACCGGGCCTGGGCATCCGTGTCATCGGAGCGCTCACGAAGGAAAAACTGGATATGGTGCGCGAAGCGGACTGGATCTTCCGTGACGAGATCGCGAAAGCCGGCCTGCAGGACCGGATGAGCCAGTACTTTGCGGCACTCTCCAACATGCGCTCGGTCGGCGTGATGGGAGACGGGCGGAGCTACGACTATGCCGTGGTGCTGCGCAGCGTTCAGACCGGTGACTTCATGACGGCGGACTGGAGCCGAATTCCCTATGAGGTGCTGGACCGGGTCTCTGTCCGGATCGTCAACGAGGTCCCCGGGGTCAACCGCGTGCTCTATGACATTACCTCCAAGCCTCCTGCCACCGTGGAGCTGGAATAACATCAGATCCTCCGTGCAGACATCGGCGCTTTTTGTGTGACACTTCTGTGATACTTCGTGTGTTATGATGCAGTCACAAAAGAAAGAACTCCGCCAATTCAAGTCTTTGACGGAGCGGGGAGACAGAACCCGGTTTCAATGTACCGGATTGGAAGTCTCCCCGAATTGGAATAAAAAAGGAGACAGAGCCATGGAAAATAAAAACCTGAATGAACAGGAACTTGAGAATGTAAGCGGCGGTGAATTCCGTGTTGTCAACACCGGTGACGCAAGACCGGCTGCCATCAGAAGCTATCCCGGCCTGAACGCCCCGGTGGTTGCAACCCTCGTGAACGGCACACAGGCGAATTCGACAGGAAGATTCACTTATGCAGACGGCCGCAACTGGGCCGAGATCAACTATCCGGTACAGGGATGGATCAAGGGTTCCATTCTCGGCTATGCGTACTGATGCCTAAGAATACGCTCAAGCCTTGCTGAAAAAACTCCATGAAAAAAGATCCGCAGATCAGGCAGTTTCTTTGCCGGTCTGCGGATTGTTCTATTGAATCATAACCACCAGTAAACTGGTGGTTTGCTCAGACCCTATAAGGGTCAGTACTTGCTGACCCTTAAAAGGGTACTGAGGGTTTACCATCGCATCGT
>CACYXZ010000249.1 GCA_902778525.1 Oscillospiraceae bacterium | reverse complement strand
GCTCTTGGTGAAGGCGGGCGGGTCCAAAATGATCAGGTCGTAGTCCCGGCACTTCCGCTCCGCCAGCTCGGTCAGCAGGGCGAAGACGTCCGCCCGGACCACCTCCCCCCGGTCCTCCACCCCGTTCCGCCGGGCATTCTCCCGGGCCATCTCCGCCGCCGCGGCGGACACGTCCACGCAGGTCACCTTCGCCGCGCCGCCCAGGGCGGCGTTCAGTCCGAAGGACCCGGTATGGGTGAAGCAATCCAGGACATACTTACCCTGTGCGATCCTGCCGACCGCCTGACGGTTGTACTTCTGGTCCAGGAAAAACCCCGTCTTCTGTCCGTTTTCCACATCCACCTGATAGGCCACGCCGTTTTCCACGATCTCCGTCACCGTCTCCTCGGGCAGGGGCACGTCCGCCAGCGGATACCAGCCCTTTTCCTGCCCCAGTCCCTCCAGCTCCCGGATGGCTGCGTCGTTGCGCAGGAAAATGCCGCGCACCGGCTGGCCCAGCTCCGCCATGACCTGGTACAGCCCCTGAAACACCTGCTCCCGCACCTGCTCCATCCCCAGAGAGAGCACCTGGGCCACCAGGATATCCCCGTACCGGTCCACCGTCAGCCCCGGCATCTGGTCCGCGTCCCCGTGGATGAGGCGGCAGCAGCGAAAATCTGGCCCCGGCATCACCGTCTGCCGGTAGGCGACGGCGTACTGCACCCGCCGCCGCCAGAAGGCCGCGTCAAATCGGTCGTTGGCGTTTCGGGAGAGAATGCGAACGGTGATCTTGGACCGGTCATTGTAAAACCCCGTCCCCATGTAGGCGTTGCCTGCGAACACATCCACCAGACCGCCGTTCTCCGGCGTCCCCTGACAGGCTTTGATCTCCGTGCCGTACACCCAGGGATGACCCCGCTTGACTGCCCGCTCCGCTCTGGTCGAGATCTGCACCCGCGGGAACCTGCGCTGTTGTCTCATGTTCTCTCCCTCCAACCGCTTCTGTTTTCGCGCAAACAATGGAGTTTTTATGATAACACATTCCGTCTCCGGGAACAAGGGAGACGGCGCAGGACGAAAAATTTCTTTTCCACACAATATTCTTGCCATTTGTCCAAAAGCGTACTATAATGTATCTGTTTTCTTTTGTATCGTATTGTTAACAGGAGGTCTTCCGAATGACCGTTGCTGAATTGAAAGAACTACTCACCGCCGGCAGACATGTTCATTTGATCGGGATCGGCGGCGTTTCTATGTTTTCTCTGGCCGAGGTGCTCCTCGGCGCCGGGATGGTGGTCACCGGCTCCGACCTGAACGAGAGCGCCAATGTGCTCCAGCTGCGCAGCCAGGGCGTCACCGTCTTTTCGGGCCACTTTCCGGAGAATCTGGAGGGAGCGGAACTGGTCATCCGCACCGCCGCCGTACACGACGACAACCCGGAGATCCAGGCCGCCCGAGAGCGCGATATCCCCGTCTTTGAGCGGGCTCAGGCATGGGGTGCCATCATGATGGATTATCAAAATGCCATCTGTATTTCCGGCACCCATGGAAAGACCACCACCACCTCCATGTGCGCCCATATCGCCATGGCCGCCAACATCGACCCCACGATCATGATCGGCGGCAACCTGCCCCTGCTGGGGGCCAGCTACCGCGTGGGCAAGGGGGACACCATTCTGCTGGAATCCTGTGAGTATTGTAACTCCTTCCTGTCCTTCCGCCCCACCATCGCCGTAATTCTGGACATCGAAGAGGATCATTTGGATTTCTTCAAAGATCTGGCGGATATCGAACACTCCTTCCGCACCTTTGCAAACCTGGTTCCGGAAACTGGGTTAGTGGTAGCTAATGCGGATGACAGAAACACGATGGACACCCTGGACGGCGTGGACCGCCCCTTTATCACCTTCGGACTGGGCAGCTACGCGGACGTCTACTGCTCAGAGCCGGTCTGGGAGAAGGGTCTGCCCACCTTTGACCTGTACCAGGGGGAGGAGTTCATCTGCACCGTCTCCCTCCAGGTCCCCGGCGCGCACAACGTGAACAACGCCCTGGCGGCGGCAGCCGTCGCCCTCAGCATCGGCATCGCACCGCAGGCGATCGCCGACGGACTGCACAGCTATCAGGGCGCGGAACGCCGTTTTGAGTACAAGGGCGAGTTGAACGGCGCAAAGATCTACGATGACTACGCCCACCACCCCGGTGAGCTCCACGTCCTGCTGAAAACCGCAAAAACCCTGGGCTACAATCGGGTCATCTGCGCCTTCCAGCCCCACACCTACTCCCGCACCAAGGCCCTGTTTGAGGATT
>CACYXZ010000248.1 GCA_902778525.1 Oscillospiraceae bacterium | reverse complement strand
GAATCCGTGTGGGCCGCGCCCGCCATGACGCACCGGATGTGCTCCGGCACCCGGAAGGCCATCAGACTGGACTGGTTCCGGGTGACATAGTATCCCTGTCCCGGCTCCAGCGTCCATTCCCCGGACTCCAGCAGCGGCCGGTAACCGGCCTCCTCCAGCGCGGACCGGGCGTTTTCCACGGCATGAAAAGCCGTCGGGCTCTGTTCGATAAAGGAAAACAGGCCCCTTGTGATCTCGTCCATGGTTTTTCTCTCCCTTACATCGTTTCCAGCAGTTCTTCCAGCTCCGTCAGCGTCTCGTCAAAGACCCGGAGTGCCCGGGACACCACGTCGGGCCCGGTCAGATCCACGCCGGCGATCTTCAGCTCCTCCAGCGGATAATCGCTGCCGCCGGTGGTCAGGAACCGGAGGTACTCCTCCGGATTGCCGGTCTTCAGGATCCGGTCGGCAATGTCCACCGCCGAGCAGAAGCCCGTGGCGTACTGATAGACATAAAAGGCACTGTAGAAATGCGGCACTCTGGCCCACTCCGCATCCTGATACTCGTCCACGGTCACGCCGGGATAGTACTTGACGTTCAGATCATGGAACGTCCGGCTGAGGCTCTCGGCGGTCAGGGGCTGGCCCTCCTGATACATCTCATGGGCCTTGCGCTCGAACTCGGCAAAGAGAGTCTGGCGGAACACCGTGGTCCGGAAGCTCTCCAGCAGGTGCCCCAGGATATAGGCCCGCCGTTTCGGATCCGTCTCCGTCCGCTGGAGATACCGGGTCAGAAGCACCTCGTTGACGGTGGAGGCCACCTCTGCCACCAGAATGGCGTAGTCATGGTTGGCATAGGAGTTGTGCGCGGAGGATTTGTAGGAGTGCATGGCGTGGCCCAGTTCATGGGCCATGGTGTACACGTCCTCCAGCGAGTCCGTAAAGTTCAAAAGCACATAGGGATGCACCCCGTGGACGCCGCAGGAAAAGGCGCCGGTGGTCTTGCCCTTGTTCTCGTACACATCCATCCAGTGCTCCCCATAGGCCTTGTCCAGCAGCTTCCCGTACTCCGCGCCCAGGGGCGAAAGCGCCTTCTTCACCATGGCCTTGGAGGTTTCGTAGTCGATCTTATACTCCACATCCTCCACCATGGGGCAGTAGAGGTCGTACATCTCCAGATGGTCAAGGCCCAGGAGTTTCTGCCGGAGCTTCAGATACCGCTCCATAATGGGCAGTCCCCCGTGGATGGCCTCCACCAGACTGTCATAGACCGATACCGGCACGTTGTGGGCGAAGAGGCTCTTTTCCAGCGCCGAACCGAAGCCCCGCACATCGGCGTAATAGGTATCCAGCTTCACCTGTCCGGCATACATGGCCGCAAAGGTGTTGCGGTATTTCCGGAACTCCCCGTGATAGGCACGGAAGGCCTCCCGCCGGAGATCCCGGTTCCGGCTCTCCCGGTACAGGCCGAAGGTACCGTGGGTCAGGGGGACGGGTTTCCCATCCTCACCGGGGATGTCCGGGAAGGTCATGTCCACGCTCTCCAGCATGGTGAACACATTGTCCGGGGTCCCGGCCGCGTCGCTGAGGAGGGAGAGCATCTTCTCCTGCTCCGCCGACAGGGTGTGGGCCCGGTTCCGGTCCGTGTCCTCTATAATATGCCGGTAATCCGCGAGCATCGGGTCGGCCATCCACGCCCGGAGGGTCTCCTCCGGAATCGTCAGGATCTCCGGATCCACAAAGCTCAGCGCCGCCGACAGGGCCACATACAGATTCATGGCCCGGCCCTCCAGCGCCTGGGCGTCAGGGTCGCCGTTGTCTCCGCATTTATACAGATTGGCATAGAGATACAGCCGTTCCACCGGCTCCGCCGCGGCATAGATCCGGTCTAAACCTGCCTTCAGATCCTCCTTGGACCGGGACAGAGTGCCCGGCAGCTCGGAGAGGGCTTCCACCTGGGTCTTCGCCTGGGCATAGGCTGTTTCCCATGCCTCCATGGTGGGGTAGATGTCGCTGAGCCGCCACTGGAATTCCGGGTCCATTTCTTTCCGGGTGCGTAATGCCATATAGTATCAGTTCCTTTCTGGTTGTTGTTCAAATATAAATCGGAGTATATCGAGATCTTTGCGTTTTCCCTCCGGGGGCATACTTCTGCCCTGCCAGAAGTATGCAAGAGCAGCCAAAGGGCCCTGCCCTTTGGAATCCCGCCCACGTGGCGAGACTTTTCACGCCGTCGAGCGCTCGACAGATCATCTGCGGTCGCCGCTTGACTTCGTGAGCGGCTATGGGATAGTCTCGATCCCGTTTCGGGCAAGACCGA
>CACYXZ010000247.1 GCA_902778525.1 Oscillospiraceae bacterium | reverse complement strand
GAAGCCGTCGTCAACATGATGGAAAACAAGGCCTTCGGCGAGGCCGGGGCCAAGGTGGTCATCGAGGAGTGCATGACCGGCCCGGAGGTCACGGTGCTGGCCTTTACCGACGGCAAGACCATCGTCCCCATGCCCTCGTCCCAGGATCACAAGCGGGCCTTTGACGGCGATCAGGGCCCCAACACCGGCGGCATGGGCGCCATCTCCCCCTGCCCCAATTACACGGCGGAGCACGCGGACTTCTGCATGAAACACATCTTCCAGCCCACCGTGGACGCGCTCAACGCCGAGGGCCGCACCTTCCGGGGCGTGATTTACTTCGGCATGATGCTCACTCCCAAGGGGCCCAAGGTGGTGGAGTACAACGCCCGGTTCGGCGACCCCGAATGCCAGGCGGTGCTTTCCCTGCTGGAGACCGACCTGATGGACATCCTGGAAGCCTGTGTGGACGGCACGCTGGATCAGGTGGACGTACGGTTCCGGGACGCGGCAAGCTGCTGTCTGGTTCTGGCCTCCGGCGGCTATCCCGTGGCCTACGAAAAGGGCAAGGAGATCACGGGCCTTGACCAGGTGACGGACGCGGTGGTGTTCCACGCGGGCACCAAGCTCCAGGAGGGGAAGTTCTTCACCAATGGCGGCCGTGTTCTGGGTGTCACTGCCGTGGCTCCCACCCTTCGGGAGGCCGTAGACAAAGCCTATGCTGCCGCAAAGCCCATTTCCTTCGAGAAAATGCATTTCCGGAAGGATATCGGGTATCATATTCTTGACGCACAATAAAAAATAGTATAGAATAATGGGTACGCTGCCGGGTAGGCGGCGTACCCATGATCTTTGAAGACGGAGTGAATAAAATGGAACGTACCCTGATTTCCGAGATTTTTGCCGATCCGAAAGCCTTTGACAAGGTTCAGGTTCAGGTGGGCGGCTGGATCCGCACCATGCGGGCCCAGAAGGCCTTCGGCTTTATTGAACTCAACGACGGCAGCTACTTCAAGAGCCTGCAGGTGGTTTTTGAGCGGGATATTTTAGATAATTACGAGGACATTTCCAAGCAGAATGTGGGCGCGGCGCTGATCGTCTCCGGCACCTTGGTCTATACCCCTGAGGCCAAGCAGCCCATCGAGCTCAAGGCCGCGAAGATCGAAGTGGAGGGCGCCTCCACTCCGGACTATCCGCTCCAGAAGAAGCGCCATTCTCTGGAGTACCTGCGGACCATCGCCCACCTGCGTCCCCGGACCAACACCTTCTCCGCGGTATTCCGTGTTCGCTCTGTGGCGGCCTTCGCCATCCACCAGTTCTTCCAGGAGCGGGGCTTTGTGTACGTCCATACTCCGCTGATCACCGCCTCTGACTGCGAGGGCGCCGGCGAGATGTTCCGGGTCACCACTCTGGATATGGAAAACGTCCCGAAGCTGGAGGACGGCAGCGTGGACTACGCCCAGGATTTCTTCGGCAAAAGCGCCAACCTGACCGTTTCCGGCCAGCTTAACGCCGAGTCCTTTGCTCAGGCTTTCGGCAACGTCTACACCTTCGGTCCCACCTTCCGGGCGGAGAATTCCAACACCCAGCGGCATGCCGCGGAGTTCTGGATGATCGAGCCGGAGATGGCCTTTGCGGATCTGAACGACTATATGGACACGGCGGAAGCCATGATCAAGTTCGTGATCCGGGAGGTCCTGCGGAAGTGCCCCGCCGAGATGGCCTTCTTCTCCCAGTTCATGGACAAGGGCCTGATGGACCGGCTCCTCAACGTATCGGAGAACGAATTTGCCCGGATCACCTACACCGAGGCGGTAAAGCTCCTCCAGGAGAGCGGCCAGAAATTCGACTACCCCGTATCCTGGGGCTGCGACCTCCAGACCGAGCACGAGCGCTACCTCACCGAGCATCTCTTCCAGAAGCCTGTGTTCGTCACCGACTACCCCAAGGACATCAAGGCCTTCTACATGCGTCTCAACGACGACGGAAAGACCGTGGCCGCTGCGGACTGCCTGGTCCCCGGCATCGGCGAGATCATCGGCGGCAGCCAGCGTGAGGAGCGTCTGGACGTGCTGGAGAACCGCATGCACGAGCTGGGTCTGAACCCCGAGGACTACTGGTGGTATCTGGACCTGCGGCGCTACGGCTCCACCCATCACGCAGGCTACGGTCTCGGCTTTGAGCGGATGATCATGTATCTCACGGGCATCAGCAACATCCGGGACGTGATCCCCCATCCCAGGACCGTGGGCAACGCGGACTTCTGATTATGCAAAAGAAATGGGCGAAAGCGACGCTTTCGCCCATTTTCTGCAAGCGCAGGTTTCTTTCCCTGCATTTTTCTTGACATATCCGTTTTTATCCACTACAATGGTATAAAAATTCACTTAAAGGATG
>CACYXZ010000246.1 GCA_902778525.1 Oscillospiraceae bacterium | reverse complement strand
ATTCCCCGCTTCGTCATAGAAGGGCCGGGGCTTTTTCTCCCCGATGATGCACATGACCGAGGTGGTGCCCCAGTTGGTCAGGTGGTGATAGCCGGAGTGGAGCTTGATGGAGCCGAGATTGGCGATGACGCAGGAGGACTGGTAGGGGTCCGTGGCCACCACGCTTCTGGGCATCCAGCCATGGCGGTCCAGGAACCGGGCGCCCCGGCCCAGCCATTTCTTCAGAAACAGGGGCAGCCGCTGGAGGGCGTCCATGCTGGCGGTGGAGGGGTCCTTGTTCTCGTCGCCCCGGCAGAAGGACACCTGCCGGAAGATCTCGTCGTGGACGGTGTCGATGTTGTCAGTGGGCTTGGAGTGGAGGAAGGCCAGCGCCTCGCCGCCGTTGTCTGCGAAGATCTTCTTGATGGTGAAGGCGGCGGAGACCTCGTTGCGTTCGTACATATTATAATTTGCCACAAAGTAGTTCATCTTCGGCCGCAGGGTGATGGTTTTCAGAATGGCGGTGACGATGAGCTGGAAGAGATTGTACCGGTATTCCGGGCCATCTGCGTTTTTCCACGCGAGATAGGCGTTGACCGCGGTCAGGTCGATCTGTTCCGAGACGAAGGCCTCGTTGTCGCAGCGGTTGGGATACATCAGGGGCATGATGTAGTGCATGGAGTCGATATTCCGGAGCAGAGTACCATCCCGCCGGTCTCCCCATTTTCTTGCCATAGAAAGCATCTCCTTTACGGTGAAGGATCCCGGCGAGGAAGGCCGGGATTCCATAGATTAGCGTTACTATACCACATTTCCTCGGATTCCGCAATGAAAACGGCGAAAAACGCTTTGACATCCGGTGCGGTATCGTGTACAGTAGAGAAAACGGGCAGAAAGGAGCGGCGGCATGAGACGGGTGATTACCTATGGGACCTTTGATCTGCTCCATTACGGGCATATCAACCTGTTCCGGCGGGCCAAGGCCCTGGGGGACTATCTGATCGTGGCCTTGTCCACAGATGAATTCAACTGGAACGAGAAGCACAAGAAGTGCTACTTCACCTATGAGCAGCGCAAGTCGCTGGTGGAGGCCATCCGCTATGTGGACCTGGTGATCCCGGAGGAGAACTGGGAACAGAAGAAAACGGATATGCACGAGTATCACATCGACACCTTTGTGATGGGTGACGACTGGCGGGGGAAATTCGATTTTCTGAAGGACGAGGGCGTAGAGGTGGTCTACCTGGCCCGGACGCCGGAGATCAGCTCCACGCAGATCAAGTCGGATCTCAACAAATCCGGGAAATAAAAAAGGGACCGGCAGGCGCCGGCCCTTTTTTTGCTCCGGCCGGGGAATTATTTGCCGAAAACGGAACCTGTTTTCTCCCGGCGCATAGAATGCAGTGGATGCCATCCACGATATGCGCGACAGGAGGAACCAGAATGTCTGATTGCATGAATACAGTTTCCGATTTTACCAATGTGCGGGAGGCGGTCTGCGTCAATGTGCGGAAGATCATGGACGCCTGCCGGGATCAGGACTGCTCGGAGAACGTGCCGGTATTTCTCACCGCAGACAGCCAGCAGGCGCTGGAAAACGCTACATCCGTCAAGGCCCGGTCCGCGGAGCTGCTCCTCGCCGAAGTGGAGGTGGAGCCCCTTCCGTATCAGGAGGGCTACTACTGTGTCAGCTGCCAGTTTTTCTACCGGGTCATCGCCGACGCGGTGACCTGCGGAGTCCGGCCGGTGACCATCTACGGGCTGGCCACCACCTGCAAGCAGGCCATGCTCTATGGCGGCGCGGGGGCAGCCGGGACCTTCACCAGCGATGGAACGCCGGCGGTACAGCAGCCCATCGGCGTGGTGGAGGCGGTGGATCCCATGGTGCTCTCCGCGGGGATCGCGAAGATCGAGCCGGGCCAGCCCCAGGCGATTTCAGTTGGCGAACTGCCGGAGGCGGTGGCCGCGGCCTTCGACGACAGCCTGGTACTGGAAGGCATGGAGAGCCAGCTCCAGGTGACCCTGGGCCAGTTCAGTCTCATGCGGCTGGAGCGGCAGACCCAGCTCCTGATGCCCAGCTACGACTACTGCATGCCGGAGAAGGCCTGCCTGTCCGGGGACTGCGGCTGCCCGGAGGATCCATGCGAGGCCTTTGCCAGAATGCAGTTTCCCGTCAGCGCCTTTTTCCCGGTGGACGAGGAGACCGTGCTGTGCGGCGGCGGGGACGGCTGCGGCTGCGGCGGGAACACGACTCCCGAGCGGCCTCGCACCGGGGACGGAGCCCGGCGCAAATAGAGAACGGGTGTGTCCGGGAGCAGGGCTTCCGGGCACATCTTTTGCCGATGTGCGATTTGGCGGGAAAGCAGGGGATCCCGCCGGGTTTTCTGTGGCCTTTTCACAAAAATCCGGGGA
>CACYXZ010000245.1 GCA_902778525.1 Oscillospiraceae bacterium | reverse complement strand
TTCCAGATCCTTAAGCGCATAGTTTCCTCCGGCCAGCTCGATCATCCTGACGATATAGTCTCCGGGCTTCCGGACATTGACGCTGCCGTTTGCTGTGAAGTAGAAGAACGCCGCTGTCTTTCCGGTGTTCTCCCCTGCCTCCGCCTCCGTGATCTGCCGGACACTCTGATCAAAAAAGGCCTCCGCCTGCTCCAGGCGTCCGGTGAGAAGGCCGTAGAGCTTGATCCATTCCACCCGTCCCATGGGTTCCGGTTCATAGCTGGACCGCTCCACCAGAACCGGGATATTCAGCGCCTCCAGCTTTTCCTTGGTCTCCGGACTGTGATAGATCATGGTATTTTCCACGGCCAGATGGCAGTTCATGTCCAGGACCACCTCGTAGTCCGGCGCGCTGTATTTGCCCACATACAGGATCTCGTCCGTCCGGACCGCCTCCGCGATCTCCGGGATGGTCCAGCTCTCTGCGGAGGTGCTGGTCATGGTCACCGCGTCAAGCGCGTCCAGACGCAGGAACAGATCCATGACCGACGAGGAGGCCAGATAGATGTCGGTCAGCGGCTGGACCAGCACCGGGATCTCCGCGTCCTCCGGAACGGGCGCCCCCTCCGGCACCAGCAGGAACCGGTCCTCCCCGATGGAGATCTCCGCATACCCGCCCTCATAATAGTCCACGGAAAACTGCGTAGCGTACCGGAGATCCATGCTGCCGACCGGCTCCCGGCCGCTCAGGCCGGGAGCCCTTTCTCCGCCCCCGCAGGCAGTCAGGAGCAGGAGAAGCAGGCTTAGCGCCGTGAATTTCAGCCGTTTCACGGTGCTTTCTCGATGGTGGCGGAGTCAAACAGCAGGGTATAGTCGATCAGATAGGGCTGGCTCATGGCCGTGGTGTCCGCCTGGACCGGCAGAGGGCTGTCAAAACCCGCCACCGGGATCTCAAAGGCCGAATTCCCCGTCTCGTTCACGGGAAGGTATTTCTCATCGCCGACCAACATGAAGTCGTAGTTGGAGCTGCTCCATACGATGGCGGCTGTGGCCTCTCCATCCCGAACCGTCAGGACCGCAGGAGATTCCACGCTGGCTTTGCCGGAGCCGCCGGAAAGGGTCACCTCAACCGTATACGTACCGTCCTCGAGAGAAAGGTCGGATACGGTGGTAAACGGGCTGTCCAGGAACGCCTCCGCCGGCAGGGAATCCACCCGGAACAGCAGCGTCCTGTCATACCACTTTTCCTTCTTTTTGCTGAAGGCCGCAAAGCTCAGTCCCGCGTCCAGGGCCTCCACCGGAAGGGCAAAGACCTCCATATCCCCGTCGCCCGGGGTCAGCGGGATGTAGTCCGCTTCCGCCGCAGCCGCTGCCTCCGCCGCGGTGCCGGCGAACATATAGAGGTAGGACTGGCTGGTCATGTAGAGCAGCGCCTGCATCCGGCCGCCTTCCACCTTCAGCTCCACATGGTCGGCCTTGAACATGGACGAGGAGGACTTCATCTCCACCGGATATACGCCCTCCCGGAGCGCGTCGGCGTAGACCGGCTCCATACCCTCCTCCACCACATCTTCTACCGTGGTCATTTCCGAGGCCGCGGCCACCTGATCCGTGGCGGGACCGGCAGAAGATGCGGCGGTCTCCGGGGCGGAAGCTGCCTCCGCTCCGCATCCGGCAAACAGGCAGACTGCAAACAGCGCCGCTAAAAACAGCGCGGAAATTCGTTGATACATCGGATACACCTCTCAGGCGGGACCCGGGCCTCCGGGTCCCGCAGTTTTGATCACTTCAGTGTGGCAATGGCCGCCTGGGCATGGGCGACATACAGTTTCTGGATGTCCTCCATCTCGCCGAGGCCTCTCAGGACGACCTCCACTTCATATCCGGCCGCCGTGAAGACGGATTTCCAGGAGTCCTCCTCGTCGCCGGCCATGTCGTTGTTGGCGTGGTCGCCGGCCACCACCATCAGCGGCTCCAGTACCACCCGGGTATAGTCGCCCTCCTGCACCATTTTAAGCACATCATCCAGGGAGGGGGTCGCCTCCACGGTACCGATGAAGTAGTTCGAGGCGCCCATGTCCTTCAGCACGGTCTGCATCTGGGCGTAGACGCCGTTGGAGTCCGCCTCGGTGCCGTGTCCCATGAACACGATGGCGGTCTTTCCGTCGTCGTACTCCGCCGTAGCGTCCACGATGGCTTTGGCAACAGCCTGAAAATCCTCGTCGCTGGTCAGCAGGGGCTCGCCCACGGCGATCTGCTCAAAGGCGTCGGAATACTGGGCCAGCTCATTTACCAGATCCGTGTATTCGTAGCCATTCATCAGATGGGTCGGCTGGACCACCAGGGTCTTCACTCCGTTGTTCACGGCCCGGTCCAGCGCCTCCTTCACGTTGTCGATGGACACATTATCCCATGATGATCTGGCTGGTGAAGCCGCGGCGGACGCTGAAGTCCGGGCAGGCCGCTTCGATGGCGCTTTCGATCCCGCCGATGGTCAGACGGCGGCTGTCGTTAAAGCTGGTGCCGAAGCTGACCACCAGCAGCTCCCGGTCACCGATTTCGTCGCCGTTTCTGGGATCGTCCAGGCTGGCGTCTCCGGTATTGTAGTTCTCCTCGTCTTCGGCTTCCGCCCCGGCGGTCTCCGTCTCCGAAGTATCCGCGGCGCTCTCCTTCTGCACGGAGGACTCCTCCGGGGCAGACGCTGCGGGAGCTGCGCTGCTGCCGCATCCGGCCAGAAGGCCCGCCAACAGGGAGAGCGTCATCAGAATTGCAATGGTCTTTTTCATGTTTATGACTTCCTTTCTGCATGACTGGGAATTGAAAAAACCGGCCGCTTCCGCGGCCGGTTACCTCTGAAAATGAGCGCACGAACCCCTTGGTGGATTTCGGGATTTCGACGCAACACTCGTCAGGAACCGGTTCCGTGACCCGCAGAACCCGTTATTCCGCGCGCAGGCAGGTCTCCTGACTTCCTTCATTGCGGCCGCGCCCTTCCCGGTTTCCCAGTGTATATGCGCGGCGCTCCGGTACACAGTGACGGCATCGCTCCGGATTCTCACCGGATTCCCTTTTCACCCACACCGGCGGGATCTTACCCGCTGTGGACACCTTGCGCGCTGCAAATGTATGTCTCTTGATTCAATTCCCGTTCCGGATGCGCCTGCAGATCGCAGATCCGCAGCGGCTGTTCTCCCCGGAACTTTTTTATTTTAGCACAATCCGCTGTCCTGTACAAGTTATTTCCCCGGAAGACGCCTGCTTCGGGCAGTTCCCAGGATGCGGAAAGCCCCGGGCCGGCGGTGCCGGCCCGGGGCCTCTGTGATTTGGGGAAAGTCTTTATCTCCAGCGGGGCCTGCGATAGAAGGTGCTGGTGACAGGTTTGTCCGGGTCGTTATGACCGGGAGCATAGGAGTTTTCGTCATCCAGAGCTTTGTAGGGCAGCGGCCAGGAAACGCTGCTCTGGACACATTGGGTGATGCCCATCTTCTTGTCGATGGTGGCGTGCAGCGGGCCCGGATCCGTGCAGTGGGGATAGCGGCCGTCGTTCCGGGGATCATCCTCGGTCTTTCCTCCCCCTTCGCCGCCTGCCGCCATCTTCGGAGGACCGCCGGCTCCGGGTCCGCCCGGTGCGCCCTTGGGAGGGCCTCCTTTTCCGGGACCTCCGGGTCCTTCCCCTCCTGGGCCTCCTGCGCCGGGAGGGCCTCCGCCGGTCTTTCCGGAGAAGGAATCGTGGGCCCAGTTGCCCTGGTCATAGGTGAAGTTGATGTCCGGGCAGACGTGCTCATGGAAATACCACCATTT
>CACYXZ010000244.1 GCA_902778525.1 Oscillospiraceae bacterium | reverse complement strand
TTTGTAAGACCTCGCTTGCGAGGCATTTCCCGTTGATCGCACAATCTCCGGATCCGAGCCTAAGAAGCCTCGGACTTCAGTCCGGGGAGTATGTCACAGAAAGTGGGATCCTCCATCATGATGCGGTAATAGTTGGCGGAATACTCCTCCAGATAGGGAAGCATATCCACCAGAATATCGTCCTCGATGGCCTTGGTGCCGCCGCCGGTGTAGTGGCTTGCGCCGCCCTGCATGAAGTCTGTCATGTCGCCGGTGGCGCACATGAGCATAAAGTCGGTGGCGTCCGTCTCTGTGGAGACGGCGGTGATGTCCAGATGGATTCCGGTGATCTCCTCCAGCTTGGCGAACATGGCGGCATCCTTGGGCTCAGAGATCTCATTGAGGAAGGGCGGCCACGCCTGCCAGTAGGTCAGGGTGGTGGGCTCGTCCACCAGAGGATAGGTGATCTCAGGGTACTCATGGGTGTCAGCGCCGGGATTTGTCTCTGCAGATGCCTCATCTTCAGCGGAAACAGCCGCTTCCGCGGGCGCTGCTTCCACAGTTTCTGCAGCTTCTTCCACTGCCTCGGCCGTCTCCACTGCCGAACTAACCGCGTCAGACGCGGCGGTCTCTGCCGCAGAACCGGCAGCGCTTCCGCAGCCGGCAAATACCATGACCATCATGGCGGCAGCCAGCAGGATCGCAAGCAAACTCTTTTTCACGAAAATACCTCCTTTGCATTTTGTATGCCTGATGCCATTATAAAAAAGGGAAAAGTTTCCGCACAACCGGCAAAACCTTGAATCACCTATCAAAAACCAAAGTGGAGGCATCTGAAAATCCCGGCTTTCCTTTTTCCGGATTTTTCGATATAATAACAACAGCAACAATCGGGAGGGATTCCTGTGAAAGTACCGGATCAAACCAATACGCATATGGACGAGCGCGAACAGGAATTAGAGGATCTGCGGCGTGCGCTGGGCGGCGCCAACTGTGACCGTCGTGACCTGTACATCTCCCGGCTGCTGGGCGGCGGATATTTCCGGAGTGCACAGGAAGCGCTGGATACCGGGGAACAATATGGCCTGAACTTCCCCAACAGGTATTTTCTGCTTCTCTCCGCCCGCCCTGAAACCTGGGGCGATCTGTTCACCACCGGGCAAATGGACCGGATGGACAGCAACTTCATTCTCCGGAATACTCTGGAGGACGGACTTCCGGGCGCAGTCCACGCCGCGGACATTCAGGGAAAGATGATTTGCATTGTGAATCTCACCGGGCTGCCGGAATCGGGTCTTCGGGGGATCGTACAGGATACCCGGCGGATCCTGGAGGTGCTGGAAACCGAGTTCGGGATCACGGTGACCGTGGCGGTCAGCCGGGTGTATGACAGTATTCTGGAACTGCCCCGGGCCATGAAGGATGTGAACCAGATTTACGAGTATCTGGCGTTTTTGGACGAAGACCGGCCGATCACCACCTACGAAGAGCTGACCCATGTCCATCTGATGCCGTCGGACACATCCTATCTGGAACTGGAGAGCCGTCTGCTGGGCTGCATCCGGGCTTCGGATTTTGAACAGGCGGACCGGGTGATGCATGAACTGATCCAGGGAGAATTCGGGGACGCCAAGCCAACCATCGAAACCGTTCGGTTCCGGGTCTACGGCGTAGTCAATACCATGTTGTATCTGATGAATGACATTCGGAATGTGGTGGGCCATGAACTGGTCAACCAGATAGATCCCGGTCCGCGCCTGACTTCTGCCGGGAGTCTCAGCGAGATCGTGGAGGTCATGGACGATATCTTCTCCCAGCTCTCGGCGCATACCGCACAGAAACGGGAAGCTGCGTCCTCTCCCTGGGTGCAGGAGATCATGCCCTATGTGGACGAGAACTTCCGGGATTCAAATCTCAGCGTATCCTCGGTAGCGGATCATTTCGGACTCTCCTCCACCTATTGCTCCAAGACCTTCCGGGACCGATATGGGATCCGCCTGCCGGACTACATCCAGAGAAAACGGCTGGAGGCGGTGAAGGAACTGCTCCGCGCCGGAAAGACCCTGGCCGCCATTGCCGAAGAGACGGGCTTTACCACCACCCTGACCCTGTCCCGCACCATCAAACGCTATGAGGGCACGACGCCGAACAAGCTGCGCGAAGCACTGATGGCAGAACAATCCAGATAGGAAGAAAATCCCCCGGATGGCCTGAAAACCATCCGGGGATTTGCTGTCGTAAGCTGCTTGGAAAATCAATAGGAGAAGGTCTCGCTGAGCGTCGTGTAGGGCTCCGGGATCTTCGGGTACTCCGTGGGGATCCGTGTGCGGCTGTAGACGCTGTACTTGCCGGGACCGTCAGGCGGGCAGGCCATGCCGCCGCCCATGGAGGGGGCGACCTTCAGCTTTTTGCCGTCCTTC
>CACYXZ010000243.1 GCA_902778525.1 Oscillospiraceae bacterium | reverse complement strand
GCCCTGATCTCCGGGTGCTCCTTCAGGATTGCGGAGAGGTTGGGCATGTACTCCTCGGTCAGGTAGGGGCTCAGGTCGATAAAGGTCCCGTCCGAGCCGTAGGTCATCAGGTCATAGTTAGAGAAGCCAATTCCCTGGAAGGCATCCGGGAGATCTCCGCCGGCGATGCGCACGTTGACCTGCTCCTCGATCGAATCGCTCATCGTCTCCCACTGAATGCCGATCCCCGCGTCCTTTTCCATGGACGCCAGGACGGTGTTGTCATCGTAGCCTGGGGACAGGGCGCTCTTTGCGGCAAACACCTTGAAGTCGGTCTGGGAGGTGTCCCCGTTTGCCTCCGCCGTGCCAGTCGCCTTTTGAGAGGCATTCTCTCCCCCGGCCGAACTGCCGCATCCCACCAGTGCCGCCCCCGCAAGGAGGGACGCCATCAACGCTGCAACTGCTCTCTTTTTCATACTTTTCCTTTCTGAAACCCCTGTTTCCAAAACTGTTCCTGCTTGTGCTTATCCCTTGACTGCGCCTGCCATCATGCCCTTCTCAAAATACTTCTGCACGAACGGGTAGAGGATCAGCATGGGAAGCGCCGCCACAATGATGGACGAAAACTTGATCATCTCTGTCATCTTGTTCATCTCTGCATACCCTCCGGAGATTGTGCTCGCCTGGGCTGCCGTGACCGAGCTCTTGATCAGAACGTTGCGCAGCACCAGAGGAAGCGGTGCCTTGGCCTCCCCCGGCAGATAGATCAGGGCCGTGAACCAGTCATTCCAGTAGGCAACCATGCTGTAGACCACCATCACTGCCATGATCGGCTTGCTCAGAGGAATGATGACCTTCTGGAAGATTCCCCAGTGGGAGGCGCCATCGATCTTGGCAGCTTCCACCAGGTCCTTTGGAATGCTGTTTTCAAAGTAGTTGCGGACAATGATCATGTTTCCGACCGCCACGCCGCCGGGCAGGAACAGCGCCCACATGGAGTTGATCAGGCCTGTGTCCTTGACCACCAGATAGGTGGGAATCAGTCCGCCTCCGAAGTACATCGTGATAATGAACAGGATGCTGAAGAACTTTCTGCCCGGAAGGGTCCGGACGCTGAGGGGATAGGCGGTCAGATAGACCATCGCCACCGAGAACACGGTACCGATGACCGTATACTTGATCGAATTCAGGAAGCCCGTCAGCAGGCTGTTGTCTGCAAAGACCGCCTGATAGCCCTTTAGGCTGAATCCGCTGGGCAGGAGGAAGGTTTTCCCCGCGTAGACGTCATAGGGATTCGACACGGATGCGATCAGCACGTAGTACAGCGGATAGGCGACCAGGAAGGCAATGAACAGACAGATAACCACCAGAAAGATGTCACTTGCTCGATCGGAAAGGCCTCCGACCCGTTTTGCTCTGGTTCCCGTTTGCTTTGTCATAGTGGTTCCCCTCCTCCTCATACAAAACTCACATCTTCATTCAGGTGCTTGGCCAGCTGGTTCACAAGAATCAGCAGGATGACATTCACCACGGTGTTGAACAGTCCCACCGCCGTCGCGTAGCTGTACTTGGCGTTTTCAATACCCTGCTGGTACACATAGACCGCGATCACATCGCTCGTCGCCTTGTTCAGATCGGTCTGCAAGAGCCATACCTTCTCGAATCCGATGTTCATCAGATTTCCGGCGCTCATGATCAGCATCAGGACGATGGTGGGCATCAGTTCCGGCAGATCGATATGCAGGATCCGCTGCATCATCGAGGCCCCGTCGATCCTGGCCGCTTCGTACTGCGAAGTATCAATGCCGGCGAGGGTGGCGGCGTAAACGATGATGCCCCAGCCCGCATCCTGCCAGATACCGGATGCGATGTAGATCGTGCGGAAGGCAGAGGGCTCAGAGAGGAAATCCACCGAGGTCCCCAGAATCAGATTGATCAGTCCGCCGGAGGGGCTTAAGAAGATCCGCAGCATACCGCAGACAATCATCGTAGAGATGAAATGGGGTGCATACAGGATCGTCTGGACAGTGGTCTTGAACTTCCGGAACCGCAGCTGGTTGAGCATCAGCGCCAGGATGATCGGGATCGGGAAGCTCCAGAGCAGACTGTAGAGACTCAGCAGGAACGTGTTGCGGATCATTCGGCCGCAGTTCGGGGAGCGGAAGAAGCGCTCGAACCACTTCCAGCCGACCCACAGGCTCCCTGCAATGCCGCGGCTCGCCTTGTAGTCGCGGAAGGCGATCTGGATCCCCCACATAGGAATGTACTTATAGATGATGGTCAGAAGCAGCGGTATCGCCAGCATCGCGTACAGCTGCCAATGCTTGGCGAGCCGGACTCCCAGGTTCTTTCCCCCAGTCGGCACCACTTCCGACATCCTGCCCTCTTGTCTCTTTTTCATACTCTCCTCCTTATCCGGCGACAGTGTGG
>CACYXZ010000242.1 GCA_902778525.1 Oscillospiraceae bacterium | reverse complement strand
AAATCCACGGCGAACACGCCGAAGGTCCAGTAGGAGACGGGGCCGCTCTCGGTCACATCGGCCTTGGAACCCTGGGAGTACCAGATGCCCTTGGCGGTTTTCAGATCGTCCGCCAGTTCAATGACGGGGGTACCCAGAGGCTTCACGTCAAAGTCGCCGATGCCGTAGAGATCCTTCAGGTCCTGCCCCTCCAGCTTGTCCGGCAGATCGGCCTTGAGCAGTTCCGCTTTCAGGGCGGTGGCCTTGTCAATGGCGGCGAACCAACCGGCGATGGCCTCACGGCCCACATACCAGCCGTCGTTGAGGCCCATGCAGACGTCCTCCCGGGCAGCCCAGAAGTCTGAAAACATGGACGCTTCCTTTTTCAGCAGGAAGGAGACCGCATACCGTCCCATGAGATTCTTGATCTCCCGGCGCTCTTCCCAGCGGCCCACCAATTCTTCCGCTGAAAGATTGGCTTTGTTCATCGAATCATTCCTTTCAAAATTGCCGGGAGGGCAGAACCTCCCGGCAATGAGAATACATATCAGTAGCTGAAGGTCTCGGAGAAGGTGCCGTAGGGCTTCGGCACGGGAACGCCCGCCTGGGGCGTGATCTCCGGGGTGTAGGCGGAATAGTACGCGCCGGTGGGAGCCAGGTTCACATTGGCCCAGTTCTCGCCCACAGGGGTCTTGAAGTCGGTCATGGTGACCATGTGCCAGATTTTCCAGCCGTCCGCTTCCCTGACGAAATCCACCGCGTACTTCTCCCAGACCCAGTAGGCCTTGGGGCCCTTCTCTGGATCGATCTCCGTGCAGGAGCCGAGGGAATAGAACATGCCCTTGGCGGTCTTTTCATCCTCCGCCAGTTCGATGACAGGCGTGGTGATGGTGTGGACCATGGCAGAGCCGGCGCCCCACATCTCGCTGTCCTTCTTGCCGGCGAATTCATCGGGATAGAGCCCGCGCATCACGTCGTTGTCCTTCCGGGTCTGCGCCTCGCCCTTGTCCACAAGGAAGCCCCGCACCGCGGCATAACCCTCGATCTTCTGATCATTGGTGGTCAGCGTGGGATTCTGATCGGACCAGTATTTCTCCATGGCCTCATAGTAGCGCTTGTAATAGGTCAGGAACGCATACTTGCTCATCACGTTCTCCACGGCCCGGATGTTCCGGATCCGGGAAGCAAGCTGCTCCGCTGTATAACTCATAGGAATACCTCCTTCGGAATATTGGATCAGACCGCAGAGATTCCCTATTCGGATGGTTTTATTATAGAGGTTCCGCAGAAATCTGAAAACAGACAAAACCGCAACTGACCTATCAATTTGCAAGATTTGCGCGGAGTTGCGGTTTTGATAGGTGATCTGAGGTTTTGCCCGTTTACGGCGCTGTTTCCGGTATGCTATGCTGAATACGGATCAGACCGGCATAAGGATTCCGACAAGACAAGGAGGAACCGATATGACAGACTACGAGGCGCTGCGGAGCGCGTATGATATCTATATGATCAAGAACGTCATGGGCCGCCACGCCTATCACCACGCTTTGGGCGACCATCGGGCGGAACTGGACGAGATCTGGTCTCAGCGTGACGACATCTCCTGGGGCAACAACATGGGCTTCTGGGTTGGCCGGGAGACCGTGTACAACTACTATGCCGACGCCAAAGAGGTCCAGGACGAGGCCACCTTGAAGCTGATGGCAAAGGCAAACCCGAAGATCGAGGTCAAAAAAGAAAACTTCCAGCTTGGCGCCCTTTTGATGCACTCCCTGACGACCCCGCTGATTCAGGTGGCCGCCGACGGCAAGACCGCCCAGGGCATGTGGTACTCTCTGGGACAGGTCACCAACGCCGGCCCCGACGGCAAGGCCAGCGGCCAATGGATGCACGAGCGCTATGCCGTGGACTTTATTAAGGAAGGCGAGGACTGGAAGATCTGGCACTTCTTTGTGGGCACGGATCTGGGATGTGAGGCCGGAAAGCCCTTTACCGGGAAGTTCGGCCTTGCTCCCGGGGAGGAGATGACCCCCGAACAGAAGGAGCAGCAGGAGGCCATGATGGCGATCATGGAAGCGCTCCCCAAGCCCACGATCCCCATGGAGCTCTACCACTGCAAGTACGGCTGGCACAACGAGCCCCACTTCCCCCGGCCCTACGCCACCCATACCGCCGAGATCAGCTATGGTCCCGAAAAATACCTGTAAGGAGGAACGATGATGGACAAATTTAACGGCCTGAGTCTGGAGGCCCATCGCATCGCCTCCATTCCCCAAATCGAAAACCTGATGGCCCTGCACAGCTACTATCATGCGGCTAATATGAATTCCAACGAGCTCACCGACATCTGGTCGAAAGAGCAGCCCGATGAGGTCTCCTGGCAGCAGAACTTCGGATTCTGGAAGTCCATGCCCCACATGTCCCTGTACTACGGCGAAGGCCACTGGGACACCGGCCTTGCCCTGCGGGAGCAGATCAT
>CACYXZ010000241.1 GCA_902778525.1 Oscillospiraceae bacterium | reverse complement strand
CGCCGCCGTCCTGCAGCATGGTATGCATGCCCATGGGCATATCCCGGATGTCATCGGCGATGCCGGCGATTTCCGCAGCCTCCCAGGCTTCATCCAGCTTCAGCGTGGGGTTGGAAATCACAATATTGTCAAAGATCGATCCGCTGAACAGCCGCCCGTCCTGCATCACCGTGCCGATCTGCCGCCTCACGCTCCGCAGATCCAGCTGGTTCAGGTCCTTCCGGTCATAGTTGATGACCCCGCGCGCCGGCTTTTCAAAGCCCAGCAGCAGGCGTACCAGGGTGCTCTTTCCGCAGCCGCTCTTGCCCACGATGGCCACATACTGTCGTGCGGGGATGGACAGGTTAAAGTCCTCAAAAATCGGCTTGCTCTCCGGATCATACCCGAAGGTCACGTGGCTGATTTCGATGTTGCCGCTCAGCCTTGTCACCGTCTCCCGGTGGTCCGAGGTTTCCGGCTTCGCGGAAAGCAGGGGCTTCACCAGGTTGATCACCGGTTTGATGGATGCCGCGCTCAGTGCCATGGCCGCCAGGGAGGAGAAGGCCGTGGAAATATACGCATAGCTCGCGTTGAAGGCGAAGTAGTCCGCCACGGTCACCTTGCTTCTCACGGCGATGAAGTACATGACCCCGGTACCGATGAGCGATACCGCCGTGGTCATGACGCTGCTCAGCTTGATGATGCTCGGCGGGTTAAAGGTGGTGGTCGCCGTCTCCACATACAGGTCCGACCACTTGGCAAAGGCCCGGTTCTCCGCGCCGGAAAGCCGGATCTTCTGGATGCCGTTGATAAACGCGTACACCAGGCCCCGCTCCTTGGCGGTGGTCACCATGGTCTCCTGGTCAATCTTCATCTGCACCCGCGCGCTCAGCAGGCTGATCGCCAGCGTCGCGATGGTGATCACCAAACTGGGCACCACCAGGCTCGGCGCGAAGGCGAAGATCTGTCCCAGGTAGATCAGGGAGAACAGGCCCGTGATCGCCGTGGAGAACAGGCTGTCCACAATCGTGGTGCACAGGTTGTCCATATAGGCGATATACTGGTTCAGTTCACCCACGCTGTAATCCCGGAAGAAGGCTGCCGGCAGGCTCAATATCCGCATCATGGTCGCGGCGGATACGTTCACGTTCAGCTTATACCGGATCCGGGAAAGCAGCATGTTCCGGATAATGGTCAGCAGGATCGTTGTCACCGTGGCAAAGAACAGGAAGCTCACCACCGCCACCAGCAGCCTCGTGCTGCCCGCCGCGATGACCGTCCCCGTCAGGATCTGGTTCAGTTTCGGGATCAGCAGGCCCACCAGCGTGATGGCTCCCGCCGCCACCAGGAAGGAAATCCGGTCCCGGGGCGTCAGGCAGCTAAGCATATACCGCAGCAGGTCCTTCAGCTTCAGCTCCCGCATGGGCAGGGGACGGTAGAAGCACAGGGCCTCCTCGGAAATATTCGAAGCTGTATGCCCGTTGATCTTCACCTTCGCCCCGCTGGCGGGATCCGTATACTCATATCCGCCCATTTCAGAGGGCAGGATGGCTACCACGGTCCCTGTATCCTTCAGGCTCCCGATCATCGGTCCCATGGCGTCGTTCTGCCATCCCCGGGAGAGGATGATCTCCCGGTACAGGATGCCCGTGGAACTCAGCAGGAAGTCCAGCCGGTCCCGGAGCCCCCGGACCGTGGCGGGCACCTCCCGCTCCTTGACGCCCATGTGCTTCAGCAGACCCGACACCGCGTCGTTAACGTCCTCTTCCTCGGAAAGGAAGGTATGGATCTTCCGTCCGGTTACCGACCGGGCGATGTTTTCAAAGGAGTCGCTGAGGAGCTCCCGTTCATGTTTTTTCCTGAACTCTATCTGATCATCAAACCAGCCCATCTGCAGCGCCTCCTTCCTTATTCATTGCTCACCAGGTCGGCGTAATAGCCGCCCCTGGCATACAGTTCATCGTGGGTGCCCCGCTCCACAATTTTTCCCTTGTCCAGCACGATGATCTCATCGCAGTCCCGGATGGTGCTCAGCCGGTGGGCGATAATGATGCACGTAATCCCCCGGGCGTTGATGCTCTTGATAACCTCATACTCCGTCCGGGCGTCCAGGGCGCTCGTCGCCTCGTCCATGATGCAGATCGTGGGGTCCTGGCTCAGCGCCCGGGCAATCTCCAGCCGCTGCCGCTGACCGCCGCTCAGGTCCCGTCCGCCGTCCAGCAGTTTATGGAGGAACCCGCCGTCCCGGGTCACGATATCGTCATAGATCCCCGCGTCCCGGGCGGCCAGGGTCACTTCAAAGTCCTCGATGGAGTCGTCCCACATTTTGATGTTCTGGCTCACCGTATCCTCAAACAGGGTAATATCCTGGTCAATAACGCTCACAGATCCCGTAAACACGTCCCGGTCAATCTCGGAGATCGGCACCCCGTCAAACAGGATTTCCCCACTCCAGGGCCGGTACAGGCCGGAGATCAGCTTGGCCAGCGTGCTCTTGCCGCAGCCCGTCCGTCCCACAAACGCGATCTTTTG
>CACYXZ010000240.1 GCA_902778525.1 Oscillospiraceae bacterium | reverse complement strand
TGGGCTATCCCGGCTGGCACATCGAGTGCTCTGCCATCTCCCTAAAGCATCTGGGCGAATATATGGACATCCATTGCGGCGGCATCGACAACGCCTTTCCCCATCACACCAACGAGATCGCCCAGTCTGAAAGCTATCTGGGCCACAAGTGGTGCAACTACTGGTTCCATGTGCGGCATCTCAATGACGCCTCCGGCAAGATGTCCAAGTCCAAGGGAGAGTTCCTGACGGTCTCCCTGCTGAAGGAAAAGGGATACGATCCCCTGGCCTACCGGCTCTTCTGCCTCCAGTCCCACTACCGGAAGGTGCTGCTGTTCTCCTGGGAGAACCTCGACAACGCCCAGACCGCCTACGACAAACTGGTGGCCCGGGTGGCGGCGCTGAGGGAGGAGCCGGAGAATCCCGCGGACGGGGAAACGGCGGATCAGCTGCGCCGGAGCTTCCGGGAGGCACTGGACAACGATCTGAACACCTCCCTGGCGGTGACGGCCCTGTATGACGTGCTCAAGGCAAAGGTGTCCGACGGAACCAAACGGGCGCTGATCGGGGACTTTGACCGGGTGCTGTCCCTGGGCCTGCTGGAGGCCGCATCAAAGAAGCAGCGGGAGACTGCCGCCCCCCAGGAGGGCGACGCAGAGATCGATGCGCTGGTGGCCGCCCGGACGGAGGCCAAAAAGGCCCGGAATTTTGCCGAGGCCGACCGGATCCGGGATCAGCTCAAGGAGATGGGCATCGTGCTGGTGGATACCAGGGAAGGGACCACATGGCACCGGTAAAACAGCTGTCCGATCCCGTGCAGATCGGATCGGTACGGACCCGGAACCGGATCTGTATCCCGCCCATGGTGCTCTACGGCCATGCCGGGGAGGACGGTATGGTCACGGACGCCCATGTGGAACACTACCGGGCGCTGGCCGAGGGCGGCGCTGGACTGATCATCCAGGAGGCCACCTGCGTTTCTCCGGAGGGCCGGCTCCGGCAGGACCAGCTGGGCATCTGGGCGGAGGATCAGGTCCCCGGCCTCAAACGGATCGTGGAGGCGGTGCATGGAGCGGGATGCCCCATTTTCCTGCAAATCCACCACGGAGCCGTCAGGGATCTGTCCGCCCTGTCCGCGTTGGAGATCGAGTCCCTTCGGGACGCGTTCATCGACGGCTGTCTACGGGCCTGCCGGGCGGGCTACGACGGGGTGGAGCTCCACGGCTGCCACAGCTATCTGCTCTGCCAGTTTCTCAACCGCCGTACCAACCGGCGGAGGGATCCATACGCCGACGGGCTAGTTCTGATCAAGGAGATTTATGACGGCGTCCGGGCGGGGACGTCCCCGGATTTTGTGATCGGCATCCGGCTGGGGGCCTTTGAGCCTGGGCTGTCCGAAGGGATCGGCCACGCAAAGGCTCTGGAGGCTATGGGCCTCCAGTTCCTGGACATCTCCTACGGCTATGCCGGGGAGATGGATCTGACGGCGCCGGGGGATCCAAAGCTTTCGCCTCCGGCCCGCGGGGCGGCGGAGATCCAGAAGACTGTGTCCATCCCGGTTTTCGCCGTGGAGGGGATCCGGACCCGGGCGGATGCGGAAGCTGTTCTGGCCGCGGGCGTGGAAATCACAGACGTGGGCCGGAGCGCCCTGGTGGATCCGAACTGGCCGGAAAAGGTTCTGCGGGGAGAACCCGCAGGGGCCTGCATGGGCTGCAGGACCTGTCAGTGGCGGATCGATCCGGCCCGATGTCCGGGAAGAATCCTACTGCGGAAGAAGGAGGAGAAACAATGAAGGTGCTTTTGATCAACGGAAGTCCCCGACCCAAGGGGAATACGACCCTGGCGCTGGCGGAAATGGAAAAGGTCTTCCGGGAGAACGGGATCGAGACAGAGGAGATCCGCGTGGGAAACAAAGCGGTTCGGGGATGCATTGCCTGCGGAACCTGCCATGAAAAGGGAAAATGTGTGTTCGAGGATCTGGTGAACGAAACGGCCCCGAAATTCGAGGCGGCGGAGGGGATTGTGGTGGCGACGCCCGTGTATTACGCCTCCGCCAATGCCACGCTGATCGCGTTCCTGGACCGGCTGTTCTACAGCACGCATTTCGACAAGACCATGAAGGTGGGCGCTTCGGTGGCTGTATGCCGGCGGGGCGGCGCCTCGGCGACCTTTGACGAGCTGAACAAATACTTCACCATCTCCAATATGCCGGTGGCCTCCAGTCAGTACTGGAACAGCGTTCACGGCCGGGAGGCCGGAGAGGCGGCAGCGGATGAAGAGGGCCTTCAGACCATGCGGGTGCTGGCAAGAAACATGAGCTTTCTGATGAAGTCCATAGAACTGGGGAAGCAGCAGTTTGGCCTGCCCGCCAAAGAGGAATGGAAGGCAACCCATTTTATTCGCTGAAATGAGAAAAAAGCACGTGCCGGCATTGGCACGTGCTTTTTGCGCGCAGATCCCGGATGAGGGATCAGCGGTAGAGGACGATATCGCCCACCACCGGGACCTTCTTTTCCGTGCCCTGGCAGGCGG
>CACYXZ010000239.1 GCA_902778525.1 Oscillospiraceae bacterium | reverse complement strand
TGCTGCATGGACGGTCCCGCTCCGGCGAACAGACCGGTGAGGGAGCCCAGGAAAAAAACGGCGGCAAGCGCAGGCAGAACACCGATAAACAGCTTCTTCTCCAGGAAACAGGCGGAGAAGACCGCTCCGGAGAGGATCGTGATCAGCACCAGGGGAAAGACGCTGACCTGCAGCGCGAAGGCGGAGGAGACACAGAACACCGTGCCGAGGACCGCCATAACGATCAGAATGGTATTGCAGATCAGACGGGGCAGATGGCGGGAGAGGTTCATTTGGCCGCCTCCCCTCTGATTTCAGCGGAGAGCAGGATTTCCCGGAGACCCAGATTTCCGTAGGGAACCTGACGGCCCGCCCGCTGGCAGAGCATCTGGGGCATGACGTCGTCCAGCTCTCCCTGGGGGGCGTAGATGCTCTGGGTCCGGCCCCGGGCATCCACCCACTGGAGCAGCAGTCCGGCGTTGTTCTGCTTGAGATAGATCAGGCACCAGGCCAGCTGATCCAGCGCCGCGTCCCTTCCGTCGGCGTCCCCGGTCCAGTCCAGCCAGATGGGAGCGATCCGCACCGCGGGCTCCAGAGTGTCCCGGACGACGGTCTTGTCCAGCGCGGCGCTCTTCTTCCAGTGGACCGCCTTGAGAGTGTCGCCGGTCCGGAATTCCCGGAGATCATAGGGGTTCTCTCCGCCGGAAAAGGGCTTGGCCACCAGAGTGCTGGCGCCGGCCCAGTCCGGATGCTCCGGGGGTTCCTGGGGCAGGGGGAGAATGGTCACGTCCACCGGGGAAGGCCTGTGGCAGGGCATGGGAAGAAGGCCCATCAGGTCCATCACCCGGAACCGTTTGAAGGAACAGTGATAGACGCAGCAATGGGCCGTATCCAGCGGAAAGCCTCCGTAGACACCCTTGAGCTTTCGATAGGAGGTCTGACCGGAGACTGGGCATTCAGTTTTCAGCTTTCCCCGTACAGGGCCGGTGGCAAAGAGCCGGCTCTGCCGCAGGGTCAGGGTGATGGCGGCGCTGCTGCCCCGGACCACCTGATCCGGTACGGACAGGGAAAAGCGCGTGAACAGTGCGCCGGGCAGGCTGATGATCCAGGAAAACACCGGGAGGATCAGCATGATCACCAGCAGCATGCCCGCCACATAGCCTGTGTAGGCGATGCGGAACAGGCACAGCAGCAGAAGCACCATCAGGTAGATCAGTCGGTTTTTCAGCATAAAAGCCTCACTTGACCCGGGGTGCGGGCGTTTTCTGGAGAATGGAAGTGCAGATGTCCCGGGCGGTCTTCTGCTCCTGCTCCGCCTGACGGGTCAGCAGCAGACGATGGGCCACGGTGTCGGTGAAGATAAACTGAACGTCGGCGGGGATCACGTAGTCCCGGCCCTGGACCCACGCCACGGCACGGGCCATGGAGGCAAGCGCCACAGAGGCCCGGGGAGATGCGCCCTGCCGGAGATCCGGATGGTTCCGGGTGGCGGTGGTCAGCCGGACGATATACTTGAACACGTCGTCGGAGGCGTAGGTGTTTGCAACCTGATTCTGGATCGCGGTCAGGATGGACTGATCCGCCACAGCCTGGATGCTGTCGAGGGGGTTGCCGGCGGACTTCCGGCGCAGCAGCTCCAGCTCGTTTTCCGGGGCGGGGTAGCCCATGGTCAGCCGGACCATGAAACGGTCCATCTGGGAATCGGGCAGCAGCTGGGTGCCGGAGGAACCGTAGGGGTTCTGGGCCGCGATGACCATAAAGGGACGGGGCAGGGGATGGGTCACGCCGTCCACGGTGACCTGACCCTCTTCCATGGCCTCCAGCAGAGCGGCCTGGGTCCGGGAGGAGGCCCGGTTGAGCTCATCCGCCAGGAACAGATTGCAGAGGATCGCGCCCTTCTGGTAGTCGTTGTTGCCGGTGTGCTTGTTATAGATGGTGAAGCCCGTTACGTCCGTGGGCATTACGTCCGGGGTAAACTGCATCCGCTTGTAGTCCAGCTGCAGCGCCCGGGAGAAGGCCAGTGCCAGCGTGGTCTTGCCGACGCCGGGCTTGTCCTCCAGAAGGAGGTGGCCTCCGGCCAGCATGGTCAGAAACGTCTTGAGAATCATATCGTCCTTGCCGACAATGGCGCGGCGGACTTCCGTCAGGACCTGTTCCGCGTAATTCAAATCAGTCCCTCATTTCTTACAGTGTAGTATTCATATCATATCATACCGGAACGGGGCATTCAAGAGGAAAGTGACAAAAAGGTATCAAGCAGTAACGGATTGAGAGGCAACTGTAATGGGAGGCGTGCATGAAGGATTCGAAGGGTTCGGCAAATCATACGAAAAAACACGAAAGATTAGAGGAATCCACATTGGTGAAAGATCCGGCTATATGTTAAAATAAAACAAACCACGCTTTGACCTTGGTCACTACAGGGGCACGAAAGGAGATATGCAAATGAGCAGACTGACTATTATGTCCGCCTCTCAGGCACAGACCACAGTTGAGGGTCTGTACACGGACATGGAGCGGCGCATTCAGGTCTC
>CACYXZ010000238.1 GCA_902778525.1 Oscillospiraceae bacterium | reverse complement strand
GAAGCGGATAAGATCCGGGACTTCGCCGCCACGGTTGCCGCGTCCTCCAAGGTGGGTCTCAGAATGACCATGACGATCCTTCCGATTATCGGACTCTTCGTGGGGATTTTCTGGTTCCGGAAAAAATACCTGCTTACAGATGAAAAGATGGATGAGATCAACGGGGCGCTGAAGGCTCGTCAGGGAAATCCGGTGGACAGCCATGATTAAACGGTGCGGAGACTGCTTTGTTCTTCAGACGCCGGGAACGACCTATGCGTTTCGCGTCATGGACACGGGTCATCTGGAGCATCTTTATTACGGCGCAAGTCTGAATTGGACAGAGGACACGCCGGACGAGATGATCCTGTCCGACTGCCGCGCCATGTGGGAGAAGCGGGTTTTTGAAACTGGGAACAGCATCGCATATGACTTAGACCATAAATTCGTGAATCTGGAGGATATCCGGCTGGAGATGTCCTCCCGGGGCAAGGGAGATATCCGGGATCCCTTTGTGGAGATCGATTATGAGGACGGGTCCGGGACGTCGGATTTTCTGTTTGCGGACGCACTGATCCGGCAGGAAAAAGCGCCCATGGTAACGCTGCCCGGGTCCTGCGGACCGGAGGCGGAGGAACTGGTGGTCACGCTGAAAGACCGGGACCTGACCCTGGAGCTGATCTATACTGTTTGGTCGGACTGCGACGTGATCTGCCGGAGAAGCCGTCTTATGAACAGCGGAGAGGCGCCTGTCACCGTGGAGCGGCTCATGAGCACACAGCTGGATCTGGACACCAGCGGATGGGATATGTCGGTGTTCCACGGCGCGTGGGCCCGGGAGATGGACAAAGAGGTCCTTTCGGTGGGAACCGCAAGAGTCGTGAATACCTCTGTCACCGGAACTTCCTCCAACCGCAGTAATCCCTTTGTGATTCTTCACCGGCCGGAAACCTCAGAATCCGGCGGAGCCTGCTACGGCCTGAACCTTGTTTACAGCGGAAATCACTATACCTCCGCGCAGGTCAACGCCTACCGAAAAACAAGGATCATTTCAGGCGTCAATCCGGAGACGTTTTCTTGGTGCCTGAATCCGGGAGAAACGCTGGAGGCGCCGGAAGCGGTCATGTCCTGGTCCGGGAGTGGCTTCCGGGGACTCAGCCAGACGTTCCATCACTTCATCAGAGAGCATATCGTCCGCGGCGCATGGCAGCATAAGCCCAGGCCGGTCCTGCTCAACAGCTGGGAAGCGGCCTACTTTGACATCAACGAAACGAAGCTGCTGCGTCTGGCAAGGGCGGCCCGGGACGTCGGAGTGGAGCTGTTTGTCATGGATGACGGCTGGTTTGCGCAGCGCAGTGACGACAGCAGATCCCTGGGAGATTGGGTTCCCAACGAAAAGAAACTGCCCAACGGAATCAGCGGACTTGCCGGCAAGGTACGCGAACTGGGTCTGGATTTCGGCATTTGGATCGAGCCGGAAATGGTCAATACGGACAGCGATCTATACCGCAGACACCCGGATTGGACCATGGATATTCCGGGAAGGCCTCATTCTGAGGGGAGAAATCAGCGCCTGCTGGACCTCTGCAACCCGGAGGTGGTCGACCACCTGATTCAAACGTTTGCCGATCTTCTGTCATCGGCGGAGATCTCCTATGTGAAATGGGATATGAACCGGATCTTCTCCGACGTCTATTCCCGTTATTTGCCGCCGGAAAGACAGGGGGAGACCGCACACCGGTATGTGATGGGCCTCTACCGCCTGATGGGGGCGTTGACGGAGCGGTTCCCGCAGATCCTGTTCGAGGGATGCGCCTCCGGAGGAAACCGGTTTGATCTGGGAATCCTGTGTTACTGCCCGCAGATCTGGGCCAGCGACAACACGGATGCGGTTTGTCGGGTGCATATTCAGGAGGGTTACAGCTACGGCTATCCGATGAGCTGTGTGACTGCCCACGTATCCTCCTGCCCGAACCACCAGACCCTGCGGGAGACGCCGCTGATGACCCGGTTCAATATCGCTGTGTTCGGGGTGCTGGGATACGAGTTGAATCTTTCCGACCTGAGCAGGGGAGAATTGGATGAGATCCGAAATCAGATTGCGCTTTATAAACAGTGGCGTGACGTTCTGCAGGAGGGCAGCTTCTATCGGATCCAGCACGGAAATGTCCACAAGTGGATCTGTGTTTCCGCCGATCAGCGCCGTGCAGTCGGAATGATGTTCCAGCAGATGGTCTGGCCGAATACCCAATATGAAAACTTCAAAGCCGTTGGGTTGGATGAAAACCTCCGGTATCATTTTTACAGCCTTCCGTATCAATTCGATATTCGGGAATTTGGGGATCTTGTCAACACTGTGGCGCCGATCCACATTCGTCAGAATTCGCTGGTGCACAATGTGCTGGCCCGATTTGTGACGCTGCCTGCCGAGGTGGAGGATATCACAGTCTCCGGCGCGGTACTCATGCGCTCCGGCGTCAAGCTTGCTCCGGCCTACGGCGGGACCGGATTTAATGACCAGACCCGGTATTTCCAGGACTTTGGTTCCAGACTGTATTTTATGGAAGCAGAATAAAAA
>CACYXZ010000237.1 GCA_902778525.1 Oscillospiraceae bacterium | reverse complement strand
CACCTCCGCCCTGCTGGCAGCCTGCGACGTGAACGTTGCTACCGGCGGCCCCGGCATGGTCAGATCCGTCTATTCCTGCGGCAAGCCCGGCTTCGGCGTGGGCCAGGGCAACGACCAGGAAATCGTCTGCCCCGACTGGGAGGACTACACCTGGCTGGCTAACGCTGCTGTCTCCAACCGTGAGTGGGACAACGGCGTGCCCTGCACCGGTGAGCAGGTAATGCACATCCCCGCCGACAAGGAAGCTCTGTATATCGAGTGCATGAAGAAGGAGAAGGCCTTCCTGGTCGAGGATCCCGCTGTCATCCAGAAGCTGCGCGAGGTCATCTTCCCCGACGGCAAGAACATCAACCGTCAGGTCGTCGGCCGCTCCCCCGCTACCGTCATGGGCATGGTCGGCGTGGAGATCCCCGAGGATTCCAGAGTGCTGCTGTGCAAGATCGACGCAGTCGCCGAAGAGGACGTGCTCTGCAAGGAGGTTCTGTTCCCCTTCATCCGCTACAGACTGTACAAGAGCTTCGAGGAAGCTGTTGACGTGTCCTACAAGAACTACATGTTCGAGGGCAAGGGCCACTCCTCCTCCATCTGGACCAACATCCAGGAGAACATCGACGTGGCCGCCAACAAGCTGCCCGTCTCCAGACTGCATGTCAACCAGAGCCCCCAGGGCAACCTGCACATCATGCCTCAGATGAACGGCCTGACCCCGACCTGCACCCTGGGCTGCGGCTTCTGGAGCGGCAACTCCACCAACGAGAACCTGTCCTGGTATCAGTTCATGAACACCACCCGCGTCACCACCCTGGTGCCCGCACAGCATGAGCTGGACTTCGAGAAGGATTGGGACGACTATGATATCTGCGTGATGACCAAGTAATTGCGTCACTCACCATTTATACTCCCAACTGAGTACGAGACGTATCAGAATCCGTAATCCCGTTCTCACCTGAGAGAAAAGCAGCCGGGCACTTGCTGCCCGGCTGCCCTTGTATCGGCCTGTTTGTGCGCCGTACCTATGGACAAGGAGGAACCTTTGCATGTACCCGGATTATGAAACCATCCTGTTTTCCATTGAAAACAAAGTAGCCAAGATTGTCATCAACCAGCCCAAGACCAGCAACGCCTTTGACGACCCCGTCTATGAGGACGTGAAGGACGCCTTTGAGCGGGCCGGTCAGGACCCGGAGGTGGGCGCAGTTCTGATCTCCGGCACCGGCAAGAACTTTTCCGCCGGCGGCAACATCGCGGACTTCCGCGTGCGCATTGACAACGAGGTCTATTTCCCCAACTCCCTTCTGACTCTGATCGGACAGATGAGTTCTGCCATCCGCAGATGCCCCAAGCCCACCATCGCCATGATCAACGGCGCGGCGGCAGGCGCAGGCGCGGGCGTGGCGCTGGCCTGCGACTTCCGGATCTTCGGCGAGAGCTCCAAGCTGATCTTCGCCTTCATCAATCTGGCCCTGACCGGCGACACCAGCACCATGTACTACCTCTCTCGCATGGTCGGCACCGCCAAGGCCCAGGAGCTGATGATGCTGGGCTCCATCCTCTCCGCACCGGAGGCGGACAAGCTGGGTCTGGCCACCAAGGTGGTCTCGGACGCAGAGCTGGAAGCGGCCAGCGTGAAATTCGCCGAGCGGCTGGCCCACGGTCCTCTGGCAGCCTACGCCAGACAGAAGGAGCAGATCAACAGCTTCTTCTACAAGGATCAGGACGCCTGGACCCAGAGCGAGGCCAAGTGCATGTGGGACTCCTCTCTCTCCCATGACTTCAACGAGGCGGTCAACGCCTGCCTGGAGAAGCGGAAGCCTGAATTTCAGGGGAAATAACGGGATACTCTGTTTACGGGAGCGGGGCGTCCCCGCCTCCCGTCTCCTTCCCCGGCCCCGATTGCGCTTTCCCAAGGACTATATCCGAACTCAAAAGCTGTGTGCTCATCATCATAATCACAGCGGAACCTGGTTCCCCCTCCTGAATAAACACGATTTACGATACGAGCCATTTCTCTTACAACACAGCTGAGTCTCTTACGCCACACGTCATCTAAACCTCCTGAATAACTTTACTTTATATGACGTCAGATATAGTCCTTGCGAAAGTCCAATCGGACTGAGTGTACCTCCTTCCAATGCCCACTGACCCCTGGCCGGAACATCCTCCTGTTCCGGCCACTTTCCTCCCTATTTTGGGAGGCACTTTTGTAAAACAGTCACATTCCTTTTTTCTTGAGCATCGTGACAGAATTATGACTGTCTTGACCGTCCAAATTCTGTGAAAAACACGGTTGTTTTTATTCTGATTTGTATGTTAAAATAATAACAAAGTTAATGTGCGGCAGTAGCGCATATATGGGAAAGAAGGACGCTTGAGCGCACATTGACGGCACTTGAAACACTGGGAGGGATGAATGATGCAAACAAGAGCGGATAAAATGCAGATGTTGAAAAACGTGATCCTCGACAAAGCGGTCGAGGTGTTCTCGCAGAAGGGCTATAAGGCCACCACGATGCAGGATATCGCCGATGCACTGCACATGACCCGGACCCCGCTCAACTACC
>CACYXZ010000236.1 GCA_902778525.1 Oscillospiraceae bacterium | reverse complement strand
ATGGTGGATCTGTATATCGTCGGACGGTTTGCCACTACGGCGGACGTGTCGGCGGTGTCGGTGTCCGGAACGGTGATCGCCACCTTCCTGATGCTGCTGATCGGCCTGTCTGTGGGCGCCACTGTAGTGGTGGGTCAGAAGTTCGGGGCAGGGGACCGGAGCTCCCTTTCCTCTGTCGCCGCGTCCGCCTTTACGCTGTCGCTGATCGCCGGTGCGGGCCTGATGGTGATCGTGGGGGCGCTGGCGGTGCCGGTCCTCCGGTGGATCCATACGCCGGCGGAGGCCATGGGCGGCGCGATCGCCTATATGGTGATCTGCAGCGTGGGATATGTGTTCCAGGCCGTCTACAATATGCTCTCCGGGATCCTCCGGGGGGTGGGAGACTCCAGATCGCCGATGCTCTTTGTGGGCGTTTCCACCGTCGCCAATATCATCGGCGACGTGATCCTGATCGGTGTGTTCGGCATGGGCGCCGCCGGGGCGGCCATCGCCACGGTTTTGGCGCAGCTGCTGTGCATGATCTACGGGATCGTGCACGTGAAAAGACGGGGCTTTCCCTTTGATTTCAGACTCAAAAGCTGCCGGCTTGACCGGGATGACGCCGGACAGCTCCTACGGGTGGGCATTCCCGTTGCGCTGCAGGAAGTGCTGGTCATGTTCTCCTTTATTATCCTCGAGGGGATCATCAACAGCTTCGGCCTGAGCGCCTCCGCCGCAGCGGGGATCCTGGACAAGATCTTCCTGTTCGCCACGATCCCGACCAACGCCTTCAACGCCGCCATCTCCGCCATGGTGGCCCAGAATATCGGCGCCAAAGAGCAGAAGCGGGCAATCCGGTGCCTTTGGTATGGATCTCTTCTCAGCGAACTGTTTGCCGTCGTGTTTTTCCTGCTGGGTTTCCTGATCCCGGGGAAGCTGGTGGGGATCTTCACAACGGACGGGAACGTGATTGCCCAGGGGGTCGCCTACTATGCCGGATACAAATATGAGTACCTACTGTGTTCGCTGGCCTTCTGCGTCAACGGCTTTATCAACGGCACCGGGCACACCAGACTGACCCTCATCAACAACGTGATCTCCACCTACGCGGTACGGATCCCGGCCTGCCTGATCGCAGGAAGCGTCCTGCACGCGGGACTATTTGGGATCGGATACGCGCTGCCTCTGGCCTCGCTGGTCCAGGTCGTCGTGGGCTATGTCTTCTTCCTCTCCGGCCGGTGGAAAAGAGCGTCCGGCGCATGACTCAAGTGAACGAAACGGCTTTCGAAGTTCCCCAATGGGAACTCCGGAAGCCGTTTTTTTGCAGTGTCTATTTCAGGAAAAACTCCACGAGCTTACCGCCGAAGGCCGTGTAAGGCCGGTAGCGCATCCCCACGTCGATCCAGGTCTTTTTGTCCACGATGGACTTGTAGTGGGAGAAGGCGTCGAACCCGGTCTTGCCGTGGTACTGGCCCATGCCGCTCTCGCCCATGCCGCCGAAGCCCATGGAGGAGGTGGCGAGGTGGATGATGGTGTCGTTGATGCAGCCGCCGCCGAAGGCGCACTCGGTGGTGATCTTTTTCGCGGTCCTGCGGTCCCCGGTAAAGACGTAGAGCGCCAGAGGCCGCTGGCGGCTGTTGATGATCTCGATGGCCTCTTCCGCCCGGTCAATGGCGATCACAGGCAGGACAGGTCCGAAGATCTCCTCCTGCATCACCGCGTCGTCAAAGGTCACGTTGTCGAGGACCGTGGGCGAGATCTGGAGGGTGTCGGGGTTCCCTTCGCCGCCGCAGACGGTCTTTTCCGGATCGATGAGGCCCATGACCCGGTCGTAGTGCTTGCGGTTGACCATCCGGCTGTATTCGGGGTTCTCAAAGGGGCTGTCGCCGATCTGCTTTTTGATCTCCGCCGCGATGCACCGGATCAGCTCGTCCTTGACGGCCTTTTCGCAGAGGACGTAATCCGGCGCCACGCAGGTCTGGCCGGAGTTGAGATACTTTCCGAAGACCAGCCGCCGGGCCGTCAGGGGCAGGTTGGCGGTGGCGTCCACCACCACCGGACTCTTGCCGCCCAGCTCCAGGGTCACGGGCGTCAGGTGCTCCGCTGCCCGGCGCAGCACCTCCCGGCCTACGGCCTGGGAGCCGGTGAAGAAGATATAGTCGAACTTTTCCGACAGCAGACTCTGGTTTTCCTGCCTGCCGCCGGTGACCACGGCGCACAGCTCCTCCGGCAGAGCCTCCGCCAGCATCTCCGCGATGACTTTGGAGGTCTCAGGAGAGTAGGCCGAGGGCTTGAGGATCACCGTGTTTCCCGCGGCGATGGCGTCAATGGCAGGCTCGATGGACAGCAGGTAGGGGTAGTTCCAGGGACTCATGATCAGCGTGACGCCGTAGGGCATGGGCCGGATAAAGCTGCGGGCGGCGAAGTTGGTCAGGGGCGTGGGCACCCGCTTGTCTTTTGCCCACTTTTTGAGGTGCTTCTCCACATAGCTCAGTTCGCTGAGAGCCAGGCCGGTCTCGCACATAAAGCCCTCCTGGGCGCATTTCTTGAGGTCTGCCATCAGTGCGTCCTGCACCCTGGGCCGGTATTT
>CACYXZ010000235.1 GCA_902778525.1 Oscillospiraceae bacterium | reverse complement strand
CATCTTGAACTTGTCCAGGGCCTCGCGAGCCTCAGGCACAACTGCGTTGTTGTTAGACTTCATGATTGCTTGCTCCTTCCTTTTGTCTGGTCGAATGACCATCCATATTGTTGCCCGGAGGACAGAATCTATGATATGTAATGATTGGCAATGGAGGATCGAAAAACAGCTTGACGCCTCGATATTTTGCGCCGGACGCGACAAATTATCAAGGTACGTTCTTTTTTCAGAGAGATGAAACCCTGCGGCGATGTCGGAAGCGTCATGTGTGTTTTTTGGCGATTGCGGCGCTGTTCGCGGTGTGGCAGGTGCTGAAAAAGCCGGAAACAGCCCGGCGGATCGCCGGAACGGTCAGCCGGACAGACCGCCGCGGGGTGCGGTCCCTTGACCCTGATGGTATAATACAGGCGTAAACCCGGCAAAAGGAGGGAGCCAGAATGGAGACAACGCGCAAATGGAAACCGCTGGAGCTGCCGACATGGACGGCGGTGCCGGCTTGGCTCCTGCTGTCCGGGGGGATCACGGTCCTGGCCCTGTGGTGTCAGCCGAACCCCCTGCGGGATGTGCTGCGTATTTTTCTGGAGCAGCCGGTGCTGATCCTGCTCAACGTGCTGCCGGTGGCGCTGGTACTGGCGTTTCTCGGCTTTCTGACCAGAAATCTGTTTGCGGGCGCCGCTCTGACGGAGCTGATCACCGGAGTGCTGTCCGTGGCCAACCGGATCAAGATCGAGATCCGGGAGGAGCCGGTATTTCCCCGGGATCTGGCGCTGCTGCGGGAAGTGGGAAGCGCCATGCGGAACTACGAGATCCGGTATCCGGCGGCGGTGATCTCTCTGGTGGCAGTCCTGTTCCTGTGCCTGGTCGGAGCGGCGGCAGCGGTGAAGTTCCGTCCCGCGAAGCACACGTTCCTCCGGGGGTGGAAGACCGCTCTGGCCGGAGCAGGGATCAGCGCCGCGGTGCTGGCGGTCCTCTGCGTGACGCTGCTCGGCTCCAAAACGGTGTATCAGAAGCTGAAGATCTCCAACGCATCCCGGATGTCCGTCATTTTCAACGAGACCGGGTTCCCCTATGAGTTCTGCCGGATGCTCCGGACTTACTCCGTGGAGCGTCCCCGGGGTTACAGCCGGGCAGAGGCGGAGGCCTGGGACAGCGCCCCCGGGGAACCGGGCGCGCCGGCGGACGTCCATGTGGTCTTTGTGATGAACGAGGCGTTCTCGGATCTGACCGATCAGCCGGTGTTTACGGCGGAGGAAGACCCGCTGAAGCATCTGCACGCCATCGAGCAGGAGGAGCACTGCATCTCCGGCCGTCTGGTGGTTCCGGGGTTCGGCGGAGGAACGGCAAACACGGAATTTGACGTGATCACCGGGATGCAGACCAGATCCCTTTCCCAGACGGCCACCTCCGCCATGCGGGTGGTGGATCGGAATCTCGACAGCCTGTTCCGGGTGTTCCGGGCGGAGGGATACCGGACCTCATTCATCCATCCGGGGTATTCCTGGTTCTACAACCGCCAGAACGTCTACCGTTGGCTGGGTGCGGAGCAGACCGAATTCGTCGAACAGATGGAATCCCCCGTGTACAAGGGCTCGTGGATCAGCGACGACTATACAGCCTCCCTGGTGGAGCGGGAATTTGAAACCGCGGTGGCCGAGGGATCCCTTCTGTGCAGCTTCACCACATCGATCCAGAATCATATGTCCTATACCTACGCAAAATACGGGGAGGACGCCGATTACGATCCGTTGGAGACGGCGGTCCCGGTTCCGGAGGAAGTGCAGATGATGGTGGACGTGTATACAGAGGGAGTCCGGGACGCGGACGCCATGCTGGGCCGGCTTCGGGACTATTTTGCCGCCCGGCCGGAGCCGGTGGTGCTGGTGTTCTTTGGCGATCATCTCCCCTATCTGGGGGACGGCGGCATGGGCTATCAGGCGCTGGGGCTGGATGTTTCCCAGGTGGACGGCGCAGTCAAGGACTCCTATTTTGCCTATGAGACTCCCTATGTGATCTGGGCCAACGACCCGGCGGCGGACCGCCTGAACTGGACGGAGGCTGCGAAGAAGCTGGACATCGGAGACGGGGAGAGCCTGTCCGCCGCGTTCCTGGGGGCGGCGGTGCTGGAGCTGACGGGACGGGGCGGGGAGACGGCCTGGTTCGGGTTCCTCAATTCCCTCCGCCGGAGCTGTCCGGTGGTGCAGCGGGAGACCGTGCTTCTGGCGGACGGGACCATCGAGCCGGCTTCCGATCTGGAGGGGACGGAGCTGGGACAGCAGCTGGAAAAATGGAAAAAATGGAGCTATTACAAGCTGCGGCAGAAGATCCTGGGGGATTAGGCGCCGATTTGTGCGGAATTGCAGAAAAGTGCTTGCGTCCCGGGATCAGATGCATTATAATAATCCGTAATGCGAAAAAACCATAGGAGAGTTGAACAATGACAGAGAAACAAGAGGCCCTCTATCGTTCGAAATTCATTACCGTTGACGACGCACTGAACATGATCCATGACGGGGATACGGTATATCATGGTTTCTACGGCAACGAGCCCAGAAACATCCTCCGGGAGTTCCACCGGGT
>CACYXZ010000234.1 GCA_902778525.1 Oscillospiraceae bacterium | reverse complement strand
GTGGAGCAGGGCTTTGACTTCCCGAAGAACACCTCCGTCTGCGAGATGATCGAGAAGATCCCCGCCTGCGCCGGCAAGAAGTGCAACACCCACGGCCTGCAGTACGACGTGATGAAGATCCACTCTCAGGTCTACGACAAGTATGAAAAGGATGGCGAGCACTTTGTGGAGCTTGGCTTCTGGATCACCACCATCAATGACGACGAGATCTACGAGGAGGGCGGCGCCACCATCAAGCTGCCCAGCAGAGGATAAGGAGGATCACTATGGCGATTTCAGGAACATATTTCATCAAGATGTGGCTCCCGGACCCCAAGCTGGTCCACGGACCTGATTTTCAGGGCGGGCCTCCCGCCGGCGGTCCTCCCCCGGAAGGGATGCCGGAAGGCGGTCCCGGCGGTCCTCCGCCCCAGGCGGACAAGCCGCAGGTGGAGCTCCGCGACTACGGCCAGCCGGGCCATGGAGCCTTTGAAGGCGAAATGACGTTCCATTTCACCCCCAACCCTGACGGCACTCTGTCCGGCGACGCCGACGGCAGCCCCATCAACTTCGGCTTCTACACCGGCGATGAGTTCTTTAAGGTGGATTTCCCCGCCGGTCCCGGCCGCTGGGAGGTCTGGGCCCGGGTGGATCAGGACGGATATATCGAGGGCATGATCTCCGTGGGCGGAAACAAGGGATTCCCCAACTTTGTCTACGGCAGGAAAATCGACTGAAATAGCGCGCGGCTCGCTCCCGGAGGGGAGCGGGCCGCGTTCCGCTTGCAAAGAGCGGAAACAGATGGTACAATAAGATTGGACAAGTTTTTGGACAGAAAACATGAAAAAACTGTGGACTCAGACCCTTGATATCAAAAAAACATCGAATTATAATTATGACAGGAGAAAGATATGACTGCTTTTTCTGAAAAAATGAAAGCCGCCATTGAACAGTGCGGAGTGCCGGTGGGCTTCCTTGCCGAGCGCAGCGGGATGTCTGCGTCCCTGCTCTATAAGATCCAAAGCGGCGCGCGTCTTCCGGACAGCCTTGACACGCTGAACCGGCTGATCGAAGCGATGGCCTGTTCCATTGAGGAACGTACGGAGCTGACACAGGCCTATAAGATCGAGCGGATCGGCATCCGCCGGTACGAATCCTTTCAGGAGCTCAAGGGACTGCTCGCCGACATCGTGGAGCTTTCTCCGACCATTCGGGAACCCATGACGGACGCCGGGACGAAGCTCCCGAGAATCATCAACGGTCCCAGAAACGTCAACGCCGCCGTTCTGACCCTGCTGGAGCGGGAGGTCAGAAGAGACGGCGGTCAAATTGACATGACGACTCCGGTCCGGTATCATTACGGTCTGGAATGTGTGTCCAAAGTTCTGGCCAACCGTGCCCCCGGCTTCCGATGCATCCGGCATCTGTTCTGCCTCAAATCCTCCGGGACGGACGAAGCGCTGCTCTATAATATGACGGCCATCCGGGCGCTGCTGCCGAGAATGCTGAATCTGGAACGGTATGATCCCTGGTACAGCTATCTGCCCAATCCGGACGACCGCACTGTGCCGTTTCCGTTTTTTATTCTGACTTCGGAAGGCGTCCTTCTGCTGGATTCGATCCTGCATAGCGCGGTGTTTCTGGACGAGCCGGAAATCATGACTTTGTTCCGCAGAAACGTTGAACAGATGACCCACCGGTTTACGCCTGTGATGCGGACCGGAAAAGGGACGATCCGGAATTATATCACCGCCCATGCGAAGATTATTGCCCGGGCAAAAAAGCGGCCGGTTCCTGTCAGCGTGGCTGCGCAGCCCAGCATTCTGCCCTGTCTGCGGCAGGAGGCTGTGGCGAAATATGTGCCGCCGGAACTCCTGCAGGACGATGAGATGGCCGCGGGCATCGCGGAATTCTTCCAGGGGTCGGCCCGGGACGGATACGTGACGTTCTTCACCATGGACGGACTTCGTCACCTGATTTTCCAGGGAAAGATCATGGAAATGATCGGACCGGATATTCCGGTTTTTGACCGGGAGGATATTCTCGACGCGCTGGAGGAGCTGATCCGCCGGGCAAAGACCGGATCGATCGTTCCCTATATGTTCCGGGAGGAGGTGTTCCGGGGTTTTACCCGGATCAGTCTGGGACTCTACGGAACGGTGCTGTTCGTGTGCTGCGACATCCCGTCCCGGAGTCTGGTCTTCAACGATATTACCGAGGCCACCCTGGCCCGGGTCCTGAAGGACTACTCGGAAAACGCGCTCCAGCTGGGCGATGTGTTTTCTCCCGAGGAGACCATTCGGATCCTGGAGCATGAGGTCCGCCTCAGCCGAAAACGGCTAAATGAATCTGCTACCTCTCCATAACCATAACTGACAGCAGGGCGTATGCATTGCATGCGCCCTGCTGTCACGTCTGCGGACAGGCTTTTTCGCCAGGAAGTACCTTGCGGAAGAACTATTTTTATGATATAGTATGCTATAACACTTTTCTCATCGGATCTATTTTGAAAAAGGAGTTACTCGGTCTTGAGCAGAAAAATGCGGAAAAACAGCTTTGTGGAGGGCACGCTGGTGGCGTATGTCTCCATCGTGATCACAAAG
>CACYXZ010000233.1 GCA_902778525.1 Oscillospiraceae bacterium | reverse complement strand
CTACTATGGTCGCTACTTCATGCCCTGCGCCGCGGGCGTGGGCTACAGCCACAGCGCCTACCAGTGGTACCCGAACATGGACCCCAGGGCGGGCATGCTGCGGCTGGTGATGGGGCTGGGCACAAAGGCCGTGGACCGCACCCAAGAGGACTATCCCCGGCTGGCCAATCTGGATCGACCCGCCATCACGGTCTATACCACGGTGGCGCAGAAGCACCGATTCTCCCAACGGCATATTGACGTGCTGGACTGCCGGGAGAACCGGTACTGTGAAGTGCCCATGGAGCGCCTGCTGGACGACCTGCCGCTGTGGTACAAGCAGGCGGTGATGGAGCACGACTACGAGGCGGAGAGCCGCCTGCGGGAGATGGGGATCGTCAGGGACGTGTGGTTCATCAGCTGTCAGCGCCTGCTGGAGAACGCGGCGTTTACGGGTCTCATGCAGAATATCCTGAAAACCTTGGCGCGCGTCTACGAGACGCCGGTGGACATCGAATACGCCATCAACCTGGACAGGGACGGGGAGTTCGTCGTCAACCTGCTGCAGTGCCGGCCGCTGTATCTGGGCGGCGAGAATGAAGCTGTGGATATGGACCGCGCCCGATCGCGCGTTTCCCGGGTCCTGTTCGAGGTGAAAGGCGCGTCCATGGGGCCGTCGAGGCACAGGGCGGTGGATGTGGTGGTACAGATCGATCCGGCCAGGTACAACGCCTTCCCCTATGCCCGAAAGGCCGAGGTGGCGAATGCGGT
The DNA here is from genome assembly GCA_902778525.1 of Oscillospiraceae bacterium. Taxonomy (GTDB): domain Bacteria; phylum Bacillota; class Clostridia; order Oscillospirales; family Oscillospiraceae; genus HGM13006. Next base: position 1,833 of record CACYXZ010000233.1, on the reverse strand, counting down.
GGGCAGGATCAACCGTCATTACGCGAATACCGGCAAGAACCTGCTGCTGATGGCGCCGGGGCGGGTGGGGACCTCCTCGCCTGAGCTTGGCGTACCCACGCGCTTTGCGGATATCTCCTGCTTTTCTGAAATATGTGAAGTATCGGACAGTCGAACCGGTTTTATGCCTGAACTCAGCTACGGAAGTCACATGTTCCAGGATATGGTCGAAGCGGAGATGACATATAGCGCGATCTGGAATGATCCTCGGACATTGAAGTATACGCCGGAACTACTGGTGAATGAGCCGGACCTGTTCCCTGAAATCTGCCCTGATCTGGCGGAACTGCAAGGACTGATTGTCGTAAGGGAAGCATGTAATCTCCATTTCTGGTTGGATTCAGTTAAGAATCATGCACTATGTGGTATCATTGGACAGAACAGTAAAGAAATGTAATGGACAGTATTCAGGGGCCTCAGAGTCAAATACTCAATGGGGCCCCATTGCAATATCATGTAATAATATGTTTTTGCTCCGTCTCAGCGTCTCTTAATCTCAGATAATCTGCGTTCAAACCGATCCTTTCTGGTGTCAGATGGAATTCTTGTCGGATACTTCCCATCAAAACATGCACTGCAATACCCATGATCAGGAGCAATGCTGCAAAGCTGTTCAACCGGCAGGTATCCAAGAGAATCAGCGCCGATCATAGAAGCGATTTCCTTTATAGTGTTGTGACAGGCGACCAAATTATCCTGAGAATTGATATCTGTCCCATAGTAGCATGGAAACATGAAGGGTGGAGCAGAGATCCGGATATGCACCTCCTTGGCGCCCGCGTCCCGCAACAGATCGACGATCCTGCGGATGGTCGTTCCACGAACAATGGAATCGTCAATCAAAACCACTCTTTTATCATGAATGACTTCTTCGATGACTGACAGCTTCAGCTTGACCTGATCCATCCGATGGTCCGGCGCGATGAAGGTCCTGCCGATATACTTATTTTTGATGAGTCCGATCCCATACGGAATATTGGACGCCTTGCTGAAACCGAGCGCCGCGTCCAGCCCGGAGTCCGGCACGCCGATGACGATGTCGGCAGACGCGGGATGAACGGCGGCAAGGGTTTCTCCCGCCCTTACGCGCGCCTCATGAACCCCGATGCCATCGATGGTCGAGTCGGGCCTCGCAAAATAGATGTATTCAAAAACGCAGAGGCGCTTCGGCTGTTTCCCGCAATGCTCTCTTCTTGACTCCATCCCGTCTTTACTGAAGACCAGGATCTCACCGGGCTCCACATCCCGGATGAACTCCGCGCCAACCGCACGAAGCGCACAGCTCTCAGACGCGATCACGATGACGCCGTCCCTCGTCCTGCCGAAGCACAGCGGCCGAAATCCGTGGGGATCTCTGGCACACATCAGCTTCTGTGGCGACATCAGCACAAGGGAATAAGCGCCATCCAGAGTATCCATGGCGCGACTCAGAGCATTTTCTATGGATGTGGTTCTGAGTCGCTCCCGCGTTATGATATAGGCAATGGTTTCTGTGTCGCTGGTTGTGTGAAAGATCGCGCCAGATAGTTCCAATTCGGATCGAAGCTCAGAGGCGTTGGAGAGGTTGCCGTTATGGGCCAGGGCCATTTTTCCCTTTTGATGATTGACTTCAATCGGCTGACAGTTATTCCTGTTGGTTGCGCCAGTTGTACCGTACCGGGTGTGCCCAACCGCCATAGTTCCGGCTGGAAAACGGGACAATACGTCAGGCGAAAAAACCTCGCCAACAAGGCCTAAATCCTTGTATGAAGCGAATACACCATCATCATTGACAACGATCCCGCAGCTCTCCTG
>CACYXZ010000232.1 GCA_902778525.1 Oscillospiraceae bacterium | reverse complement strand
ATGATGGTTCCGATCAGCAGGGAACAGAACAGACCCTGGGCCATGGCGCCCAGCGCGTCGATGCCGTATCGCTTCAGGGATATCTCAATATCCTTCCGCTTTAAGAACTCTTTGAATTTGGACATGAAACTCACTCCTTGCAGAAAACAGGGGATTTGATAGGAATCATAGCACAGTTTTGCAGGAAAAGAAAGTGGTTTATGCAAAAAAACAAAAAGAATCTTATGCAAAAAAACAAAAAGAATCCCGGCTGCAGCCGGCCTGTTGCAAAGAAAAAGGGAACATGATATGCTGAAACAGTCAAAGGAAAGGAGAAATGCGCAATGGATATCTGGGAGGAACTCTATGAGGCGGCCAGAACAGTCCAGCGGGGACGGGAAATCTCTCCATTCATAGAGGCCGGCGGCGTGGCGGCGGCGATCCGCACCAAATCCGGGAACACCTATGTGGGGGTGTGCATCTACACGGCGTCCTCTCTTGGGATGTGTGCCGAGCGCAGCGCCATGGCCAGCATGATCACCTACGGGGAGAGCCGGATCGACAAGGTGGTGGCGGTGATGTCTGACGGAAAGGTGGGGCCGCCCTGCGGGGCCTGCCGGGAGTTCATGATGCAGCTGGATCGGGACAGCGGGGAGATCGAGATCCTTCTGGACCTGGACCGCAGGGAGACGGTCCGGCTTCGGGAGCTGATGCCCCGCTGGTGGGGCGGCAGCCGCTTTTCGGAACAGGGATAACAGCAGGGGGCCGTCCCGGATGGAGACGGTCCCCTGAAGTGTTGTATCAGTGTTCCCGGAGCTGCAGGTCGTAGAGCTTTTTGTAGATGCCGTTCTGGGCCAGCAGCTCCTGGTGGGTGCCCTGTTCCCGGAGCTTCCCCTTGTGGATGACCATGATCCGGTCCGCATGCTGGATGGTGGAGAGCCGGTGGGCCACCACGATGGTGGTGCGGTCCCGCATGAGCCGCTCCATGGCGTCCTGGATCAGCGCCTCGGTCTCGGTGTCGATGTTGGCGGTGGCCTCGTCCATCACCAGTATGGAGGGATCGAAGGCCAGCGTCCGGGCAAAGGACAAAAGCTGCCGCTGACCGGCCGAGAGAGTGGAGCCGCGCTCCATGACTGCGGTCTCGTAGCCCTGCTCCAGCTTCCGGATGAATCCGTCGGCGTTGACGAACTTCGCCGCCGCTTCGATCTCCTGGTCGGAGATGTCCTGGTTTCCCAGACGGATGTTGCTGCGGATGTCGCCGGTGAACAGGAACACATCCTGCTGGACCTGCCCCACGGCACGGCGGATCTCGTCCTTGTCGAGCTCCCGGATGTCCACCCCGTCGATGGTGATGCGGCCCTTCTGAATGTCATAGTATCTGCCGATCAGGTTCAGAATGGAGCTCTTGCCCGCGCCGGTGGGGCCGACAAAGGCGGCGGTCTGACCCGGCTCGATGACAAAACTCACGTCCCGGAGGACCCATTCCTCCCCGTCATAGGAGAACCACACATGGTCGAACTCGATGCGGCCCAGGGTGGGCTTCGGCATGGGCTTGGGATGCTCGGGGTTCCGGATGGCCGGCTCCTCGTCCAAAAGAGTGAAGATCTTTTCTCCCGCGGCCATGGCGGCCTGGAGCGTACCGAACTGGTCCGACAGGGACTGGATCGGCTCGAAGAAGGATCGGACGTAGCTGGTAAAGATGTAGAGCGTGCCGATGGAGATGGTGCCGCCCAGCACCAGACGGCCGCCGAATCCCAGCACTACCGCCAGCGAGACGATGCTGATGAAGTAGATCAGGGGCTGGAACGTGCCGTACACCACGATCTCCCGGAAGTTGGACCGGAACAGATCCTCGGAGCGCTGGGAGAATTCGTGACGCTTTTCCGGCTCCCGGTGGAAGATCTGGATCAGCTTCATGGCCGAAAGGTTCTCCGACAGGTAGGTGTTCAGGGCGGAGACCTTGGTGCGGGTGATCCGGTGGGTGGTGCGGTAGACCCGGGTGAACAGCCGGGTCAGAAGGAAAACCACGGGCAGCAGGACAAAGCTCAAAAGCGCCAGCTTCCACTGCAGGAACAGCATGACACCCGCGTAGCCCAGGATCAGCACCACGTTTTTCACCATGGTCACAAGGATGGTGGAGAACAGCTCGTTGAGGGTCTCCACGTCGTTGGTGACCCGGGTGACGATCCGCCCGACGGGGGTGATGTCAAAGAACCGCAGGGACAGCTTGTGGATGTGGGTGAAGATCTCCTGCCGGAGCTGGAAGATGATGGACTGGCCCAGCTTCTGGAGCATGAGCATCTGGATCATGTTGCAGACGGTGGCCAGAATCAGCAGTCCGATGTAGAGCAGGAAGAACCGTACGATGGTGGAAAACAGCCCGCCGGAGGTGATGGTGTCGATGGCGCGGCCGATGATGATGGGCCGGAGCAGGTTGCCTGCGGTGGCCACCAGCACCAGAATCAGCGCCAGGAGCAGGGTGGAGAAGTGGGGCCTCAGATACCCCATGAGGCGGAGGAACACGCCCTTACTATTCTGCTGCATGGAGGGCCTCCTTTTCCGCCTGGAGCTGAAGCTCCAGCTGCTGCTGCTCATAGAGCCGGGCGTACCG
>CACYXZ010000231.1 GCA_902778525.1 Oscillospiraceae bacterium | reverse complement strand
ATCCACCATGCGCCTGATGCTTTCCTCATCAACTGCTCGAAGAGACGGCGCAGGGATTGCGTCCCGGCCAAGTTCGTCCATGACGCGCGCCCCGACAAAGCCGCGGGGGCCGGTTACAAGAATTCTCATCCTAATCTCCTTTCGCCGCCGTTGGCTGGCGGCACCAATTAGAACAAATGACCTCTAGAACAAATGACCTCTGGGGTAGTTTTTCCACATCTGGGGACAAACTACCCCAGAGGTCGGTGGCCGCTTTCACCACCCATACATCCTATCTAGCACCTCATACAGCGCCAGGTCCGGCTCCTCGATCATGCCTGTAATAACACCGAACTCCATAACTTTTGAGGAATCCGGCGACTGGTCGAAGCCGGAAAGCGCACCACCATTCGGGTCCCCATTCTTAACAAAGTTCACCAAATAACCGTGCATCATTTCTGAAAGTTTCCTGTCTTTTTCGGTGTAGAGCTTCGAATCAGCAGGAATCACGCCGAAGGTGTAGACCATCTCGCCGCTGTGCCAGCTGCCAAGCCGCCCGTTGTCCTTCGTGAACAAGTACTCCCACGACGGCACACCATTCTCCTGCTCCAGGCGGTTCAGGCAATAGTGAGAGTAATTGAAGAAGATCGCGCCATAAATCTTCGCCCAATACCGATCCGCCTCTTCATCCGTGGACGGATCATACAGTGCCAAAATATCGTCCGCATACTCTCCCGCCCATCTGCGTACTTTTTCTTCGTAGTTCGAGAGGTTTGCATGGGAGAAGAGGATGAAAGGACCGCTCTCCTCGGCATTATAGCCGTGAATGACCGCTTCCTCATTGTGGACGCCTTGCTTCCTGAGGGCGTAGGGCGTATCCGGCAGGACATATCCGTCAATCGTCACATGATGCTGCGTCTCCTGCTCTCCTACCAGCGTCTGCGCGGGGATTTTCCTGAGTTCTTCCAGTGTTGCGCAATTATACCTTTCCATCAGATCCTCACCCGAGGACAGTGCTTCGTCAAAAAGCCGGTATGAATGCGGAGGTTCTGTGGAAGAGATCGTGGAACTCTCCAGGATCGCCCGCCTGAACAGGCCGGAAGCCAGCGGCGAGACGCACAGGGCGTCCACACATACGGCGCCGGCCGACTCGCCGATCAATGTTATGGTGTCGGGATCACCGCCGAAGTTGGCTATGTTTTGGCGGACCCATTCCAGCGCCTTGATCTGGTCGAGCAAGCCGAAGTTGCCGGCCGTACCCTCTTCTTCCATCATTTCCTCAGTCGCCAGGAAGCCGAAAACGCCGAGGCGGTAGCCCATGTTGACGCAGATGACGCCGTCCCGGGCATAGCCCTCGCCGCTGTAATCCTGATACCAGGGCTGCCCAGTCTGCAGCGAGCCGCCGTGGATGTAGACGGCCACCGGCGCCTTCTCCACGCGGCCCGCCGGCTTCCAAATGTTGAGATAAAGGCTGTCCTCCGAATTGGCCTCGCGGTAATTGTCATTCAGCGAAATCCGGTAGTCATGGTACCCAACGATCTGTGCCAAAGAATTGTAGATCGGCAGGTTCTGCACCTGCATGGACATCGGCGCAAAAGTATCGCACTCAAGGACGTTCTCCCACGGCTCGGGGTCCTGCGGTTTCTTCCAGCGCAGCTCGTCAACCGGCGGCGCAGCGTAAGGAATTCCGGCAAAGAGCTCCACTCCGCTGCCAAGGACAACGCCCCTCACATCGCCATAAGCTGTGGAGTATACCTCTGTCCTGGGCGGATTCGCAGTGTCTGCTGCCGGGACCCTTTTGACCGGCGGCCAGGTGATGAAAACGATGCCGACGCACACCGCCATATACGCCGCGATGCTGAGCGCCTTTTTCCACCTGCTCCAGGTGCCCATATATTTCCTGCTGATCACAGCCATCCCGGCCAGCGCAATCACCAGCAAGAGCCAGCCAAATAAAGTATTCTTATTCAGTTCCAGCACTGCAGCCATAAGGATGCTGATCGCGATCGTAATGATCCAGCCCGGAGCTTTCATTCTGATATTCCTCCAACACAACAAATCGACCTCTGCCCTCTTCTCTACCATATCTTCGCATTGTCCAGAATTTCCTGCATCTTATTAATAGCCGGCTCATAATTCTCCGGAAACACGTTATCACCCCGTGCCCAAATATATGTGCCATCTGTCAGCCTGGCCTCCAGCAAGAAGCTCTCTTCGACCGGCCCATGGCGCTCAGACTCGCTGAAACCATTCCACCGCTCAACACCATACTCATCAATGACAGCTATCAGCGCATCAACTGATTCTTCGTCAATCTTCTGCTCTTCCTCGTAATTGACCGACACATGATACCCGTCCTGACCATAAGAGACAGAATATGTATTGTAGTCAATGTCTGCGTCCCTGTACATGAAGAAGGTTGAAATCTTTCTCACCGACTTCAGCGTCACGTTCAGATTTTCATCGACGACTGCTGTGTAGATCGAGTCATTGTTTTCAATGATCGGAGAACGACCGTATACCGACACTGTCGTGGTCCCGGGCTTCAACCCCGTAAAGGTGAAGATCATCCAAAGGTGAAGATCATCCAGTACGGAGATCCTGTTTCCAGTTCATCTCGCTCTGCTCCATAGTCCCGCTTGCTTGTATAAGTCAGGATTTCCGGGTCTTCAATCTCTACGCTGTACTCGTGTCCTCCTCCGTCAAAAGAGGAAAAGGACAGGACAGCTTTTTCCAGGCTGGGCTCTTCGACTGCATTTGCTCCTGTGGTGCTTGAACCATCCATTGGCGCGTCAGCTGTAGATGCGTCAGTCGCGGATGTGCCGGTCGAACTACCACCGGCAATGTTTTGGCCAGTCACTGCATTCATTTCTCCGCCTCCGGAACTGCACGCCGCCAGAACGAACAACGATAGCATGATAGGGATTAAATATTTCATATTAATCACGTTCCTCCACACCTGGGGACAA
>CACYXZ010000230.1 GCA_902778525.1 Oscillospiraceae bacterium | reverse complement strand
TCAGGCTCTACTTTTCTGGACAACTCCAGTATTTAGATTTCGTATAGCAGCTTACAAAAAAAGCATTGTACTTTTCATCAAATCATTCCTATAATAAAAGACAGCAAGAGCCACTGACTCGACTACAGGAGGTACACTATGGAATACATTACGCTGGCAAACGGGATCAACATGCCCCTGGAGGGCTTCGGCGTCTTTCTGGTCCCGGACCCCGCCGCCTGCAAGCAGGCTGTGCTGGACGCCATCAAAGCGGGCTACCGGCTCATCGACACCGCCGCCATTTACGGCAATGAGCGGGCCGTAGGCGAGGCGGTGAAGGAAGCCGTCGATGCCGGGCTGGTGAAGCGGGAGGACCTGTTCATCACCACCAAGCTGTGGGTGGCGGATTTCAGCTATGAGGGCGCGAAGAAGGCCTTCGCCGCCTCCATGGAGCGGCTGGGTCTGGAGTATCTGGACCTCTATCTGCTCCACCAGGCCTATGGCGACATTTACGGCGCCTGGCGGGCTATGGAGGAGCTGTATGAGGCTGGGAAGATCCGTTCTATCGGCGTGTCCAACTTCTTCCCCTGGAAGCTCACCGAGTTTGCCGAGCTGGTGAAGGTGAAGCCCATGGTCAACCAGGTGGAGCTGCATCCCTTCTTCACCCAGTACGGCGCCATCGAGACCATGAAGACCTATGGCTGCGTGCCTCAGGCCTGGGGTCCTCTGGCTGAAGGCAAGCACGGCATCTTCACGCATCCCGTTCTGTCGGAGATCGGGGCGAAATACGGCAAGACCGCAGCTCAGATCGCGCTGAAATGGAACGTTCAGCGGGGCGTGTGCATCCTGCCCAAGTCCGTCCATGCCGATCAGATAGCCCAGAACTTTGATATCTGGGATTTCAATATGACCGATGAGGAGATGAGGCAGATCGACGCCCTGGACCTGGGCCACAGTGAGATCATCGACCACTACGATCCCAACATCGTAAAATTCATCCTCGGCTCCAAGGTGAGCGACTAATCAACGGAGGAATCTGTCATGTCGAAAAACGTATTGATCCTGATGGGCAGTCCAAGAAAGAGGGGCAACACCAGCATCCTCTGCGAGGAGTTCGCCCGGGGCGCTCAGGAGGCCGGACACCGGGTGGAGACCATCTATGTGGCCCGGAAGAAGATCGGCGGTTGTCTGGGCTGCAACGGCTGCCAGAAGAACGGCGGCACTTGCGTCCAGAAGGATGAGATGGCGGAGGTTTACGAGAAGATCATGGCGGCAGACGTGATCGTGCTGGCCTCCCCGGTCTACTACTACACCTGGACCGCCCAGCTCAAGGCCGTCATTGATCGCACCTATGCCCTTCTGGCCACCATGCACAACAAGGTCTTTTACATGGTCAGCACCTGTATGTCCCCGGACGAGTCCTGGTGCGCCATGATGATCGACAGCTTCCGCAATTACCTGGCCTGCTACGACGAGACTGTCACCGAGGGCGGCTATGTCTTTGGCTTCGGCACCGGCGAACCCGGCGACGTGAGAGGGTCAGAGGCTATGGGAAAGGCCTTTGAGATGGGGAAGGCGATCCGGTAAATGCCGCCTTGTATCCATGAATAATCAGACACGGCTCTGCGAAATCACTCTCGCAGAGCCGTGTCTTTATTTTTCAAAAGCTCAGACTGATCCGTGGTACTTCCCCATAGCATTCAAAAACCAGGGAAACACCGTGGTCAGACTCTTGCGGTAGACTGCGCCGAACAGGACTTCAGGCAAAAACTCCACCTCGTAGAGCTTGTAGGCGTAGCCTTCCTCCTTCCCCAGTGTAAAATCCTTCACAGTGACGTCCTTTCTTCTATCGGATATAGTTTGTCGCGATCCGTACTTCCTCCTGCTTCGGCAGAGGGACGCCCGCTTTCTCTCCCGCCTCCTTCAGCTTCAGGAACCAGGCAATGTTCCGGCCCAGGACACGCATGATCTGGAGGCCCTCGGCATCCTGCATGACCTCCTCCGGCGTATTGCCGTGGACCATGTTCCAGTAGCGGGAGGAGATCACCGGCATCTGGCCGTGGAGGAAGTACTTGTTTATCTGGTCCAGGGCCGAGGTGGTCCCCGCACGCCGGGCAGACACCACCGCCGCCGCCGGTTTGAAGCGGTAGGGATGGGGCTCCCGAATGGTGGCAGAGAAGAACGCCCGGTCCATAAAGGCCATCATGGCCCCGTTCATTCCGGCGTAGTACACGGGAGAGCCGAAGATGAATCCGTCGTACTCCCCCGCGAGGGCGGTGAACTCGTTGACCTTGTCATCAAAGATGCACTTCCCAGCCTTCCTGCACTTGCCGCAGGCAATGCAGCCATGAATTGCTTCATTGCCAAGCCACAGCATTTCCGTCTCAATGCCATGTTTTCCTAACTGCATTGCAACTTCTGACAATGCAACATCCGTGCATCCATGCGGATGCGGGCTTCCATTGACTAGCAGTACTTTCATATTCCTTCACTCCTCCATAATGTATCCAAAAAAGAACCTGGAATTGCAAATGATCCACTTCAGATTTCTGCCTGTGCTTGCAATCATGAAGTGCTCTGCCTTTTCCTTACTCAGTCTGATGTCCTTCAGCTTCAGCCAGAGACAGGAATTCCCATCATCCTGGAAGATCTCCGGTCTCAG
>CACYXZ010000229.1 GCA_902778525.1 Oscillospiraceae bacterium | reverse complement strand
CTGGCCGGGAATGAAGCTGTTGGGGATCTCCTTGGCCAGCTCGTTGGCCTTGGCAATGGCGTCCACCATCTTGGGACCCGGAGTCAGCACCAGCTCCGCGCCGTAGGCCGCCATGAGGCGTCTGCGTTCCACGCTCATGGTCTCGGGCATGGTGATGATGATCCGGTAGCCACGGGCTGCGGCAAAGGCGGCCAGAGCCACGCCGGTGTTGCCGGAGGTGGGCTCAATAATGACGGTATCCTTGTTGATCAGGCCCTTTTCCTCCGCGTCCTCCAGCATGGCGGCTGCGATCCGGTCCTTGACGGAGCCGGCAGGATTAAAGTATTCCACTTTTGCCACGATCTGAGCGGGGACGTTGTGCTTTTTCTCATATCCGGTCAGCTCCACCAGGGGGGTGCGGCCGATCAGTTCGGTTACAGATTGATAAATTGCCATTTTGAAAAACTCCTTTTTTATAGATTAAGATTGGAATGGGCCGGAAGTCTTTCAGCGGCAACATCGTATGTTCTGCGTCAGGTAGATTCCCTTCATGGGGCATTGCCTTATTTCATATTAAAATAATATGAATAGAGGATAGCATATAATTCCTATAAAGTCAATAGGAAATGTTTACGATTTTCAAAAAAAACGGAGTCGGTTCTTTTCATTGCAAAATGTAGGAATCTGAGTATAATTGAATTATTCTCAACGAGGGGAGGAAACGCCCATGGAGCCGAGGCTCACCGGGATCAATGAACGCGAAGCGCTGCTGTATCTGGGATACCGGGGCGGGGAACTCCCGACGGGGATCCGGACGGATCTTGACCGGTGCAGGGACACGATCCTGAAAACGGCCAGGCCCAGAGCGGTCTGGCGGGAGTTTCCTCTGAACCCGGACGGGAGCCTGGCGGGCACCGCCTTCCGGCCCGAGGGAAACGACGTGAAGGAGCTGCTCCGGCAGTGCCATCATGTGATCCTGTTCGGAGCCACCCTGGGCGCGGAGGTGGAAACGCTTCTGCGGCGCGCGCAGGTGCAGAACATGGCGGACGCGGTGATGCTGGACTGCTGCGCCAGCGCCGCCATCGAGAATGTCTGCGACAATCTCTGCGCCGACCTCCAGGAGGAGCTGGAGGGCTATCTCACGGACCGGTTCAGTCCCGGCTACGGGGACCTGCCTTTTTCCCAGCAGCCGGACTTCTGCCGGGTGCTGGATCTCCACCGGCGGATCGGGGTTTCCCTGAGTCCCGGGGGCCTGATGATCCCGCAGAAATCCGTAACGGCGCTGATGGGCCGGTCAGACCTGCCCCAGACGATGCGGTTCCGGGGCTGCGCCGTTTGCAGCCGGTTTGAGACCTGCGAACTGAGAAAGAGAGGGGATGCCTGTGGACAGGCGGAATAAGACGATCACCCTGCTGGACGGCGCCATGGGCACCATGCTTCAAAGCGCGGGGCTTCCGGTGGGCGAGCTGCCGGAGGTCTGGAACATCACCCATCCGGAGACGGTGGCGGAGATCCAGCGGCAGTATGTGGAGGCGGGGAGCGATATCCTCTATGCCAACACCTTCGGCGCCAACCGGCACAAAACCGCGGGCAGCGGGTATACGGTGGCCCAGCTCATCGAGGGCGGCATCCGGGCGGCCCGGGCCGCGGCGGCGGGTACCGATACCCGGGTGGCTCTGGACATCGGGCCCATCGGCGCCCTGCTGGAGCCCCTGGGGACCATGTCCTTTGACGAGGCCTATGATATTTATAAAGAGATGGTCACGGCCGGCGAGGCTGCCGGGGCGGATCTTGTGATCTTCGAGACCATGAGCGACCTCTATGAGGTGAAGGCCGCGGTGCTGGCGGCGAAGGAGAATACCCGTCTCCCCGTGTGGGTCACCATGACCTTTGAGGCCACGGGGCGCACCTTCGTGGGGGTGACGGTGCCCGCCATGGCCCTGACCCTGACGGGGCTGGGTGTGGACGCGCTGGGCTTCAACTGCTCCCTCGGACCGAAGGAGCTGCTGCCCATGGCGGCGGAGCTCCGGCGCTGGACAGGCCTTCCCCTGATCCTCAAGCCCAACGCGGGCCTGCCGGATCCGGCTACCGGGGCCTACACCATCACGCCGGAGGAGTTTGCCCGGGAGATGGAGCCTGCGCTGGAGCTGGGCGTCTGCGTGTTCGGCGGCTGCTGCGGCACCCGGCCGGATTTCATTGCAGCGTTAAGAGACCATATGGCCGGCAAAGCGCCCTCGGAGCGCCCGGCGCCGGACCGGCACGGGGTCTGCTCGGCCACGGCGGCCGCGGAACTCAGCGGCGTCCGGGTCATCGGCGAGCGGATCAATCCCACCGGAAAGAAACGGTTTCAGCAGGCCCTCCGGGAGGGGGACATCGGGTATATTCTGGAGCGGGGCATGGAACAGCAGGACGCGGGCGCGGAGATCCTGGATGTGAACGTGGGCCTGCCGGGCATTGACGAAAAAGACATGATGGTGAAGGTAGTGAAGGCCCTGCAGGCGGTGGTGGATCTGCCCCTGCAGATCGATTCCTCGGATCCTGCGGCCATTGAGGCGGGACTCCGGGCCGTCAACGGAAAGGCCATCGTCAATTCCGTCAACGGAAACCGGGAGACCCTGGAGGCCGTCCTGCCCCTCTGCAAAAAGTACGGCGCGGCGGTGGTGGGCCTGTGCATGGA
>CACYXZ010000228.1 GCA_902778525.1 Oscillospiraceae bacterium | reverse complement strand
TTTCTCTGATTTTTCGCCGGATAGCCGTAGTGCCAGTCTTAGGAGGCGAGTGCTCTATCCTGCTGAGCTACGTAGACATTGACGCCTTTCTCCGGCGCGTTACCCATTATAACAGAGTTTATTGAAAAATGGAAGCGGCTGTTTTAGTATATCCGTAGTACCTTTGTTTTAGTATATCCGTAGTACCTTTTGTAAAATGTGTCTGCAGGTCAGCCTGGGAAGGGAGTTAATATGAGTTCACTGCTGATCAGGGATGCGCTTGCGATCGTTACGGTCGACGATGACGACCGGGTCATAGAGCACGGAAACATACTCATAAAGGACGGCGTCATTAATTACGTCGGAACGGAAAAGTGCACGGCCGATGAGGAGATCGATGCCACAGGATGCTTTGTTTACCCCGGTCTTGTGAATACGCACAATCATCTCTACCAGACGTTTACACGGAATCTCCCCCAGGTTCAGAAGATGGAACTGTTCCCGTGGCTCGTCACGCTCTATGAAATCTGGCGCGGCCTCGATGAAGAGAGCATCTTCTACAGTTCCCTTACCGGTATGGGGGAACTGCTCCGGTACGGGTGCACGACCTGTGCGGATCATCATTATGTATTTCCGCAGTCCGGTTCGGAGTTTTTTATAGACCGTCAGTTTGAGGCGGCGGACCTGCTGGGCATCCGCTTCCATGCGACCCGCGGAAGCATGTCCCTTGGTAAAAAGGATGGAGGTCTTCCGCCCGATGATCTTGTACAGGATGTGGATACTATCTTAAAGGACAGTCAGCGGCTGGTTGAAAAATATCACGACCCGAAGCCTTTTGCCATGCACCGGGTCGCCCTGGCTCCATGTTCTCCGTTCAGCGTCAGTGAAGACCTGCTCAAGGAGACCGCCGTGCTGGCACGCACTCTGGACGTCCGGCTTCACACACATCTTTGCGAGACAAAAGACGAAGAGCGATTTACACTGGAAAAAACCGGACTGAGGCCGCTGGCCTATATGGAGAAATGCGGCTGGATCGGTTCCGATGTGTGGTATGCTCACGGCATCCATTTCAATGACGAAGAGCTTCAGCTCCTGGCGGATACAGGAACGGGCGTCGCCCACTGCCCTGTCTCCAATATGAAGCTTTCTTCCGGTGTCTGCCGTGTCCCGGATATGATAAAACTAGGCGTCAACGTCGGCCTTGCGGTGGACGGCGCCGCTTCCAATGACTGCCAGAATTTGATGGCCGAGATACGCAGCGCTTATCTGCTTCATCGCCTTGTCTACGGGGCACAGGCCCCGACGGGTTATGAACTCCTCAAAATGGCGACCTGCGGCAGTGCTTCCCTTCTTGGCCGGGATGATATCGGCCGGCTCTGTCCCGGAAAGGCCGGAGATCTTTTCCTGATCGATGCTTCAGGCCTGGAGACCGTCGGTACGCGTCTGGATCCGGGAAGCTTTTTGGGGACTGTCGGTTATTCCAAGCCGGCAAAAAGCGTTGTTGTCGCCGGACGGGAGGTCGTTCGTGACGGGATCCTGCTTGGAATCGACGAGCCCGCCACAGCCGAAAAGGCCCAGCAGGCTCATTGCAAACTCATCAGCAGATAAATCCAATTAAAAAACGGAGGCGCGGCGCGCTCCCGTTTTTTTCTTTGATTAGAAGTTCAGTTTACCCTGCATCCAGATATTTCCCTTAAACCGGCGCCCTTCCATAGGCTCTCCGATCAGGTCCTGGCTGTTGATGCACACATCCATGGTGATGTCATTCACGGAAAGTGTCAGCTGCCACAGATCCTGCCCGGTCACCGAGTTCTGTACTTTCGTGTAGAAAAGGATGGTTCCGAGCACCTGGTACTGGTCGCACTCCATGCTGTAGGGCATCAGGTAGGAATCCACAATGCTGAGGATATCCTCATTCTGGATCCGCCTGGAGATCATGGCGTAAGTATCCATATCCTCCATCGTCAGGCTCTCGATCGCTTCCTGACTTCCGTTCCTGGCAGCCGTGACCAGTTTGTCATGGCGGGTATAGAATGCAGCCCGGTCGTCACCTGACTCGGGATGGTTTCCCTTCATGGGAAGCAGGATCATTCCGCTCGTGGCCAGGCCGGTAAGCGTTGTGGTCACCGGTTTGTCCGCCACTGACCAGAAATTGGTCTCGCGGCAGAAATCCGCCGGGTTCTGGAGATAGAAGATCAGCGATACTCCTACTCTCCCGTCGTCCGCCATTCCCACAAAGGAGCAGCCGTCCCAGCGGCAGTCCATATTGACCGGCGCGGCTGAGGACTCGACCTGGCTCTCCAGATAGGGAAAATATCCCTGACGGTGGAACCCGCGTCCGTCCATCTCTCCTACCACACGGATGCCGATGTTGGGCCCGAAGGATTTGGATATCTCCAGAAAGACCGTATTTTTCTCATCATTGCGTACAGCCTTGCGCTGATCGCATGCATGGGTGATATTATCGAGCAGCACTTCCATCTCACTCTCAAGCGTTGGTGTGCCGGCAAAGCCGATCGCTCTTAAAAACTGGTTGATAGCCCTCACCTCCATTTCCGTGCGCGGTGCGCGATGAGCTTGCGAACGCGGTGCGCGCGCGCCTCCATTTCCGTGCACGGTGACGCAATCTTATTATTTTACCTCGATGAGCGTCTGTCCGCCCATGTAGGGCTGCAGCGCTTCGGGGATCTTCACGCTTC
>CACYXZ010000227.1 GCA_902778525.1 Oscillospiraceae bacterium | reverse complement strand
GACCTCCTGTTTCTTGATGGCAAGGATCTCGCCGGAGGCATAAGATGCTTTCGGGAGGTGTGTCGAATGGATGCATGCAACGCCCTGCGGGCCTGGGTGCTCGGGGGCGATCGAAGATATGCTGCTGCGGCGGAATGCCTGCGCCGGAGCGGTCTGCCGGTACGGACGTACCGGGTTCCGGGGATGGGGGATGAAGCGGAGGATCTGGAGAAGGCGCTGAAGGGCGCAGAACTGCTGATCCTGCCCATGCGGGCCTTTTTTGCGGAACGGCTGTGCATTGGGACTGAGGCAGTGGAGGCCGCAAGGCTTCCGGAGCTTCTTGCGCCAGAGGCGATCCTGGTGGGCGGCTGGTTTCCGGAACCGGTGGAGGACTGGCTCCGGGCCAACCGGATCCGATGCAGGAGCGTGCTGGAGGTGGAGCGCTACCAGATCCGCAATGCCGCCGCCACGGCCGAGGCGGCAACCGGCCTGCTGATGGAGGCCATGGACCGGACCGTGCTCGGGGCAAGGATCCTGGTGATCGGCTGGGGACGCATCGGCAAGCAGCTTGCCGGCAGGCTCCACAGTCTTGGCGCGGAGGTCACGGTGGCTGCCCGGAAGGAATCCCACCGGGCGGAGATCGAAACCATGGGGATGCGGTCGGAGGTCACCGGCAGATATGAAAACGGACTTTCTTACGACGCGGTCGTCAACACCGTTCCTGCCCCGGTGATCAGCGCGGAACAGGGGAAACGGCTCGGCGCGGACTGCGTGATGATGGAGCTGGCCTCCGAGCCCGGCGGATTCGCGGCGCAGCTGCCGGTACTGATGGGCAGGGGCCTGCCCGGGACCTGCGTGCCGGTGACCGCGGGAGAACATCTGGCAGAGGCGGTCTGGGACTGCCTGACCGGAGAGGGGAGGACGCTGGAATGATCGATCAGACGGTAGGCTTTGCCCTGTGCGGCTCCTTCTGCACCTTCGCTCCGGCACTGGAGGCGCTGGAGGAGACGGCGGCGCAGTTTTCCACTGTGATCCCGATCCTGTCGGAGATCAGCGCAGGCGCGGACACCAGATTCGGCATGGCGGAGGATCATATCCGGCGCATCACGGAGATCTGCGGAAGACGTCCCCTGACGACCATCCGGGAGGTGGAGCCCTTCGGACCGAAAAAGCTCCTGGACCTGCTGATCGTGGCGCCCTGCACGGGGAATACCCTGGGCAAACTGGCCGCCGGGATCACGGATTCCACCGTAACCATGGCGGTGAAGGCGCATCTAAGAAACCAGCGGCCGGTGCTGCTGGCGGTGTCCACCAACGACGGACTCGGGGCCAGCGGGCCGAATATCATGGAGCTGATGCAGCGCAAGCACATCTTCATGGTCCCCTTTGGACAGGATGACCCGGAGGGAAAACCCACATCCCTCAAGGCAGATCTGCATCAGATCCCGGCGGCGGCGCTCCTGGCGCTGGACGGGCGTCAGATCCAGCCGGTGCTCCTGTAAAGAAACAGGCAGGGACCGGAACGGTTCCTGCCTGTGCTTTCACAGATCCCGGAGATCGTAGGGCGTGGCCTGATATACGTAGTAATTGAGCCAGTTGGTGTAGAGCAGCTGCCCGGCGGCCCGCCAGGTGACCACAGGCGGCTTCGTGGGGTCGTCATTGGGGAAATAGTTCTTGGGGACTGCGATGTCAAGACCCTTGTTCACATCCCGGAAATACTCATTGGCCAGCGTATCCGCGTCGTATTCCAGATGCCCGATCACAAACACCTGACGCCGGTCCGGCGTAGCGGCCGCAAAGACGCCCACCTCGGGCGAAACAGCCAGCAGCTCCAGAGAATCGCAGGCGCGGATGTCCGCCTCAAACACCTCGGTGTTCCGGGAGTGAGGCGCCATGAACACGTCGTCAAATCCCCGGAACAGCGGAACCGTGTTATCCAGCACGTAATGGGGGAACACGCCAAACACCTTTTTTTCAAAATTGTGCTTCTGGATTCCGTAGTGATAATAGAGGCCGGCAAAAGCACCCCAGCAGAGGTGGAATGTGGAGTACACATGGGTCTTGGTCCACTCCATGATCTCCACCAGCTCCGGCCAGTAGTTGACGTCTTCAAAATCGTAGTTCTCCACCGGCGCGCCGGTGATGATCATGCCGTCGTACTTCTGATCCCGGATCTCGTCAAACGTGGTATAAAAAGAGGAGAGATATTCCATACTGGTATGGCGGCTGCTATAGGAGCTGGTGTACATCAGATCCACGTCCACCTGGATCGGGGAGTTGGACAGCTTCCGCATCAGCTGGATCTCGGTAACGATCTTGGTGGGCATCAGATTCAGAATCAGAACGCGAAGCGGACGGATGTCCTGATGGAGCGCCCGGAATTCCGTCATGACAAAGATGTTCTCGCTCTCAAGAACGGCTCTGGCCGGAAGCGAATCAGATATCTTGATGGGCATTGAAATTCCCCCTTAATTGACTGATTTTCATCTTATCACAATGACGCAAAAATCTCAATAAAAAGTTCAAATTGATGTTGACAAGGATAGACCGTTTTGATAAAATACGCTTACATCCTCTTCTGCCCGGCAAATAATTTTAAAAATATTTAAAATTATTCTTGACAGGGAACTGACGATGTGCTATATTAATCAGGCTGTCGGCGACGGCGGCGTGAAGAACCGCGAAGCGGAGTGTACCTTGTAAATTAAACAACGAGAAACATGACAAGCACCTT
>CACYXZ010000226.1 GCA_902778525.1 Oscillospiraceae bacterium | reverse complement strand
CAGATGACCTTCCGGCTTCTGGACAGCGGCCGGTATATCTACCGGGTTACCGTAACGGACTGCAACGGGGTCGCTGTGAATGTGATTACCACCTCCTTTGCCGTTCAGTAAGGGACGCGGAATCTTCCCGGAAGATTGAAACCTTCGGGGCAGAATGGTATAATATCCCTGTAAAATCGGAATCTTACAGGGAGAATCGTCCAGATGCAGACATCGGAGAGTTTCAGACTGAGCGCCATGCTGTCCCTTTCAGGGGGACTGCAGGATGCGTACACATACAACGTCAGGGGCCATGTGTTTGCCAATGCGCAAACCGGCAACGTGGTCCTGATGAGCCAGAATTTTATGATGGGAAACTGGCGCAGCGGCCTTCACTATATGCTCCCTCTGATTTCCTTTGCCGCGGGTATCTTTATCACGGAGCGGATCGAAAACAGATGTAAAAACTGCAGGGTCCACTGGAGACAGATTGTCCTTGCCATTGAGATCCTGCTGCTTGGACTGGTTGGGTTTCTGCCGGACGATCCGGCCTGCGGCATGATCGCAAATATGCTGGTTTCCTTTACCTGCGCCATGCAGGTTCAGACCTTCCGAAAGGTGCACGGATACGGATATGCAAGCACGATGTGCATCGGGAACCTGCGGAGCGGCACGGAGAGCCTGTCGCACTACCTGAGGACTAAAGATCAGGCGTCCCTGAATAAAGCGCTTCATTTCTTCGGCATCATCCTGTTTTTTGCGGTCGGCGCCGGCGCCGGCGGCATGCTGTCGGGGATCATGGGGATCAGAACGATCTGGGTGTCCTCCCTGCTTTTGGCGGCAGTTGCCGCGATGATGATCCGGGAAAGCACCTGAACCCCGCAGACCGGACGAAGCCGCCCCGGACGCGAGGCCTGATTGGCTGGTAAACCAACGGTGGATTGTGTTTCACGGATCCAAATGGTATCCTGTTGGTGGGAGGTGCATACGAATGAAACACGCTACGTTGGGACCCTATATCCGATCCCTGCGAATTCAGAATCGTATGACGCAATCTCAGCTGGCTGAAAAACTGAACGTCACAGACAAGGCCGTTTCAAAATGGGAGCGGGACCTGTCCTACCCGGATATTGCCCTGTTCCCGAAGCTGGCCGACACCCTCGGCGTCAACGTGGGCGATCTGCTCAATGAATGCATTGACGCGGATCAGCCGTCGAGACTGGTGCAGATCTTTGAGATGTCCCACGACATCAGAACGCCGCTGCACATCATCCTCGGATGCGCAGATATGGCGGAGCACTATCATGCGGACCCGGAACGACTTTTTTATTATCTCAAGTGCATGCGGATCTCCGGTGAGTATCTGCTCAAATCGTTTGACCGTATCCTGCAGGTCGCAAATCAGCCCCGGAATGAAGGAACCGAAACCGGAGCTGCCAGCGGCATGGGATTAGATGACGATCTGAACAGTCTTGATCAGGCGCGCAAAGATGGGTTGGACTGTGATTTCTCCGGCCGGAGGATCCTTGTGGCGGAGGACATCGCGATCAACCGTGAGATCATCGGGGAACTCCTGAATCGGACGGGCGCGGAGGTGGAATTTGCCGAAGACGGCCAGCGCTGTGTGGAAAAAGTGGAGACCCATCCTGCCGGCTATTTTGACCTGATTCTGATGGATATTTTGATGCCGAATATGGACGGCCTGGAGGCCACCCGGCAGATTCGCCGGATGACGGATCCGGAGAAAGCGTCGATACCGATCATTGCCGTTTCCGCGAACACTTGTGAGAGAGACAGGAACGCGGCTTTTATGGCAGGCATGAACGACTTCACGGAGAAACCGATTTTTCTGGACAGGCTTTTCGGAATGATGAGTCAATATTTATCTGAGTGACAACAAAACAGGATAACAGCTCCGCCGGGAGCTGTTATCCTGTTTTTTGCCGATAGGGAACGCAGATGCCTCAGCCCAGATCCACATCCAGCGCCATCATCTCAACCGCCCACCGCCCCAGAGACGCCTCCTGCTCCAGGGGCGGGAGAATCATCCTGCTGAACAGCGGAATGATCAGGGCCACCTGAACAGCGTTTTTTCAATGTGATATTTCATTGTTGTTTCACTTCGCTGCTTATTATGTATTGCCGGATCTCAGGAATCCGGTGACTTCCCGGTAAAACCGCTCCGGGAGCCTGATCCCTCTGGATGGGGAGATCCTCGAGGGAGACGTGACGGTGAATCGGGCATCCCTGACCGGAGAATCCGTGCCGGTGGAGCGGCATCCGGATGCGTCGGGTTTTGCCGGAACCGTACTCGAAGAGGGCCGCTGGGTGATTCGCGTCAAGCAGGCCGCCGGCGGGAACAAGTACGATCAGATCGTCCGGATGATTGAGGACAGCCAGAAGCCAAGTTCCCAGACCGAGACGAGGGCTGAAAACCTGGCAGACCGGCTGGTACCCTGGTGTCCGGGCGGTTCCTCCCTTACCTATCTGCTGCCCCGGAACCTGACCCGGGCGGTCTCTTTGCTGATGGTGAATTTCTCCTGTGCGCTGAAGCTGGCCATGCCCCGGCTCTGAGCTTTGCGGATGCGGGTGTCGTTGTCGGCTCCGGAGCTGCCATCGCCCGGGAGGCGGCGGACGTGCCCATATCCGCTGAGGGCCTCATGGAGCTGGTGTACTTCAAGCGGCTGTCCGATGCCCTGACTCCCGCGACATCCGTTCCGCTTTATCTGGAAAAGCCTCTGTGCCCGTAGACCTTACAGCGGCTCAGCGCCGTGTCCAGCTCCGTGAACTCCGCTTCTGTCAACTCCACCCCGGACGAGTCCAGATTCTCAATGATCCGTTCCTTGTTCTTGGAACCGGGGATCGGAACGACGTTTGGATACTTATGGAGCATCCAGGCCAGGGAGATCTGGGCACTGGTGGCACGCTTCCTTGCCGCAAAGTCCGCCAACAGGTCGATGATGGGCTGGTTCCCCGCAATATTTGCCCTGGAGAGCTGGGGCACCCAGTTCCGCACATCATCGTTCTTCTCGAATTTGGTCTCTGTGGTAATCTTTCCGGAGAGCAGTCCGCTGGCCACAGGGGAAAAGGGTACAAACCCGATATTGTGCGCCTGGCAATAAGGAATCACCTGCCGCTCCGAGTCTCGTTCCACCATGGAATAGATGTTCTGAATTGCGCTCAGAGGCGTCACCTGCTGGGCCCGGTCGATGACATCTACATCCACCTGAGAAAGACCCCAGCCCCGGATCAGGCCCTCGTCTATGAGCCGCCCCATGGCCTCCGCCACATTCTCCACCGGAATTGCACCCATCCGGTGAAGATAGTACAGGTCCACATGGTCCGTCTGCAGCCGCTCCATGGAGCCCTCCAGATGCTCCCGGACAGACTTGTAGACGTTTCCGAGGGGGCCCACCCGGAGAAACAGCTTTGTGGCGATGACCACATCTTCCCGGATGCCCTTCAGTGCCTTGCCCACGATCCGCTCGTTGTGTCCGATGCCGGAGAGATTGGGGCTGTACAC
>CACYXZ010000225.1 GCA_902778525.1 Oscillospiraceae bacterium | reverse complement strand
ATCAGCCCGAACAGCAGGCAGCGGACTGCCAATACGATCAGTTTCTTCGGATAACGCAACATAGTCAATCCCTCCTTTGCCCTCATTGTAAGGCAAAGGGTTTTTCTTTGCAAAAAATCGCGGAAAGGAGAATGCCAATGGCACAAAGCATTTACAAGGTTACACAGCTGTACAACGAAGCCCTGGAGTTCGTCACGTCCTCTCCTGGGAACTGGATGGGTTTTCTGGAGAGCGCCGGCCGGAACTTCGGCTATCCGTTCCAGGACCAGCTGCTCATCAACTACCAGCGGCCCGAGGCCACCGCTGTCCTGACCTTTGACCAGTGGACAAACCAGTTCGGGCGGCGCATCCGGCGGGGCTCCAACGGGATCGGCGTGTTCGGACGCAGCGGGACAAGGACCACGGTCCGATATTATGTTCATGAAATGCCGGTATCTGGACGAGATCACCGACAGCCATGGTGTGGTGTTCGCCACGGGCACTCCTGTCAGCAACACCATGGTGGAGATGTTCACCATGCAGCGGTATCTCCAGTACAGGACGCTGGAGTGGTATGGGCTCAGCCAGTTTGACGCCTGGGCCGCCAACTTCGGAGAGACCGTCACGGCCATCGAGCTGGCCCCGGAGGGCACCAGTTACCGGACCAAGACCCGGTTTGCGCGGTTCTACAACCTCCCGGAGCTGATCTATATGTTCCGCCAAGTGGCGGATATCCAGACCGCCGATATGCTGAAACTGCCGGTTCCTGAGGCCAACTATCATGTGGAGCAGATGGAGCCGTCCGAGCTGCAAACTGAGATGGTGCAGCAGCTGTCCGAACGGGCGGATGCTGTGCGGGACAAGAAAGTGGACCCCAAGGACGACAATATGCTCCGCATCACCAGCGACGGCAGAAAGCTGGCCCTGGACCAGCGGCTGATGAATGACATGCTGCCAGATAGCCCGGAGAGCAAAACTGCCGTCTGTGCCCGGAACATCTTTGAAATCTGGCAGCGGACCATGGATAACAAGGGGGCTCAGCTCTGCTTCTGTGACCTGTCCACCCCTCACTTTGACGGGTCCTTCAATGTCTACGATGATCTCCGGAACAAGCTGGTGCAGATGGGCATTCCGGAGGAGGAGATCAAGTTTATCCATGAAGCGCCGACCGACGTCAAGAAGAAGGAACTGTTCTCCAAGGTCCGGGCCGGTTCCGTCCGGGTCCTGATCGGCAGCACGGCTAAAATGGGCACCGGAACCAATGTCCAGACCCGGCTGGCAGCGCTCCATGATCTGGATGTGCCCTGGCGGCCCTCCGACCTGGAGCAGCGCATGGGGCGTATCGTCCGGCAGGGCAATATGTATCCAACTGTGGACATCTACCGTTATGTGACGAAGAATACCTTCGACGCGTACAGCTGGCAGATCATTGAGGCCAAGCAGAAGTTCATCGCTCAGGTCATGACCAGCAAGTCTCCCGCCAGAAGTCTGGAGGATACGGATGAAACGGCCCTTTCCTATGCGGAGATCAAGGCGCTGGCCACCGGCAATCCGCTCATAAAAGAGAAGATGGACCTGGATGTGGCGGTGTCCCGGCTTACTCTGCTGAAGAACAGCTTTTTAAGCCAGAAGTATGATCTGGAGGACCAGATCCGGCAGTACATTCCCGGTCAGATTGCCAGGAACGAACAAGACATTACAGAATTTGAGGTAGATCTGAAACTGGTGCAGGAAACCCGGCTGGAGGACAGCAGCCAAATGTCTCCCATGGTGCTGGAGGGCAGGACCTACACGGACCGGAAAGATGCGGGCTCCGCACTGCTGGAGATCTGCAAGGCAAAAGCAACCCCGGAAGCCACCGATTTGGGCAGCTACCGGGGATTTTCTATGTCTCTGGAGTTTGACGCCTTTCAGAAGCAGTTCGTCCTGTCCCTGAAACACACCCGCACCTATACCGTTGCTCTCGGCCACGACATTCACGGAAACCTCCAGCGGATTGACAATGCGCTCCAGTCCATAGAGCGGCTGATTGCCGACCGGAAGACCACACTGGAATCTCTGCATGTACAGTTGGTGACCGCAAAGGAGGAGGTGAAAAAACCGTTCCCGCAGGAGGTGGAGCTGAACGAAAAGTCCGCCCGGCTGCAGGCGCTCAATGCCCTACTGAACATGGATCAGAAGGATGATGTGCTGCTGGACGAGGGGCAGACGGATATGAGCGACTCGGAGCGAGAAGAACCACGATCATGTATCGCAAGATAATGAACTGCCGAGGAAATAATCTTTGTCAGCTTCATCTCGCGGGCATCACGCTATACGGAGCGGATTTGGTCGATAGTCGAAAAAACAGGATACACCCCCGCCCGATCAGACCTGAAGCTGTCTGTGTCGGGCGGAGGTGTTTCATTCAGAGTATCCGTTCTACAGAAACTGCCTGTTCGTCCCGGAATATCATCCGGAATACAGCGGGCTGCGGAAGATGGCGCGTGTAGTCGTCATCAATCCCTTCAATGATACTTGAAAGGTATGAGCCGATGGCAGCGCCGTGACTGGCCACCAGGATCTTTTTCCCGGGATTTTCGCGGACGAATTCTGAAATCGCCTCGGTCATTCTCCGGCAGCATTGGTTCAGTGACTCGCCCTCCGGCGCCGCAAGATCCCGGTCGATCCACTGTCTGGCCCGGATGTCATCTCCGGGAGGTGGGCCGCCGCCGGGGCCCGGGGGCTGCCAGCCCGGCGGGAACATAGCGCCGAACTCCAACTCTC
>CACYXZ010000224.1 GCA_902778525.1 Oscillospiraceae bacterium | reverse complement strand
TGCCGTCTCCGTGTACCACGGTGATGTCCAGCTTCTTCGCGCCGGCGGCGGCCGCAGGCTGGGCCAGCATCCAGATGCCGACCATCAGGGCGGCGACGACAATCAGGCCGACAACGGCCCAAACGGCTTTATTCTGCCGGATCTTCTTTTCCTCAGCCATCGATTCCCTCCGTCCCGGAGGCGGCCTTGAATGCACTTTCGCTGACCTTGGTGACGATGCCGGCGAATTGGTTTCTCGCACGAAGCGTCATTTTGTGCTCCTCCTAATTTTTCGTTGTGGATAGATTATAGTTTTTTATTGGTCTCAAGTCAAGGAGTACGTGCCGGCACAGGCCGGATCTGACTTCCTCAGCCGTCGGGTTTCCTACCGCTCCTCCAGAGACGGGAGCACCGAGCGGTAGTCGCTGTCGTAGGCGTGGGCCTTACCGCCCTCCCGGACGCTTTTTCCCACCGCGGCGGCCGCCTTGGAGATTGGCTGGATGGTTCCCGCGCCGCCGACGCATCCGCCGGGACAAGCCATCCCCTCCAGCAGATAGCCGTTGAGCTTTCCGGCCTTGGCCTTGAGCATCATCTTTCTGCAGTTGTCCAGTCCCTCCGCCCGTTCGATCTTCGTTTCCTGATCCGGGTGCAGGTGCCGGATGCAGTTCGCCACAGCGTTTGCCACGCCGCCGCCCACCGCAAAGCCCCGGCCGTCTGCGCTGGAGCCGTTGTCATTGTGCAGATCCTCCAGCGCGGAGATGTCGATCTCCTTTGCCTCCAGCATGCCCAGAAGCTCCTCAAAGGTCAGCACGAAGTCGATGTCGCTGCGGATGCTCCGGCGGCTGGCCTCCAGCTTTTTCGCGGCGCAGGGGCCGATGAAGGCCACCTTGCAGCCGGGATGCTCTTTCTTGATCAGCCGTCCGGTCAGCACCATGGGCGTCAGGGCCATGGAGATGCAGTCCGCGTACTGGGGGAATTCCCGCTTTGCCATGACCGACCATGCGGGGCAGCAGGAGGTGCCCATAAAGGGGAGCTTGTCCGGCACCTCCCGGACGAAGTCCTCCGCCTCCTGCAGCGTGCACAGGTCAGCGCCGATGGCAACCTCCACACTGTCGTGAAAGCCCAGCAGCTTCAGTGCGGCGCGGAGCTTGCCGAGGGTGGCGTTGGGTCCCAGCTGTCCCACAATGGCAGGGGCGATGGCGGCATAGACCGGCACGCCGCTCCGCAGAGCCTGAATGGTCTGGAAGATCTGGGCCTTGTCGGCGATGGCGCCGAAGGGGCAGTTGGCCAGGCACATGCCGCAGGAGACGCATTTTTCCTGATCGATGTCCGCCCGGCCGAACTCGTCCGAATGGATGGCGTGCATGCCGCAGGCTTTGGCGCAGGGGCGTTCCATCCGGAGGATGGCGCCGTACTGGCAGGCGTCCACACAGCGTCCGCACTGGATGCATTTCTCCTGGTCGATGTGGGATTTGAAGTGACGGATCGACACGGCCCCTCTGGGGCAGACCTCCCTGCAGGGATGGGCCAGACAGCCCTGGCACTGGTCCGTGACCACGATCTGATTGTCCGGACAGGCGTGGCAGGCGAATTTGATGATATTGATCAGGGGCGGCTGATAGTATTTCTCCGGCTTGACGCATTCCTCCGCGCCGGTGGAGACCGGAGCGTGCTCCGCCGCGGTCCGCAGGTTCAGGCCCATGGCCAGCCGCATCCGCTCCTTTACGATGGCACGTTCCAGAAAGACGCTCTCCCGATAGGTGGACACCTCTCCCGGGATGATCCGATAGGGGATCAGCTCCATTTCGCTCAGATCCCCGTCCTGATAGTTATAACTGAGCCTGGCCACCTCCGCGAACACCCGCTTTCGGATGTCGTTGACCGAGGTGTAGATGCCTCGCATGCTCATGATCTCTCCCTCCGTTTCTTACTGAGGTTATTATATATCATTTCGAACGTCCGTACAAGTTGGTTTTTCGTGTTTTTTCTGGAATATGCAGGAAGCGGAATCGGATCCCTGCGCGAATTTCCCGCTTGTACCCCGATGAGATTTGGACTATAATGATACCATCCTATCGCAACATGGAGGCGACAGCTTATGCGTGCCTTTGAAGTGAAACAGGACCGGTGCCGGGTGTGTCTGAAATGTATGCAGGTGTGTCCGATCCACGCGGTGGAGCTCCAGGACGGCGCCGTCCGGGTGGAGGACAGCCGCTGCGTGAACTGCGGGCTTTGCTATCAGCACTGTCCCCATGGGGCCATCGACTGGGAGGATCAGACCGGTATGGTCCGGGAATTCATCCGGGCAGGGCGGAAGGTGATCTTCTCCTTCGATCCCGCCATATACGGGCTTCTGCCGGAGGGCGTCTTAATGGAGCAGATGGCCGCTGCCGTCAAAAAGCTGGGAGCCTGCGGCGCCGCGGACGCCTCGGAAGCCGCCGCGGCGGTGGCCTCGGAATACGGACGGCTGATCCGGGAGCGCCATTCGGAAAACTTCATTCTGACCCACTGTCCGGTGGTGCGGAACCTGGTGGAGCAGCACTGGCCGGAGCTTCTGGAGGATCTGATTCCGGTGACTTCGCCGATGATCGCCCACGGACGGATGCTCAAGCGGGACGTCCCCAACGCCGCGGTGGTCTATGTGACCGTCTGCGCCGCCTGCACACTGGAGATGCGGGATGTGCGGCACTCCACGGAGATCAACGCGGTGCTGACCTGGCCGCAGCTGCAGGCCTGGCTCCGGGCCGAGGGGATCGCTCCCGCCGCGCGCTTCCCGGCGGAATGCTGGAGCTGCTCCGGGATTACGCGGACACCGGGGCGTACCGCTGTCTGGCCGCACAGGGGATGAACGCCTGCAAATCCGCGCTGAAGGCCATGCGGAGCGGGCAGCTGCACCGCTGCATCCTGGACCTTTCCGCCTGTGAGGGCGGCTGCATGGGCGGCGCTGCCGGGGGATTGGACCTGGTGGACTGCTATACCAAGGGGCTGCCTCTGGGCATGGAGGCCTCCGCCGCGAAGATGCCGGAGCCGGATTTCCGCGGAATCGCCATGGCCACGCCGGCCATTTCCCGGTTCGGTATCCCCTTTGACCCGGACGAGGTGCAGATCCAGGCCATGCTCAACCACATCGGCGTGGGCAATCCCCAGAAGCAGGCAGACTGCGGCCGCTGCGGTTTCCCCACCTGCAGGGAGCGGGCCAAGGCGATCCTCTGGGGCCGGGACAACGTGAATCTGTGCATCAACGCCGTGGAGGAGGCCATGCGGGGCGTCTATCGTCAGCTTTACGATCAGCTTCCGCTGGCTGTTCTTCTGGTGGACGACACCCAGAAGGTGGTTGGCTTCAACCGGGAGGCAGCAGGGATCTTCCTGCTTCGGGAGAACGAGGAGAAGTACATCTTTGAACTGATGGATCCCGGCGACTTCCAGTATGTGATGAATACCGGCCTGCCGATCCGCAGCCGCCAGATCGATCTGCCGGAGTTCTTTATGAAGGCGGAGGTGCAGCTGGTGCCGCTGAAGTCCCTGGGCCTGGTGGCGGGGATCTTCCGGGACATCACCGATCAGGAAAACCGGGAGGCCGAACGGCTCAGCGCCCGGCTGGAGTCCGTGGATATCGCCCAGAAGCTCATTGAGAAGCAGATGACCGTGGCCCAGGAGATCGCGTTCCTGCTGGGCGAGACCACAGCGGAGACCAAGGTCACGCTGAATCAGCTCAAGCAGCGGATCATGGAGGAGGACGAGGTATGAGCCTGTTCATCGACTACGGCTGGTACAGCGTCAACCACGACGGAGAAGAGGTCTGCGGAGACCGGGTCGTGGTCAAACGGGACAAAAAGCAGTTTCTGGGCGTTCTGGCCGACGGTATGGGCAGCGGCGTCAAGGCCAATATCCTCTCCTCCATGGGATCCACCATCCTCTCCACCATGCTCATGGGCGGGGA
Organism: Oscillospiraceae bacterium; assembly: GCA_902778525.1. Classification (GTDB taxonomy): domain Bacteria; phylum Bacillota; class Clostridia; order Oscillospirales; family Oscillospiraceae; genus HGM13006. Next base: position 1,218 of record CACYXZ010000224.1, on the reverse strand, counting down.
GAGCGTGGAAAGCGCCGTGGATACGGTGGTCCGCACCCTGCCGGTCTGCTCCGAACGGGGCATGAACTACTGCACCTTCTCCGTGGTGACCATCGACCGGGACGGCGTTGCCGTATTCACGGAATTTGACAACCCCCAGGCGTGGATCATCCGGAACCGGCAGGTCGTCCACCCGGAGCGTACCCGCCGCACGGTGGCGGGGAAGGAGATCTGGGAGAGCGAGCTGCCGCTGATCGAGGGGGACGTGATCGTCATCACCTCCGACGGGGCGGTGAATGCCGGAACGAACAACCAGTTCTCCTACAGCTGGACCTGGTACAGTGTGGCCCGGTGGCTCTGCGAGCGGGCGCACACCTATTCCAACGCGGAGCGGCTGGCCTACGATCTGGTGGAGACGGTGAACGACGTGTACGGACGGAAGCCCACGGACGACGTGACGGCCATGGTGCTCCGGGTGCCGCCGAGGCAGGTGGTGGATATCATGTACGGCCCGCCGGCCTACCCGGAGGACGACGAATACATGGTCCGGGAATTCATGGCGGAGCCGGGCTACAAGATCGTCTGCGGCGGCACTACCTCCAGCGTGGTGTCCCGGATCCTGGACAGTCCGCTGGAGACCATGCCGGAGACAGCCGGAGACGGAGTCCCGCCCATCTCCTTTATGGCGGACGTGGATCTGGTGACGGAGGGGGTCCTGACGGTCACCAGGGCGGCGGATATCCTGGAGCGGTACTATTCCGCAGAGGGCAGGCCGGACTTCACGGAGATGGACGCCGCCAACGGCGCCGGGTTCCTGGCCAGGCAGCTGGCGGAGTCCTGCACGGAGCTCCGGGTCTTCATCGGACGGGCGGAAAACCCGGCCTATGAGGGCAAGGAGGTGCCGCTGGATCTGAACCTGAAGCTCAAATCCATGGAGCGGATCTGCCGGCTGATGGAGGCCCGCGGACGAAAAGTGGAGGTCTATTACTATTAAGGTTTCCCGATGAAGCCTGCAGTTTGGCATCCCTCCCTGTTAAAGCATCATCAGTCGGGAGGGGTGCTGATCCCTGCCGCGAAACGGAAGAAAGCGTGAAAGGGAATGAAACTGTTTTTGATCTATCTGGCAGTCGTCAATCTCGCTGCCTTTGCCCTGATGGGCGTCGACAAGCGCAGGGCAAAACGGGGCGCCTGGCGGATCCCGGAAAGGACGCTGTTCCTGCCGGCGATCCTGGGCGGCAG
>CACYXZ010000223.1 GCA_902778525.1 Oscillospiraceae bacterium | reverse complement strand
GGAGGATTACGATTATATCCTCATTGACTGTCCCCCGTCCCTGGAGCTGCTGACGCTGAATGCCCTGTGCGCGGCGGATCAGGTGCTGATCCCGGTGCAGTGCGAATACTACGCCCTGGAGGGACTCAGCGACCTCATGGCGACACTGCGGGCCGTCAAACGGACCTATCAGCCGAATATCGGCATCTTCGGTCTGGTGCTGACCATGTATGACGGCCGCACCAATCTGAGCCTGCAGGTGGCTCAGGAGGTCCGCCGTCACTTCCCGGGAAAGGTGTTCACCACTGTGATCCCCCGAAACGTCCGGCTCAGCGAGGCGCCAAGTCACGGGCTGCCCATCACTGCATATGACAAACTCAGCCGCGGCGCGGAAAGCTATCTGCGGCTGGCGGAGGAGATCCTTCGAAAAACAGGTTAGAAAGGACGGCATCTATGGCAAAGTCATCCCCAAAGGGGCTGGGCAAGGGACTGGGCGCCCTGTTCTCGGAAACGCCGGTGCTGGAGACCGCCGGATCCGGCGCCGTCAGCACGCTGCCCCTGCAGAAGCTGGAACCGAACCGGAATCAGCCCCGCAAGGATTTTGACGAGGTCGCGCTGGCAGAGCTGGCGGATTCCATCGCGGAGCACGGGCTGATCGAACCCATTGTGGTGCGGCCTCTGGACTCCGGTTACTATCAGATCATCGCCGGTGAGCGGCGCTGGCGGGCCTGCCGTCTGGCAGGTATCTCAGACGTTCCGGTGAATATCATCCATGCCGACGACAAGACAGCTGCCCAGCTGACGCTGATCGAAAACCTGCAGCGGGAGGATCTGAACCCGCTGGAAGAGGCCGGCGGCTTCGACGCGCTGATGAACGCCTACGGGATGACCCAGGAGGAGGCAGCCAAGGCCGTCGGAAAATCCCGTCCCGCCGTAGCCAACGCCCTGCGGCTGCTGAAGCTCCCCAAATCCATCCGGTCCCTGGTGTCCGACGGCAGTCTGTCCGCGGGACACGCCCGGGCTCTGCTGCCTTTGGAGCAGGAAACGCTCCAGAAAGAAGCCGCCGGGAAGATCCTGGAGCAGCAGCTGTCCGTCCGGCAGACCGAGGCGCTGGTGAAACGGATGCTGAAGCCCCCGGCCGTCCCGGCGCCCCGGGACCCGCTGGCGGTGGATTATATCAAAGAATGCGAGACGGATCTGACCCGGAAGCTGGGCCGGAAGGTCACCATCCGCACCGGACGGAAAAAGGGCCGGTTTGAATTGGAATATTATGGAGACGACGACCTGCAGCGGCTGATCGATGCGCTGGAAACCCTTGTCGTCTCAGAGAAATAGGAGAGGTGTAAACGATGCTCGACATCAAATTTATCCGGGAAAATCCGGACATTGTCAAGGAAAACATCAAGAAAAAGTTCCAGGATCAGAAGCTTCCCCTGGTGGACGAAGTGATTGCCCTGGACGCGGAGAACCGGGCCGCCATCGCCGAGGCCCAGGAGCTGCGGACCCAGCGGAACAAGCTGTCCAAGGAAGTGGGCAAGCTGATGGGCCAGGCCAAAAAGGATCCTTCCAAGCTGGAGGAAGCCGAGGCCGTCAAGGCTCAGGTCAAGGCTCAGGCGGACCGGCTGGCGGAGCTGGAGCAGAAGGAGGTCGAACTGGCGGAGAAAATCCGGAAGATCCTCCTGGTGATCCCCAATATCATCGACCCCTCGGTGCCCATCGGCCCCGACGACAGCTGCAACGTGGAGGTGCAGCGGTTCGGCGAGGCTAAAATTCCAGAATTTGACATTCCCTATCATGTGGACCTGATGGAGTCCTTCGGCGGCATTGATCTCGACGCGGCCGGCCGGGTCTCCGGCAACGGGTTCTACTATCTGCTGGGTGACATCGCCCGGCTCCATGAGGCGGTTTTGGCCTATGGCCGGGACTTCATGATCGGCAAGGGTTTTACCTACTGCATCCCGCCCTTTATGATCCACGGCAACGTGGTGGAGGGCGTCATGAGCCAGACGGATATGGACGCCATGATGTACAAGATCGAGGGCGAGGACCTCTATCTGATCGGCACCTCCGAGCATTCCATGATCGGCCGGTTCATTGACCAGATCCTGCCGGAGGAAAAACTCCCCCAGACGCTGACCTCCTATTCCCCCTGCTTCCGCAAGGAAAAGGGCGCCCACGGCATTGAGGAGCGGGGCGTCTACCGGATCCATCAGTTTGAGAAGCAGGAGATGATCGTGGTCTGCCGGCCCGAGGAGAGCCGGGACTGGTATGAGAAGCTCTGGCAGTATTCCGTGGAGTTGTTCCGGTCCCTGGACATCCCCGTGCGGCAGCTGGAGTGCTGCTCCGGCGACCTGGCGGATCTGAAGGTGAAGTCCTGCGACATCGAGGCCTGGAGCCCCCGGCAGCAGAAATACTTTGAGGTCTGCTCCTGCTCCAACCTGGGCGACGCCCAGGCCCGGCGGCTGAAGATCCGCTACCGGGACGAGAACGGAAAGATCCAGCTCTGCCATACTCTGAACAACACCTGCGTAGCGCCTCCCCGGATGCTCATTGCCTTCCTGGAGAACAACCTCCAGGCCGACGGCAGCGTGAAGATCCCCGAGGTTCTGCGGCCCTACATGGGCGGGAAGGAATTCCTGGAGAAGGTGTAAGATCACATATTGGAGTTTGTAGAGGAGTTTTTGTCTCCGACGGCCAGCCCTTTTCTGCTCGTGCAGAAAAGGCTGGACAAAAGACACGCCTAAGGGCTCTGCCCTTAGGAATCCCGCCCGCG
>CACYXZ010000222.1 GCA_902778525.1 Oscillospiraceae bacterium | reverse complement strand
GGAGCAGCCACCACGTTTGACGACTGCCCGGAAGGTCTTAACAGGTTCGCATTCAATTTTTTTGATACTCGCAATGCATCGGAGCGCTCGTTCAGGCTGGTCATAAATGTCACGGAAGAAGACGACAGCCAGGCGGATCACGTATTTGTGAAAAGCATGGCCCTGACCGCAGACGTGGATGCATACGGATACGACACCGGTACGTCCATGGCAGCGCCTGCCGTTGCCGGTGAGGCTGCCATCTTGTCCGCCGCCTTTCCGGAAGAAGGAGAGGAAGTAGCCGGTAAGATCACAGCCAGGATCATAGGCAGTGTCAAGCCGTCTGACGGGGTGAAAGACCTCTCCCTTACGGGAGGAATCGTAAGTACAAGGAAAGCGCTGCAGCACGATACGGCGCCGGTCCTGAATGAAGTCAGACAGGCAGGACCGGATGGCAGCAGAAGAAGCGAAGACAGATCCGCCGGAGAACTCACGGTCAGCGGCTATTTCTTCGGGGATAAAGAAGGGAGCATCCGTATGAGATACTATGAATTTGATTTGAATGAGGCCGGAACCTCAAGGCTCTACTGCAAGATCGTGGAGCGGCCCCTGTCGGCAAATGTGGATCCCAGCCCGGCGTTCCTCTGGATCCCCGGCGGCGGCTTTGCGGGCTGCGCTCCGGAGGACGGGGAGGCTGTGATTATGACTCTGTGCGGTCATGGCTACTGCGGCTTTACCGTGACCTATCCCGTGGGGCCCAGCTACCGGTTCCCGGAGGTGCTGGTCCAGATCAGCAAGGCAATCTGCTTCATCCGGGCCAACGCCGAGGAATGGAATGTGGACCCGAACCGGATCGTCATCGGCGGCGGCAGCGCCGGCGGCTTTATCAGCGGTGCCTACGGGGCCCTCTGGAACCATCCGGAGATGCAGAAGCTCACCGGCTGCAGCAGCGGGGAAAACCGTCCTAATGCATTGCTGACCCAAAATGGTCTGTTCAACGCCTATCAGCAGACAGAGCGCGGAACCGTGGAGGTGCCCGTCTATGATTACATCGGCCGGGATATGCCGCCCACCTTTCTGCTCCACGCCTCCGACGACACGCTGGTCAGCGTGGACCAGACCCTTGCCATGGCCTGGAACCTGAGCCGGGCAAAGGTGCCCTTCTCCGTGTACATCGCCGACAGCGGCAACCACACGGGGCTCCAGTATCACCGGCATACGGTCATGCCCAACGGACGGCTGTCCCACAAAGTAGATGACTGGATGCCTGCATTCCTCCTGTTCCTGGACAATGTGCTGGGCGTTCCTGCGGAGTATGAGAAGTTTTCTCTGCCGGAACCCGGTCAGGTGGGTCAGGACGGCGAGGGACTTCCCCCGCTGCCGGATATGAAGGAGATGCCTAAGATGCCGGATATGCACATCGGAGACTTTGAAGGCGGCATGGTTTGGGGCTTTTCTGAGGAAGAAGCGGCCAAGCTGGACTGGCCGATAAATATTTGAGAAGGAGGATCATTATGAAACAGAAATGGATCGCATTGCTGCTGGCCGCAGTTATGGTGCTGAGTTTGCTGGCCGGATGCGGCGGCACCGCCGCTTCCTCTACCCAGGCCTCAGTTGGCTCCGCAGCAGAAACGGGCTCACCGGAGGCCGCTGCTCCGGAGACTGCTCCGGCAGAAGCCGCGGCTGATACCGAGGAGGCATCTGCTGAGGATGTCGCGCCTGAGGAGACTGCGGAGGAGCCGGAATACGCCACCGTCAGCTACCCCATCACCGAGGAGCCCCTGACACTGTCGATCTTCTGGCAGTTCCACATGTTCCTGAGCATGTTTGGCGTCACCCAGGACATCATTCCCACCATTCCCACCTTCCAGATGGCGGAGGAAAAAACCGGCGTAAAGCTGGACTTCCATCTGGTGGGCGAGGAGAACTTCGGCAACTCCCTGCAGCTCCTCTGGGCCAGCGGCGACTACTGCGACTTCATCACCAACGCCGAGAGAGAGTACACCGCCGGGGTGGACAGTGCCGTGGAGCAGGACATTCTTCTGGACCTTGTGCCCTATCTCGAGGAGCACGGACCGGACTATCTCCGGATCCTGGATCAGCACCCGGACTTCCGGCTGGACCTCACCAGCAGCGAGGGGCATATCGTCTCTTTCTCCGAGTACTGCGAGTACTACGACAACGGCGTGGTGATCCGGAAGGACTGGCTGGATCAGGTGGGCATGGAAGCTCCCAGAACCATGGATGAGGTGGCCGAGGTAGCCCGGGTGTTCCGGGACGAGCTGGGCATCCGGAATCCTGTCATGTGGAACAGCGACCTGTCCTCCTTCTTCGGCTGGACCGCCTTCGGGGTGGCAAAGCCGGAGATGAGCGATCTGGGATGGCAGGTGCTGGAGGACGGCAAGACGGTGGCCCCCGCCGTGACCCTGGACGGCTACAGGGAGTGCCTCCAGTGGATGCACGACGCCTTTGAAGAAAAGCTCTGCACCGACGACTTTATGAACGTGCTGAACCTGGCCTATGACGACTATGTCTACGGCAACGAGACCGGTATCTGCTACTCCAGCTCCAATCTGCTGGCAGGCGGCGGCGCCGAACGCAGCGGTCAGCCCGGCTATGACCTCCGGCCCATTCCCGACCCCATGAAGGAAGCGGGCATGGAAAATCGGCTGGAGAAGACCACCGGCGGCGTGGGAGCCTCGGCTCTGGCGGTCTCCGCCCAGACGGAATACCCGGAGGAGTGCGTGGAGTACATGAACTGGCTCTACACCGAC
>CACYXZ010000221.1 GCA_902778525.1 Oscillospiraceae bacterium | reverse complement strand
TACCGCTGTATCCGGTGCCGGGTGGAAAAGGAGGCGGCAGAATGAGTCTGGTGTTCGAATCTGACCGCTGCACCGGCTGTCAGGCCTGTCAGATGGCCTGTCTGGACCAGCGGGACATCCGGCCCCTGGAGGGGCAGCGGCCCCTGCTCCGGGTGGAGCCGGCGGAGGAGCCGGGATGGTTCCGAGCGGTTTACTGCACCCAGTGCGGCGCATGCGCGGAGATCTGTCCCACAGGGTGCCTCCGGAAAAACGGCGGAGTGATCACGGCGGAGGAATCACTGTGCATCGGCTGCCGGGCCTGCGGGGACGCATGCCCCCGGGGCGTGATCACCTATATGGAAGAAACAGTACAAAAATGCGACGGCTGCGCCGGCAGACGGGCGGCAGGACTTCTTCCGGCCTGCGTCCACACCTGTCCCACCGGGGCGCTTCGATGGGAGGATTGACCATGCAGTTTGATTTTACCACGCTGAACACCGGGGGAGGCGTTCACCCCTTCGCCGCATCCCACGGCGTGACGGACCCGAACATCATCAGCTTCTCCGTGGCGGAGATGCGGTTCAATCTGGCGCCGGGTGTCACCGAGGCCATGCACAAAATCGTGGACCGGGGCTGCTTCGGCTACGCACCGCCGGACAAGGAGCGATATGACGCGGCGCTAACGGACTGGATGCTCCGCCGCCACAAGTGGAAGATCTCCCCGGACTGGGCCATCCAGAGCAGCGGCGTGCTGGTGGCCATGGGAGCGGCGATCCGGGCGCTGACGGAGCCGGGGGACGGCGTGATCCTGCAGCCGCCGGTCTACCAGCATTTTGCCGAGGAGGTCCGGAACGCCGGCCGGAGGATCGTGGAAAACCCGCTGGTGCTGCGGGACGGCCGGTACACCATGGACTTTGAGGATCTGCGGGAAAAGGCCAAAGAGGCAAAGATGCTGCTGCTCTGCTCGCCCCACAATCCTGTGGGGAGAGTCTGGACCCGGGAGGAGCTGCGGCAGTTGGCGGAGATCTGCCTGGAGCGGGATCTCTGGGTGGTGTCCGACGAGATCCACTTCGATCTGGATCATACGGGCAGGCATCTGGTGCTGACCCAGGCGGCGCCGGAACTGACGCCCCGGACCATCGTCTGCACCGCCCCCACCAAGACCTTCAATCTGGCAGGCTGCGCCATCAGCAACACCATCGTGGAGGATCCGGCGCTCCGGGAGCGGCTCCGGAAGGAGCTCAGCGAGACCGTGGGGTTTTACGTCAATACCTTCGGCTACGCCGCCGCCACAGCGGCCTATGAGACCGGCGGACCATGGCTGGACGAACTGCTCAAGCAGCTCGGCCGCAACCGGGAGATCCTGACGGCAGGACTCAGCGCCCTGGTCCCGGGGGCGGCGTTTACGCCGCTGGAGGGAACCTATCTCCAGTGGATCGACCTCGGCTGCCTGGGACTTCCCCAGCAGGAGCTCATGGTCCGGCTGGAGCGGGCCCAGGTCATCGTCAGCAACGGCACGGACTACGGCGCGGGAGGCGAAGGGCATATCCGGTTCAATCTGGCCTGTCCGGAGGACTCCGTCCGCCGGGCCCTGGACCGGCTGAAGACGGTGCTGCCGTAACCAAAAGAGAAGCGCCTGAAGCCATAAGGCTTCAGGCGCTTTGCGTATGCTTACTCGACCTTGGTCAGCGTCATGCTCTCGCCTTCGATTTCAATGGTGATCACGCCGTCCTTGATGGTGCCGGTGATGCTCTCGCCTGCGTCTTCGATCGTCAGAGTCTCGCCGTCCGCCGACCACTTTCCTGTCTCTGTTTCTCCGTCAAAGGTCAGGGAGAGGACGCCCTTGTCCTTAAGCTCCATCTGAACCATATCGGCGGCCTCCTCCTCGGTCATGCCGGCCATTTCGGCGAACTCCTCCAGAGAATAGCCCATGGCGCCGGAGAGTTTGTAGACGCCGACGTTGGGATCGGCCTCGCCGCCGCAGGCGGCCAGAAGCGCCAGCAGCATCACCGCGGCCAGAATGATTGCCAGTGTGCGTTTCATGTTGTTTTCCTCCTCATTGTTTGTGTCGAATGTACGGACTGTATTTCTACCGCAGACTGTAATAGTCGAACACGGCGGTATCGGGCAAGCCGGCGCCCTTGAGGTAGGACTCCACGTTGCCGCGTTCCTCGTCGGTGAGGCAGGCGGGGACGTGGATCGTCACGCCGGCGGGGACGCCCGCGAAGGCGTCTGCGGCAAAGTCATAGGCGTCCGGTTCCGTGCAGCGGACGATATCCGTTGAGAACCAGAGGTCGGTGAGATCCTGGCAGCCGTCAAAGACCTTGGAGCCCATCTCCCGGACGTAGCTGTGGAGCGTGACGCTGCGGACGCCGGACCCGGCGAACAGCCGGTCGCCCAGCCGCCAGCCCCAGTACTCCTGATCGGGACTGAGCAGCGGGACGCAGAGGTCGGTATCGCTGCCGGTGTACTCCGCCACGGTCTCCTCCTCAAAGCGGAAATCGTCGATATTGTAGTGGGCGTGAGATACGCTGAGGCCGAACCAGGAGATGTCGTCAAAGCCCTGCTCCATGAGGTACTCGTCAAAGGCGTTGCTCTGGTCGCGGCTGGCGTCCATGGCGATAAGGATCATCAGACTCACGTACATGTGCTGCTTGTCCAGGGTAAAGCCCACGTCGTCCCGGCCGTAGACGCCCGGCAGCAGCAGGACGTCCGTGTCGATGGCGGTTTCCTCCAGCTCCACGTCGTTGCTCTGGAGCATGACCACCGGAGCGGTGATGCCCAGGGTCTC
>CACYXZ010000220.1 GCA_902778525.1 Oscillospiraceae bacterium | reverse complement strand
TCCAATCTGCACAGCATTTTCTCCCGGCAAATGCCATCCAAAACCTTGCAATCAATGACGTTCTGTGTTAAAATAAACAATTGCTGTTAGCAATTTTTCCGGCGGGGAAAGCTCGCCGTTTGAAGGGAGTTACCACAGTTGGTAGACGAAAAAATCAGGAACATCGCAATCATCGCCCACGTTGACCACGGCAAGACCACCCTGGTGGATGAGATGCTCAAGCAGAGCGGCATCTACCGGGAAAATCAGGAGGTGGTGGACCGGGTCATGGACTCCGGCGATCTGGAGCGGGAACGCGGCATCACCATCCTGGCCAAAAACACAGCCGTCACCTACGGGGACACCAAGATCAACATTGTCGATACCCCGGGCCACGCCGACTTCGGCGGTGAGGTGGAGCGGATCCTCAAGATGGTCAACGGCGTCATCCTGCTGGTGGACGCGGCGGAGGGTCCCATGCCTCAGACCCGGTTCGTGCTGTCCAAGGCGCTGGAGCTTGGTCATCGGGTCATCGTGGTGGTCAATAAGATCGACCGCCCTGACCAGCGGATCCTGGAGGTGGTGGACGAGGTCCTGGAGCTGCTGATCGATCTGGACGCCACCGACGATCAGCTGGACAGCCCCATGCTGTTCTGCTCCGGCCGTCAGGGTACGGCCTCCTACTCCCCCGAGCAGGCGGGCACAGATCTCAAGCCCCTGTTCGACACCATTCTCGACTATATTCCCGCGCCCGAGGCGGATGTGGATCAGCCCTTCCAGATGCTGGTCTCCTCCATCGACTACAATGAATTCGTGGGACGGATCGCCATCGGCCGCATCGAGCGGGGACAGATCCGGCAGAACGATGAGATCGTGGTGTGCAACTACCACGATCCGGACGCGGTGTCCAAAAAGCTCAAGGCGGTCTCCCTCTATGAATTTGACGGTCTGGCCCGGGTCCCGGTGACGGAGGCCTCCGCCGGCAACATCATTGCCCTGTCCGGCATTGGTGAGATCACCATCGGAGACACCATCTGCGCCCCTGCGGCGGTGGAGCCGCTGGAGTTCGTCAAGGTCTCCGCGCCGACTATGGAAATGACCTTTACCATCAACGATTCCCCCTTCGCCGGGCGGGAGGGCAAGTACGTCACCTCCCGGCAGATCCGGGACCGGCTGATGAAGGAGCTGCTGAAGGATGTGTCCCTGCGGGTCACCGAAGACGATTCCGCCACGGATGCCTTCCATGTGGCAGGCCGGGGCGAGATGCACCTGTCCATCCTCATCGAGACCATGCGCCGGGAGGGCTATGAGTTCCAGGTCTCTCCCCCGAAGGTGCTCTATCAGGAGATCGACGGCGTGCTCTGCGAGCCCATGGAGCAGCTAGTCTGCGACGTGCCTGCCGACTGCGTGGGCTCGGTCATCGAGAAGATGGGCAACCGCAAGGGCGACCTGGTGGAGATGACGCCTGTGGGCACCACCCGCATGAAGCTGACCTTCTCCGTGCCCGCCCGGGGCCTGTTCGGCTACCGCAGCGAGTTCCTGACGGATACCAAGGGCGAGGGCATCATGGCCTCCGTGTTTGACTCCTATCAGCCCTTCAAGGGGGAGATCCAGCGCCGCCGCACCGGCTCCCTGGTTTCCTTCGAGACCGGCGAGTCCATCACCTACGGCCTGTTCAACGCCCAGGAGCGGGGCACTCTGTTCATCGGCGCGGGCGTTCCCGTCTACGAGGGCATGATCATCGGGTCCAATCCTCGGATGGAGGACATCACCGTCAACGTCTGCAAAGCCAAACACCTGACCAACACCCGGGCTTCCGGTTCTGACGACGCCCTGCGGCTGATCCCACCCAAGCAGATGAGCCTGGAGCAGTGCCTGGAGTATCTGGCGGACGACGAGCTGCTGGAGGTCACGCCGAAGACCCTCCGGATGCGCAAGCGCATCCTCAATCACGCCGACCGGATGAAAGCGCTCAAGGGCGGCAAGAAATAACTCGGAAGGAGCATTGATATGGGCGAAATGATCTCAAAGGTCCGTCAGGAACGGCTGTCCAGCTTTGAAGGACTGATGCTGACGGATCGAATCTACAATCTGGCCATCGGGCTGACGCTGCTGGCGGGGATCCTGCTGGATCTTGTGATTTCCTATTTCCTTGGGGATGCGATTGCCCGCTGGAGCATTGCCCCGGTAATCATCATCTATCTGGCCGGCAGCTTCGGGTGCACCATGGTGATCTACCGATCCGCCAAACCCGTTGTGAGCTTTCTGGGCTTCATGGGACTGGCCTTCGCCATGGGGATCCTTCTGACCTATCTGCTCACGGCTTATGATCTGGGCAGCATCCAGCTGGCCTTTACCCTGACCGGCGCGGTATTTCTGGTGATGGTGGTGCTCGCCACCGTGTTCCCCGCGTTCTTCCTGAGCATCGGAAAGTGCCTGGGGATCACCCTGCTGGTGACCATCGTCATCGAGGTGCTGGCCACGTTCCTGTTCCCGGGCGTACTGGCGATCACGGATTATGTGGTGGTGCTGATCTTCTGCGGCTATGTGGGCTTCGACTGGGCCAGGGCCCAGCAGTACCCCAAGACCCTGGACAACGCCATTGACTGCGCGGCGGATATCTATGTGGATATCGTCAACCTGTTTATTCGTATTCTTTCCATTATTTCCAAGTCAAAGAAGGACTGATCATCCGGAAAGGAGGTCCTGCTATGCTACCCGCAGCGTTTCTTTCCCGTATGGAACGGCTACTGGGCGATGAATACGCGGACTTTCTCCGTGCCTACGACCGGCCGCTGCAGAA
>CACYXZ010000219.1 GCA_902778525.1 Oscillospiraceae bacterium | reverse complement strand
GGGCGCAGCGGGTCAGAGGAGCAAACTCCTCTCCCGCCTGAAGCGCATATGTTGATTATAGTGGGTTTTTATGCAATCTTCAAGCAGGATCCGCAGGGAACCTGCTGTTTTCTGTCCTGATGCGTCCTTTCGACCGGCATTTCTTTTCTTCTTTTCCGGAAACGGCTTGAACCGGTTTTCCCGGTTTGATATAATCTGAGCAGGAACGAATGAAGGCAGGTGTATTCCATGTTTTGTCCAAATTGCGGAAAAAAGATTCCGGATCAGGCGAAGTTCTGCGGATACTGCGGGAGTCCGGCCGCGCCGTCCAACCCGCAAAACCCGGAACCCCGGAAACCGGCCCGGAAAAAAGGTAAAATTGCGGGGATCATCATCGCCGTCGCGGCGATCCTGATCCTGGTCCCCCTAGCTCTGTTCGCGGTTTTCCGCGTTCAGAACATATCGTCAGAGGACGTTGGCGGCGGGACAGAGACCGTACAGGAATCCCAGGAAAAGCAGGCCGAACCGGAAGCGGCCGAAGAGGATCCGGTCCTCCCGTCCCAGGAGCCTGCCGATGCGGTGGAAGACAGTTCCTCTTCGCCGCCCCTCTCTCCTGCTCTCGAGGAGATCCTCCCGGCACTTACGGAGGAACCCCCCATGGCCTCCAAAGAGGTCTCTTCCGTATCGGTCACCTGGACCCGGATGAACCACTCCCATTGGGACGAGTCACCCAGCGGTGCCTTCGTCAACTGCTACTACGATCTGGCCTCCGTTCCGGAGGATACAGAAACAGGCCGCAGGATCAACGAGGCGCTGTACAGCGCCTATCAGGAGTTCCTGCGGGACAATGAAATCGGCGGCGAATATTCCGGCGGATTCGACGAGGGCGAGATCAACTTTGAAAACGGCATGGAGGGCGAGGTCTCCCAGAACGCAGACGGTCTTCTCAGCCTGAAGTACCATCACAACTGGAATATGGGCGGCGTGGGCGACGGAAGCTGCTCCGGCATCACCATCGACCTCCAGACCGGCGATCGGCTGTATCTGTCGGATATTGTGCCGGAAAACGGATCCCCCATCACGTTCCAGCAGATGGAGGACATCGCGCTGAACTTCGTCCGCGGAAACGGCGCGGAGGTGGACTCGATCCTGCTGGATGAGTTCCGGGCGCAGACGCTGGACGATCTCGAGTTCTATATCGAGGACGATCAGATCATCCTCTGCATCGCCAAATACCAGCTGGGTCCCGGCGCCATGGGCGCTCCCGAGATTCCCACGGGCATCTACCTCCACTCCCACGAAGGAGAGCCCGTGGAGGTCAGCGCGGACACCCTGCCGCCCTCCCTTTCCGAGTTCCTGCAGAATTTCGATTTCGCCTACCACACGGACGGCGGGACTAGAGAGTACGACTGCAGGCATCTGGACAACATCTACTCCAGGCTGCCGAAAGGGATCGTGGGCAGTCCCACCTATGTCAATCTGTCCCTGTACACCGACGAGGCGGAGACCTCCTGGGATTCCGAATCCGATCCTCTCGGCCGGCATCCGGCCGGCTACGGATATCTGACGGTGCCCAAGAGCACGGTCCTCTTCATTCTGGAAAACGTCTTCAACGTTCCGGAAAGCGACGCCGTCGCCATGCTGAACGCGGCCATGGCCGAGGACCCGGACTTCTATGAGTTCGAGAAGGATGGAAAGCCGTTCCTCTGCAACAAGATCGGCGGCGTGGGCGGTCCCGGCTACGACATCACCTACGAGTCTGTCCGCTACGATGGAGAGAAGTATTATATCGTATATGACTGCACCGACGCCATCCCGGTGGGCGCCAGAACCTACGTGTACTATGCGGAGATGGCGCTCAAGGAGACGGACGGGAAGGAATACTGGTCGATCTACTACCATTCCGAGCACATCCCGGATACGGAAGGCCCGGCCCAGACCGCTCCGGAAGTCAGCGCGGATTCCCCGTGGCTTGGCCTCTGGACCAGCACCTCCGGCGAGAGTCTGGATATTTACGACGTCTCTGACACCGGGCTTTCGCTCACCTTCCACAAGTTCTCTGAAATCGGAAACCCGATGGACGTTGCCTATGAGATGGAGTTTGACAACGCTGAAAAGACCATAGCCTCCGAAATCGGCGGGCCGGATGATCACGGCGGCTGGGAGTACACCTTTGTCCTCGGCGACGGGACGATCACAGTTCAATCGCGGTATCCGGATCAGGTTTTCACCAGAGAACCGTCCTGATTCCTCAAAAAATAAAGTCTGAAACAAGGATCGAACATCCACCGAAACAACAGAAAAGAGGGATAACTGTGACCAGACAAAGCAAAGCCAGAAACAGACTGTGGCTCCCGATCGCCGCTGCAATCGTCCTCGGCATTCTGATTGCCGGCTGCGGGAATCCCCCGCAGGAATCGAGCCTGCCGTCAGTTCCCGAGGATCTGACGGAATCTGTCCAGACCTCCATACCAGCTTCCTCATCCCCCGCTCCGGAACAAGCATACCGGCTGGGAAATATACTCGATTCTTTCGGCTGGTGCGGCATGCAGGCGGAGAATCTGGGCGTCCACCATTCCTACATCGGAGATGACGGCATCGAGATCGAGGGAGACCTGTTCGGCGGACATGCCTCCGGAACCGCCCTGTTTGCCGCCTCCGCCGAAGATGAGAAGGTCGTCAGCGAGATCCGAATTCATGTCCGGGAAAGTGATCTTGCGGCCGAAGACTGCCTGTCCGGACTCCGGGATCTTTACGGCCGGTCTGCGGATCCAGAGGCGGATTCTGCTTCCCCGGAAGCTGCAGAC
>CACYXZ010000218.1 GCA_902778525.1 Oscillospiraceae bacterium | reverse complement strand
GACACGCCTAAGGGCTCTGCCCTTAGGGATCCCGCCCGCGTAGCGAGACACACTACGCCGTCGAGCGCTCGAATGAAAATGCGAGGTCGCCGCTTGACTACGTGAGCGGCTATGGGGCGATTTCCGCCCCGTTTCGGGTAGGACCGACAAGGGGCTTTCCCCGTCGCGCCTTAGACCGCACCCCGAGCGTGGGAACGAAACGGCGCAAACGTCGCCAGCGGCGACGCGCGATTCCGTGCGATGGGACCCGCCGCGACAGCAGTGGGTCCCATCGCACGGAATGGGCCGCCGGAGGCATCCCGGAAAGAATTCTACAACCTTCAATTAGTCCTCCTCCCCGGCAGAAAACAGTAGCAATGCCAATGGCAACGTGATATAATCATTAAATATGACAGTATGACAGAAAGAAGAACAGGTGAAGCAGATGGAGTATATCTTGGACCGCTATGACGTGGCGGTCATCGGCGCGGGTCACGCCGGGATCGAGGCCGGTCTTGCCGCCGCCCGGCTGGGACTGAAAACCGTGGTGTTTACCATCAATCTGGACGCAGTGGGCAACATGCCCTGCAACCCCGCCATCGGCGGCACCGGAAAGGGCCATCTGGTCCGGGAGATCGACGCGCTGGGCGGAGAAATGGCCAGGGCAGCGGACCGGGCCTGTATCCAGTTCCGGATGCTCAACCGGGGCAAGGGACCGGCGGTCCATTCGCTCCGGGCTCAGGCGGATCGGAGAAAATACCAGGAGATCATGAAACACACACTGGAGCTCCAGGAAAATCTGGATCTCAAGCAGGCCATGATCACCGAAATCCGCACGGATGGCGGCGCCGTTTCCGCCGTAGTGACCCGGCTGGGCGCGGTCTATCCCGTGAAAGCCGCCATTATCTGCACAGGTACCTATCTGGAGGGCCGCTGCATCACCGGAGAATGCGTCTACGACTCCGGCCCGGACGGCATGCACGCCGCCGCGGGGCTTTCGGCCTGCCTCCGGGACATGGGCCTGAGCATGCGGCGGTTCAAAACCGGCACGCCTCCCCGGGTCAACCGGCGGAGCATCGACTTCGACGAGATGGAAGTCCAGCCCGGCGATCAGGTCCCGGTGCCCTTCAGCTTCACCACATCGGAGATCCCCGAAAACAAAGCCGTCTGTCATCTCACGTACACAAACGCCGAGACCCACCGGGTCATTCGGGAAAACCTGCACCGGTCTCCCCTGTTCTCCGGCGTGATCGAAGGCGTCGGGCCCCGGTACTGTCCTTCTATCGAGGACAAGATCGTCCGGTTTCCCGACAAGCCCCGGCACCAGCTCTTCATCGAGCCCTGCGGCCTTGACACGGACGAGATGTACATTCAGGGCTTCTCCTCCTCCCTGCCGGAGGACGTGCAGATCGAGATGATGCACACCATCCCGGGCCTCACTCACGCGGAGATGATGCGTCCTGCCTATGCCATCGAATATGACTGTGTGGACCCCACAGAGCTGCTGCCCACGCTGGAGTGCAAAAAGATCTCCGGCCTTTACGGGGCGGGCCAGTTCAACGGCTCCTCCGGCTATGAGGAGGCCGCGGCCCAGGGGCTGGTGGCGGGCATCAACGCGGCGCTGAAGCTCAAAGGGGAATCGCCCATGGTCCTGCGGCGGTCCGACGCGTATATCGGCACGCTCATCGACGACCTGGTGACCAAGGGCACAAACGAGCCCTACCGGATGATGACCTCCCGGACCGAATACCGGCTGATGCTCCGGCAGGACAACGCCGACGAGCGTCTCTGCGCCATCGGCCGCCGGGTGGGACTGATCTCCGAGGCGCGCTACGAGGCGGTACAGGAGAAATACCGGACCGTCCGGCGGGAGATTTCCCGTCTGGAAAAGACCGGTCTGCCGGAGAGCGACGGGCTCAACGCCTTCCTCACCGGTCTGGGCACCGCCCCGGTAAAGGGCTCGGCCCGGCTTGGAGATCTGCTGCGCCGGCCCCAGGTCTCCTACGACAGCCTTGCACCCTTTGACGAAAACCGGCCTTCCCTCTCCCCGGAGATCCGGGAGGAGGTGGAGATCCAGGTCAAGTACGCCGGATACATCCAGCGGCAGCTCCGGCAGGTGGAGCAGTTCCGGAAAGAGGAAGACCGCGCGCTCCCGCCGGACATCGACTATCAGCAGATCACCGGACTCCGGCTGGAGGCCCGGCAGAAGCTCTCCGCCATCCGGCCCCTGAATCTGGGACAGGCCTCCCGGGTGTCGGGCGTCAGTCCCGCAGATCTGGCAGTTTTGATGATCTATCTGGAATTGAGGGAAAAAGCATGATGTTTTACGATACTCACGCTCACTACGACGACGGGCGCTTCGATTCGGACCGGGAGACCCTTCTTCCGGAGCTCTACCGGCAGGGCATCGGGCTGATCAACACCATCGGAACGGATATTCCCTCCTCCCGGGCCTCCATCGCTCTGGCGGAGCAGTATCCCTTCATCTATGCAGCGGTGGGCGGCTGGCCCGGCAATGTGGGCGATATGACGGAGCAGGATCTGGAGGAATACCGCGCCATGGCCTCCCATGAAAAAGTGGTCGCCATCGGGGAGATCGGTCTGGACTACTACTATGACGACGTGCCCCGGGAGATTCAGAAGCACTGGTTCGACCGGCAGATGGCCCTGGCCGAGGAGCTTTCCATGCCCGTGGTGGTCCACGACCGGGACGCCCACGGCGACTGTATGGACATGGTCCGGAAGTGGGCCGGCCGGGTCACCGGCGTGTTCCACTGCTTCTCCGGCAGTGCGGAAATGGCCGCGGAGCTCACAAAGCTGGGCTGG
>CACYXZ010000217.1 GCA_902778525.1 Oscillospiraceae bacterium | reverse complement strand
GTCGCCGGTCATGGCTACGGTGTGGCCCTGCTCCTGGAGAGCATGGACAAGCTGCCGCTTCTGCTCCGGCGTGACCCTGCCAAAGACAGTGTACTCCGTTGCGGCTTCATTCAGTTCTTTTTGATCGTAGAATGTGGAGGCGTCGATATACCTCTCCGCCCCATCAATACCGGCCTGCTGCGCCACCTGAGACACCGTAACGGGATTGTCCCCGGAGATGACCTTGACATCCACGCCCTGCTGGGCAAAGTAGGAGAAGGTTTCCGCGGCCTCCTTGCGAACCGGATTGAACAGGTAGATCAGAGCCAACGGCGTCACAGGCTCCGTCAGTGCCTCGCCCACCACATCCCCGTGGTATTGTCCAAACGCCAGCACCCGATAGCCGTCCATGCTGTAGGATTCGATCAATTCACGATATACATCGTAGTTTTCCCACAGCACAAACTCCGGCGCGCCCAGCACATAGATACCGTCGGCAAAGATTGCTCCACTGTATTTATACATGGATGAGAAGGGAACCACCGTGATCGCCTTGCGGGAGGTCGGCGTCCGAAAGTGTTTTCGGATTGCTGCCATCGTGATGTTCTCCTCCAACATAGGCCGGGCAAAATCACTGAGCAGCGATTCCAGCGGCGGCATGGATTCCGAATCATAGCCGTCCAGCGGCGTAATACCCTCTACCTGCATCTTGTTTTCAGTGATGGTGCCGGTCTTGTCCACGCAGAGCACATCCACCCGCGCCAGCGTTTCGATGCACTTCATGTCATGGACCAGCACCTTTTGTTTCGCCAGCCGCATGACGCTTACCGCCAGCGCAACGCTGGCAAGCAGATACAGCCCCTCCGGGATCATGCCGATCACCGCCGCCACCATGGATACGATGCTGTCCCGGAACGCAGCGTGGGCGAAAAAGAACTGCTGAACAAACAGCGCGATGCCGATGGGGACAATGATAATACCAACCACGCCAACCAGACGATCCAGCACCCGGATCATCTCGGACTGTTCGTCCCGGTTCATGGCCTTGGCCTCCAGCGTCAGCTTGGAGATATAGGAGTCAGCGCCCACTTTATCCAGCCGGGCCAGACATTCCCCGGACACCACGAAACTACCGGACAGCAGTTCGTCGCCGGGGCGCTTGGATATTTCATCCGTCTCGCCGGTCAGCAGAGATTCATTTACAGTCACCGCACCGCCTACCACCACTGCGTCGGCGCAGATCTGACTGCCTGACTGGAACACCACAATATCGTCTACCACAAGCTCCTCGGATGGTATTTCAATATGTTTTCCATCCCGGACAGCCGTGACTTTCGGTGCATTGAGCACAGACAGCTTATCCAGCGTCCGCTTGGCCCGCAGCTCCTGAATGATTCCGATAAGCAGATTCGCCACTACCACAGGCAGAAACGTCAGGCTGCGAAAAGACCCGGCGATGATGATCAGAACGGCCAAGATCGCAAACACCAGATTGAAGTAGGTCAGCAGATTTCCCTTGATGATCTCGCCCACGGTCTTTGTTCCGGCGTCCACAGCCTCATTGCTCCAGCCGCTTTCCATGCGGGTCTGTACCTGCTCGGCGGTGAGCCCGTGCCGAGGATTTGTCCGGCAGCGGGTGATCGTCTGGCGGGAGGAATGTGTCTCTACCTGTTTTTTACTATGCTGCTTCATACCTTTCTACATTCCTCCCGCCATATTTCTATGATTGGTTTGTTTCTGCCTTACGATTCTGAATCAGAATCGTCCGTAGTTTTCTTGCTGCTCAGATTATCCTCCAGCTTGTGGAGCGTCCGCCCGGCAAAGTCCTTGCCGCCGATGCCAAAGGCGATAGCAAATGCCACGGCCAGCGCCGCCACGATCAGGACAAAGGCTGTGTTGACGATCTCTCCGGCAATGCCCAACTCACTGAGAACCATAAAAATGCCGATGCCATAGATGGCGCATTTACTCAGCAGCGCGAAGCCGGTATGCTCGTTCTTCGCCAGTGCCTTTTGCACCATGGCGTTGCAGACATAGCAGGCCAGAAGGATCAGCACAGCCGCCAGCGCATAGGGCAGATAACCAATCACCGCGCCGCCTATGTTGGAAATGACCTGGAGATGCAGCACGCTGAAGCTCTCCACCACGAAGAACACCACCAGCACCACATGGACCGTCGTACCAATGACCTTGGACAGCACAAACCGGCTGGCCTTTCCATCCAGTTGCTTATGGAGCTTCGCGTCCAGACCGGAGGAAGCGATGAGATTTTCTACAATGCCGCCCGCAAACTTGGCGATCATGTCGCCCACAATGATGATGATGAGCGCGGCAAGGATATTGGGGATATAGGCGAAGATGGTCTCCAGCATCCCGATGGCGGGTTCGGAAATGGCATGGATGTTCAGCACCCGCAGGGCCGCCACGATCACCGGAATAAGAATCAATACATATACGATGTAGGCTAGGGTATTGGACAGCTTGCCCTCGTCGGTGACCTCCATTCCGGCCTTTTCCTGGAGCCGGTTGACGTGGAGCTTATTGAACACAGGTATCAGCAGCTCCCGCACCAGCCGGGCAATAGCAAAGCCCACCCACAGGACGATCACTGCCGCCAGCAGATTCGGCAGATACCCCCATACGGAGTTCAGCAGATTTAAGATTGGGTCCGACAGTCCTTTCATGCCGAGGCTTTCAAAGATACCCGGCACGAACAGCAGGAACACAATGAGATAGGCCAGTTTGCCGATAAATTCGATGATTTTCCCCTTGCTTTTTCGATGATTTTCCCCTTGCTTTCCTCGGAAGTCTCGGATTTCCCCAGCAGGTCGTGGAGCTTGGTCTTTGTCATCAGCTTGACGATCAGTTTTTTGACGATCTTGGCCACGATAAACGCAAGGATCAGGAGCAGGGCCGCCTTGATGATTCCCCACAGGCCGGTGCCAAAGAATGTGGCAAGTGTTTCACGCATGATAATTCCCTCCAATTTTCGTTTCAGGTTTGTAGATCGTACATTCGTTTATTGCGGGCATCACATCCTGTTCTGTTCCGGAGACGGGCTTCATACTAAATATTTGAACATCCAGACGCCAGGGTATAGTGCATAGGTGCGGACTTGTTTCAACAGAGAAACCTCCTCAGCGTCTGTCTGCGGCTTCACACTATATTGGCCGTCTGCGTCCAACGGCAGAGATTGACTTTGATAACTCTGTTGGGCCAATTGCAACTGAACCGCAAATTCCTCACTGTCAATGGCCAGCATCAGTTCCGTGTCGATATAGGCGCTGCGTGGGTCCATGTTGTAGGACCCCACCAACGCCATGCGCCCGTCGATCAAATAGGACTTAGCGTGGATAGAATCAACACTTTGATATTCCCAAACGGAAATGCCGGATTCCAAAATGCGGCCTCGGTCCAGATAGTACCCCGTACAAGCCAGTGGATTGGGCGAGGACGCCATGGAATTTGTCAAAATATCCGCAGTTATTTCCTGAGCACCTAGCTGCCGCAGCGTGTCCTCCAAATTGTCATCCAGAATCACATAGGGAGACTGCATTGTAACTGTATCCTCG
>CACYXZ010000216.1 GCA_902778525.1 Oscillospiraceae bacterium | reverse complement strand
CCCTCGCCGAATTTGTAGATGCGGGAATGCTCCAGCCACCGGCCGATGACGCTCTTGACCACGATGTTGTCCGTCTTTCCGGGGATCCCCGGCCGCAGGCAGCAGATCCCCCGGATGTACAGCTCCACCCGGACCCCCGCCCGGGAGCATTCGATGAGCTTCTCCATGATCTCCAGGGAGTTCAGGGCGTTGACCTTGATGGCCACCCGGCCCTGGCTGCCCTTGGCGATCTCCCGGTCCAGAAAGTCGAGGACCCTGGTCTTGAAGCTCAGGGGCGCGATCCAGAGGGTGTGCATCTCCGGCGGGATCTCCCCGCTGCTCAGGGCGGCGAAGGTGGCCTCCGCCTCCCGGCCCGCCGCCTCGTCCGCGGTGATCAGGGACAGGTCCGTATACTGCTCCCCGGTGACCTCGTTGTAGTTGCCCGTTCCCACCTGGGTGATATAGGAGATATTGCCGCCGTGCTGACGGGTGATGACGAAGAGCTTGCTGTGGACCTTCTTGTCCGGCAGGCCGTAGATCACCCGGCAGCCCGCGTCCTCCAGCATCTCGGAGTAGTCGATGTTGTTCTGCTCGTCGAACCGGGCGCGGAGCTCCAGCAGGCAGAGCACGTCCTTTCCCCGGTCCGCCGCGTAGGCCAGCGCCGCGGCGATCTTGCTGCTGACGCTCATCCGGTACAGGGTGATCTTGATGGAGAGCACCTCCGGATCGTCCGCCGCTTCGTAGATCAGGTCCACAAAGGGCATCATGCTCTGGAAAGGGAAGCTCAGAAGCAGGTCATGCTTTTCGATGTAGCTGAAGTACTCCCCTTTTTTCAGACCGATCTCCCGGGCGGGCTTCCGCTCCTCGTAGCGGAAGTGATCCTGGTTGCTGATGCAGGACCGGAAGGACAGGTCGAAGGGCACGGAGGTGGTGAATACGCTCTTCTCCGGCACCCGCAGCTTTTTGATCAGCAGAGCCTTCTCCCCGTCGGAGAGCTTCCCGCAGATCTGCACCCGCACCGGCATCTCCCGCTTGCGCTTGGAGAGCATGGAGGCAGTCTTCTGCCGGAAGTCCTCCTCCCGGCCGGCCACGCTGGACAGGAACACGTCGGCGTTCCGGGTGACCTTCACCTCCACGGACTGCCCCACGGTCTCCTTCTTCATCAGCAGCGGGAGGAAATGCCGCACCAGCTGGCTGGTCATGACGATCTTCTGGCAGCCGTCGATCTCGAAGGACAGGTATCCCGGCACCCGGTCCAGGGCAATGATGGCGATCTTCTGCTCACTGCCCCGGGACAGGAACGCCACGATGTAGGATTCCTCGCCCCAGAGGAAGGGCAGCTGATTCCCGGCGTCGATGATCTGGGGGTTGAGCAGGCCTTTGATGTCTCCGAAGAGCTTCTTGCTCATCAGCTCGTCCACCTTGTTGATGCGCTTGAAATCCAGCACGTCCACCTTGTGGGACCGCAGCTCCTCCCGGATGGCCTTCCAGACGCTCTCCATCAGGGTCTGCTGCTCCCGGGTGATCCGGAGCACGGCCTGGATCTGCTCCTCCGGCAGCATCCCGGAGATCGGATCCCGCTGCTCCGGCGTCAGAAGCGCATGGTGCGTCAGGATCCCGATGCGCACCCGGTAGAACTCCTCCAGATTGGACTGGTAGATCATCAGGAACTTCAGCCGTTCCAGCAGCGGCACCGTGGGATCCGCCGCCTCCAGCAGCACCCGCTGGTTAAAGGAGAGCCAGCTGATCTCCCGATTGATGTAGGTGGATTCCCTCTGTTTATCCGGTCCGTTCTTTTTGTCTTTTGCAGCCATGGCGATAGCCCCTTTTCGGTTTCTCCTGTTTTTTGCTTCCTGATTTCATCCCGTGTTCTTTTGTCATATTTTACGGTATAAAGCGGGTGAAGTCAACGAAAATCCGTCAGATTGCCGAACCGGCAAAACGTCAGAACAGTTCCCGCTCCGTGACGCACTCGTTTTTCAGCGTACCCACCAGCGTTTGCAGCGCGTCCACCACATGGGGCCGGATATCGCCGCCGATGAGCACGAACATGATGTCGTCGCCCACCTGCAGGACGCCCTCGTTGAGCCACACCCGGACATATCCGATGCCCTCCATGGCCCTTGCGGACTCCACCGCCCGGCGGACCTTTTCCTCCTCATATCCGAACTCCATTCCGGTCACTTCTCCGGCACTGCCGTCGCCCTGCCGGACCCGGGCCCTGGCGGAGCGGCGCACCACGCCGTTATGCACCAGATACATCCCGCATTCCGCGGCCGCGGGGTCCGCCTTGGCCTCCCGCAGCCAGTCCTCCATGGAGGGTGATTGTTTTGCCATTTCGCAGCATTCCTTTCTCGCCTGCAAGGTTTCAGTCAGGGCCAGTTTAGCATAGAAGTCCGGGCTTTGCAAGCCGGGACAATGGCGGAAAGCCTTCTTCCGCCCGGGGCGTGGAAGCCGCCGGGAAGGCTTTCGGAACGCCGGCGCTGTCATTTTCCACCGAAAACTGTCTGAAAATGGCGGCAGCGCGGAAAAACCCTTTCCAATTCATACTTTTCTCAGGTTTTTTCACCGAAACCCCTTGCAACTTCCGGAGAATGTGTTATAATCTCAGAGCAATAATAATTGAAAAGGATGTTTTTGATATGAACAAAACTGAACTGGTTAAAAAGGTCGCTGCCGAGAACGCCCTGTCTCAGAAGCAGGCTACTGCCGTGGTAGAGAGCGTTCTGAACACCATCGTGGCCACTGTTGCCGCCGGCGAGAAGGTCAGCCTGCCCGGCTTCGGCACCTTCGAGAGCAAGCACAGAGAGGCCCGCACCGGCCGGAACCCCCGGACCAAAGAGGCTGTGGAGATCCCCGCTTCCACCGTTCCCTCCTTCAAGGCCGGCAAGGCGTTCAAGGA
>CACYXZ010000215.1:641-3531 GCA_902778525.1 Oscillospiraceae bacterium | reverse complement strand
ATGGGCCGTCAGGCGGCCAAGGAGATGGTGGAGGTCCGGGGCAGCTCCGACGGCGTGACCGTTCAAGGCTATGTGGGAAAGCCCACGGCCAACCGGGGCAGCCGCAGCTATCAGCACTTCTTTGTCAACGGCCGGTACGTCAGATCCAAGATGATGGCGGCGGCCCTGGAGGAAGCCTATAAAAACCAGATGATGGTGGGCCGGTTCCCCATCTGCGTGCTGCATATTACGGTGGCGCCTACGGCGGTGGACGTGAATGTTCACCCCGCCAAGACCGAAGTGAAGTTCCTCCGGGAGGGGGATGTGTTCGACGCCATCCACTATATTGTTCTGGGCGCCCTGAGCCGCACGCCGGACCGGCCGGAGATGACGATCCCGAAGCAGCCGGCAAAGCCCCGGAACGGCTTTTATCAGACCATGACCGCGGAGCAGTACCGGGCCAAACAGGAGCCGGAGCGATCCGCCCTGAACCGGACCGATCAGGAATCCGCGCGGGAGTTCCTGGGGATCCTGCAGCAGCGGGCCGAACGGACTGCCCCCGCCTCCCTGCGGGACAGCGTTCGTCTGGCGCCGACCCCTGCGGGCAGCGCCCCGATCCCTCCCGCGGCTCCGACACCGGAGACCTCCGTTCCGCATCGGGAACCGGCAGAAGCGGCTCCCATGCCGGAGATCCGCTCCGCACCGGAGCAGACCGCCATGGACTTGCCGCCGGTGCCCGTGCCGGCGGCGCCGGAAACGCCCAAAGAGGAGATCGCGGAGACAAGGGCGGAAGCGGTTCCCTATCGGATCATCGGCCAGACCATGGACACATATATTATTGTGGAGCAGGGGGACGAGCTGCTGCTCTTTGACAAGCACGCGGCCCACGAGCGGATCCTGTTTGAGAAGCTCCGGGCCCAGGACCATGAGATCATGTCCCAGATGCTCCTGACGCCTGTCCAGACCAGCCTGGGCCGGGAGGAGAGCGCGGTGCTGCTGGAGCAGGCCGGACTGCTTTCCCGCCTGGGCTTCACGGTGGAGGACTTCGGCGGGGACACGCTGCTGGTGCGGGCCATCCCTGCGGATATCGACGAGAAGGATGCGGAGGCAACGCTTTCCCAGCTGGCCTCCGACCTCATAAACGGGAAAAAGCTGGACCCGGATACAGTGTTCGACGAGATGCTCCACACGGTGGCCTGCAAGGCCGCCATCAAGGGCGGGAGAAAGACCGATCCCCGGGAGCTTGCGGCGCTGGTGGCGGAGCTGATGCGCCGGGACGACATCAAATACTGCCCCCACGGCAGGCCGGTGTGCATCACCATCACCCGGAGCCATCTGGAGCGGCAGTTCAAACGAGCATAAATAAGGAGGGCGCAAGATGATTCTGGAAATCCTGAAAGCCATCATTTACGGGGTCGTGGAGGGCATCACCGAATGGCTGCCCATCAGCTCCACGGGCCATCTGATCCTGCTGGAGCAGATCCTGCCGCTCAACGCCTCGGAGGCGTTCATGGAGATGTTCGACGTGGTGATCCAGCTGGGGGCGATCCTGGCGGTGATCGTGCTGTTCTTCCACAAGCTCAACCCCTTCTCGCCCCGGAAGGACGAGGCGCAGAAAAAACGCACCTGGATCCTCTGGTTCAAGGTGGTCGTGGCCGTGATCCCCTCTGCGGTGCTGGGATTCCTGCTGGACGACTGGATGGACGCGCATCTCTACAACCATATCGTGGTGGCCGTTATGCTGATCCTCTACGGCGCGGCCTTCATCCTGGTGGAAAAGCGCAACGAGGGCGTGAAGCCGAAGATCCGGACGGTGGATCAGATCGACTACAGAACGGCGCTGATGATCGGCGGATTCCAGGTGCTGGCGCTGATCCCCGGCACCTCCCGGTCCGGGGCCACGATCCTGGGCGCGATCCTGCTGGGACTGAGCCGGACAGCGGGCGCGGAGTTCTCCTTCTTCCTGGCCATCCCCACCATGCTGGGGGCGAGCCTTCTCAAGGCGGTGAAATTCATCGCCGAGGGCAACGGCATGTCCGGCGGCGAGGTGGTCAGCCTGATCCTGGCGAGTCTGGTGGCCTTCGTGGTGTCCCTGCTTGCCATCCGCGGCCTGATGAACTACGTGAAAAAGCACAGCTTCTCCCTGTTCGGCGTCTACCGCATCGTGCTGGGAGCGCTGGTGCTGCTGATCTTCCTGATCACCCGCTGATATGGACCGGATCGTTGTGATCGTGGGGCCCACCGCCTCCGGGAAGACGGCGCTGTCCGTAGCTCTGGCGAAAAAGCTCCGGGGCGAGGTGATCTCCGCGGACTCCATGCAGATCTACCGGGGCATGGACGTGGGCACCGCCAAGGTGACCCCGGAGGAGATGGACGGGATCCCTCACCACATGATCGATGTGGCGGATCCGGCCGAGTCCTTTTCTGCCGCCCGGTTTGTGGAGATGGCGGACCCGATCCTCCGGGATATCCTCTCCCGGGGAAAGACCGCCGTCATTGCCGGGGGCACCGGCCTTTACGTGGACGCGCTGATCCAGGGCCGGGCCTTCGCGCCCTGTCCCGCCACGGGAAAACGGGAAGCGCTGGAGGCGGAGGCGGACCTGATGGGGATGGAGCACATGCTCGATCGGCTCCGGCAGGTGGACCCGGACAGCGCGGCGCGGCTGCACCTGAGCGACCGGAAGCGGATCCTCCGGGCCCTGGAGGTCTATGAGGAGACCGGCAGGACCATTACCGCCCACAATCTCGAGACCCAGAAGGTGCCGCCCAGATATGATCCGGTCTGGCTGGGGCTGAGCTTTGCCGACCGGGCGGCGCTGTACCGGCGCATCGACCGGCGGGTGGATTTGATGCTGGAGCATGGGCTCCTGGAGGAGATCCGGAGCCTGCTGGATCGGGGCGTTCCCCGGAC
>CACYXZ010000215.1:0-630 GCA_902778525.1 Oscillospiraceae bacterium | reverse complement strand
GAGGAGGTCAAGCGGGGATCCCGCCGCTACGCCAAGCGGCAGCTGACCTGGTTCCGGCGGAACGAAAAGATCCACTGGATCCTACAGCGCGACCCGCCGGACCCGGAAGCGGTGGCGGCGGAGGCCCTGCGGCAAATTCCCTTTTTCGACGGGGAGACATGATACAATGGGCGCATACCGGCTGGGAAAAGGGGATGCGCCATGGGAAAACAGAAGACGATCCTGGGATGGATGCTGGGCGCTCTGATCGTGCTGAGCGCCGCGCAGCTGCTGTCCCTGACGGAGTTCCGCCGGCCGGAAACGGTCAGCGGAACGCTCTATACAGGCCGGAGCGCCTGGGCCCGGGGGGTGTTCATCCGCCGGGAAATCCCGCTGCAGGCGGATCCCAATGTGGACTGGAGGCCGGTTGTGCCGGACGGGACGCTGGTCGGAAAGGGCCAGGCGCTGCTTCAGGCGGGAGATCCCGATCTCCGGACGGAGCGGCAGACCCGGCTGCGGCGGGACGGGCGGAGCGCTGCGGGGCTGACCCTGACGGCCCGCCGCGCAGCCATGGACGAGGCGGCTGCCCGGTACGATAGAGCCGAGGGCGAAGAACGGATCGAGGCGGCGGAGGACCTCACCGCCCTCCTG
>CACYXZ010000214.1 GCA_902778525.1 Oscillospiraceae bacterium | reverse complement strand
GCGGAATATGGCGGCTGGTTATCTGTGAGAAACAGACGGTTGAAGATATCCAGATACGCGAGATATATTTCTCCTCTTCCATGATCTTGGCCATATGCATCACCTCTTATGCGAATACGTATACCACAATCCGATAGATTTTAGAATTCCAATCCGATAGATTCTGTTCCCCGAAATCAAGTTTTGGGGAATAGAATCCTTGTTTTATGCAAAGGCAGAAATTATGCATCGTCCAAGCACATTGACTTTTCGTCCGAGAACAGATAGAATTGGACGAAAAAAGCAATGCTGGACAAAAAAGGAGCAGAAATATGAAAAAGATCATCTCGCTTTGCCTCGCGGTTCTGATGCTGGCGGGCAGCTGCACTGCTTTTGCCGCTTCAAATGAGGACGCTTCTGCGCAGGGCCAGGACTTCTCACAGGCCGGCTTCCGCTATGTCTCTCCCTGGCCGGATCTGGAGGGCGAGCTTGTGTGGTATCTGGCTTCGTATTATCCGGGGCAGCTGGTCCGCTATCTGGTCTTTTACAGCACCGGTTCCGTTGAGGGGATGACGGATGCGGAGCTGGACGAGTACCTGCTCACCGATCAGGCCCATGTAATCTATGATGTGATCGCAGTCCGCGGCCTTCCCAGGACGGATCTGGATGAATTCATTTCCACCCTCCGCACGCCCGAGATCCCGGAGGATCATCCCCAGGATGAGCTCTTTTCCACCTTCATTCACCAGAAGGACATCGTCCTGGAGAACGGCTGGGAGCTGCTGGTCCAGCGAATGGAGCAGTTTAATGCGGACGGAACCCCGGCCGAGGATCTCGTCCCGGAAAGCCTGCCGGAAGAGAACCGGGAGGAAGTCCGAAAGCTGCTTGAGGATGTGGAGCTTTTCTGCTCGGGCATCGAGGAAACCGCGTATTCCGCTCCGGGCGACGTGGGATCGACGATTTCCTTCACGGGTACGGACCTGGACGGCAATGAAGTTTCCAGCGCGGATCTCTTCGCCGGATCCGATGTGACCATGATCAATGTCTGGGCCACCTGGTGCCCGCCCTGCAAGGCAGAGCTGCCGGATCTGGCGAAGCTGAACAAGCAGTTTGCAGAGAAGAACTGCCAAATCATCGGCTTGTGCCTGGATGCGGAGGATGCCCTCCAGACGGCGCAGCAGCTGGCAAAGGATTCCGGCTATGTCAATGTGGTGGGAAAGATGACGGCGGACTTTGACTGGGCACAGTCCTGCACCGCGATCCCGACCTCCTTCTTTGTCGACAGCCAGGGCAAGATTCTGATCGACCCGGTGGTCGGTGCGATGGTCCAGGCCTACCCCCAGGCACTGGAGGATGCGCTGAAGCAAATGAATTGATCCTGAACCGACAAGATCAATTAAAAACCTGACGAAAACAGTTTCGGCCGGTGCATTTCTGCACCGGCCGTTTTTTGTTTTGGCAGGATAATAAGAAACTGTGTTTCCTCAGTTCCCCGCAATCAGGGTCAGCTCCGGCAGCACGGTATCGGCCTCCATCTGCTCCAGGCGCATCCGGAAGTCCTCCTCGGAGATCTTCACGCTTTTTTCGCTGGGGACCCGCTCGCTGTCGCCCTCCTGGTAATAGCAGGCGGCGTAATAGCTTCCGTCCGGTTTCGTCTCCTCCGTGGTGAAAATCATCTCAATGGTTTCCAGGCTGCTTCCGTTCAGACGGCTTCGCACGATATTGGTATGAAACGCACCGCTGGAGCCCACATATCGGATGCTGTTGTCGGTCTGAAGGTAATAACGCATCCTTGCATATGAAACGGCAATTGGAACCGGCGCGCCGTCTTCCAGAGTATAGAGAGCAAAGATATTTTTCTCGGAAAAGTCATCTGTCCCCAGGCCTGCAATGATCAGCTCCCGGATTCCGTTCCCGTCCAGGTCTTCCAGTGCATAGCCAACCCCACTGGCATATTCTATCATCTCGGAAAGCCCATTTGTCCATGCATATTCCGCGTTTCTGCTGTTTCCCGGTTCAAAAGCTATTTTATACTGTTCAATTACACTGCTGTACGCCGCGGCATCATCCCCGGCTGTCACCTCCGCATCTGCACCGCTCTGCTGCACGGCAGGCTCTGCGCTCTGTTCCTGGATCGCTGCGGTCTTCGCTGTCTCCACCGGCTCTCCCTCAAAGGGGATTTCCACCTGGGTCCAGTTCAGTGTCAGCTCCATCTGCTGCATTCCGGCAAAACGCCGTTCCACCGCGCTGTCATAGTCCTGTTGGGAAATCACAGTTCCCTGCGCATCCCGGCATTCGGTCGTGTCGCTTCCGTTCTCGTCCCAGTCCACATTCTTTGAGGCGATGAGCTCCCAATCCGCCACACCGTCCTTCAGGCAGAGCGCCTGCCAGGAATAATACTGGTGGGCATAGCCGTCGTGGGTCACACCCTCACAGGGATAGTAATATCGTCCCGCTGCCGCGTCATAGTAGCAGGGCAGGCGGTCCAGGACGATTTCCGGCCAGTCGTCCGGCCCTTCAATCTCCACGTTTGCGTGATAGAGGTTGTCAACACCGCTGCCGTCCGCGCGCACTTCGTAAAAGTTGACATAGGTGAAAACTCCGCTTCCCTGCGTGCTTGCCGCAATCACTTCCAGGCGTCCGTTCAGGTCCAGATCGGTAAAGGTATAAAACCAGGGAGATTCATAGGGCTCACGAAACTCCCAGGATGAGCGGTTTGCTTCCAGGATCTGTATCTGGGTCTCCTGGGGGATGGACGGGACCGTAGACGGCGTCTCCGTCGGGCTGTCGGCGGCAGGCGTCTGTGCGCCGCCGGCGGTTCCGCCGCAGGCACTCAGGCCGATGGCGAGCACAAGGACTGCGGCGAGGATCATTTTCTTCATGTACGGATTATCTCCTTTTGATTCGAACTGCTTTCATTAT
>CACYXZ010000213.1 GCA_902778525.1 Oscillospiraceae bacterium | reverse complement strand
CACATTCAGCGGCACGCCGATGACGCCGGTGGAGGCCACGATGAAGTCCTCCGGCCGGAGCCCTGTGGCGGACGCGGCGGCCTCGCACATCTTCACCGCGTTCTCGTGTCCCATGGGCGCGCAGGCGTTGGCGTTGCCGGAGTTGGCTATGATTCCGCGGGCCACGCCATTCTCCAGGTGCTCCATGGTCACATAGATGGGAGCCGCCTTCACCCGGTTCATGGTGTAGACGCCGGCAGCGGCCGCTTCCGTGTCACAGAGGATCATGGCCAGATCGTTTTTGTCCGGGCTGCTGCCCGCCTTGACCCCGGCATGGACGCCGGAGGCCCGAAAACCCTTGGCAGCCGTCACGCCGCCGGAAATCAGTTTCATATCAGGTTCCTCCCGTATGTCGATTCGCGTATCGCTTTTTGATATATCTTCCCAGGAAAATCAGCCCCATGCTGCCCGCCGCCGCCAGAATCAGCCGCGGCATGGAGAACAGGAAATACCGGGCCGTTCCCAAGGCCGGCCGGGCGCCCAGCAGAAGATCCCAGAGCCGGTTGTAATAGGTGATGATCGTTCGGTGCAGGGCCAGGATAGGGATCGTGCTCCGTCCCAGCTCCATAAACACCCCCGAGATCCGGGTTCCCTCCAGGAAGCGGCACAGCCGCAGGAGCACGCAGGGTCCCATCACGCCGCCCACGAAATAGATCAGCGGTCCCCAATAACCGTGGGGCCCGTAGGCGCTCATGAGCATGGAGGTGGTCATGGCCTCATTCCAGATGCCGATGGCCAGCACCGCACCGGCCGCCGCCAGATACACAAGGGGCTCCAGCCACCTGTGCTTCCACTGCCGCTCCAGCAGGTTTGCCTGCCGGATCCCCCAGCCCGCCGCCATCAGCGCCGCCGCCAGGAAACAGTTGCTCAGATTCCAGGGCAGCCGGACGGGCAGCGTATTGATCGCGATGGTGACCAGAATACAGGGCACGATCATGACCTTCAGGGGACACCCGAACCGACGCCGGATCAGCAGAAGCAGCAGGAACGCCGCCGAGGCGGTGACCATGGCCGTCAGGAACCACAGGGGATAGTTGAACTGGGTAAAGTAGTTCAGCAGCGTCCCGCTCTGGTCGTTCATAAAGATCTGTCCTTCGGAATACAGCACCCCGAAGATATGCCGCAGCAGATCCAGGCAGGTCGCTCTGGTCCGGGGGATAAAGCCGGGCAGCAGGTCGATGATATACAGCACCATCAGCGCCGCGTTGTAGCCGAAGTAGGGCCGCAGAAGCGGCTTCATCCGCTTTTTCAGCTGCGGGAGGTAAGGCTCGTCCTTATCCTTCCACAGGAACCCGGCTGTCAGGAAAAACAGCGGGATCAGCAGCACATAGCCCACCGTCCCCGTATAGGGCGCACCGTCGGCGTGGACCGCGATGATCCAGATCATGGCGATGCCCTTGGCGATGTCCAGATAATCCTTGCGCTTTTTCTCAGCCATCTGACTCACTCTCTTTCAGAGCGATTGTATCACAGTCCGTAATTTTCGTCCACACCCATCATGATGTTCAGGTTCTGCACCGCGGCGCCGGAGGCGCCTTTTCCCAGATTGTCGAATTGGGAGGAGACGATGGCCTGGGTCTCGTTGCCGGAGACAAAAATATGGAGGTCGTTGGTGCCGACGATGTTGTTGCTGCCCAGGAAGCCGCTGCCGGGGGTGTCCATCACCCGGATGTTCCTCTGTCCGGCGTAGAAGTCCCCATAGGCCTGCCGCAGAGATTCCAGCGTCACGCTGCCGGGCAGCAGGTCCAGATGCAGCGGCACCGTCACCAGCATTCCCTGGGGGAAGTCGCAGACGATGGGGCAGAAGATGGGCTTTTTCGTCAGGCCGCAGACTTTCATCATTTCGGGGATGTGCTTGTGGGAAAGGGTCAGGCCGTAGTGCCGGGGGGAGACATACTCCGGATCCCGCTCCGGAGCCTCGTACTGCTCGATCATCTTCTTCCCGCCGCCGGTATAGCCGGTGAGGGAGTGGACCGAGAGAGGATAATCCGGGGGCAGGATGCCCAGCTGCACCAGCGGGTACACCAGGGAGATGAATCCCGTGGCGTGACAGCCGGGATTGGCCACAAACTGCGCCGTTTCAATGGCTTTCCGGTGTCCCTCCGACAGCTCCGGAAACCCGTAGGCCCAGCCCGGATCCGTGCGGTGGGCGGTGGAGGCGTCGATGACCCGGGTATGGCTGTTTTCCACCATGGCCGCCGCCTCCCGGGCCGCAGCGTCCGGCAGGCACAGGAACACATAGTCCGCGGCGTTGATGGCATCCTTCCGGGCGGAAGGATCCTTTTTCAGCTCCTCCGGCAGGACGATCAGCTCCGTCTCCTGCCGCAGGGCCATGCGGCTCTCGATCTGCAGGCCCGTGGTGCCCGCCCGGCCGTCGATAAAGATCTTCGTCATGGCTCAGCCCTCTTGGAGCATGGTGTCATGCTCCTGTACGAAATTCTCGATGTAGGAAATCTGCCGGAGGACCTCCTCCTCCGCGGGGCCGCCGTAGACCTTCCGGCCGTTGACGCAGGTCTGGAGCGCCAGGGCGTCGTAGATGTCGTTCTCGAACAGGCTCGAAACCGCCTGGAAATCCCGGAGGGTCAGGGTGTCGAGCGTATCTCCGGATTTGATGCAGTTGTTGACCAGCCGGCCCACGATCATATAGGCCTCCCGGAAGGGCATTCCCTTTCTGGTCAGGTAGTCGGCGCAGTCCGTGGCGTTGATGAAGCCGCCGGAGGCCGCCTTGGCCATATTCTTCGGCAGGACCGTCATGGTCTTGATCATAGCGGCGAACACGGGGATGCAGAGCTCCACGGTGTCGATGGCGTCGAACACCGGCTCCTTGTCCTCCTGCATGTCCTTGTTGTAGGCCAGAGGCAGGCCCTTCATCACCGTCAG
>CACYXZ010000212.1 GCA_902778525.1 Oscillospiraceae bacterium | reverse complement strand
GCAGCCGTTCCCGGATCATCCGGAATAAATATCTCTTTTCGCGTCAGTCCTTCCGGATGGACGTGTCTCCCTGGTCGCAGCGGTAGTATACCTTATACTTTTCCAGTGTCACTCCATCTTTTGCAAAAAGCTCATCAATGGTGAGCGGCATATAGCCTTCTTCCTCCAGCCATTCGCGCTTCTTCTTATCGAACCGGTGCCGCCACCAGGTATTGTCCTCCCCCTGATAGACGATCTCGCCGGACACGGTATGGGGTGCGATTTCGGCAAGAAACGCCCAGGCAGCGTCGTCCGTGTACTCGGTATACTCCCCGAACCAAAGGTCGAAGGTGGTATCGGTCACCATGTCGATCACCGTCTCCCGGACACAAAACACCCGCTCCGCTTCCCGGGCGATGGCTTCCATGTCCACAGCTCGGGAGAGAGTAATCAGAGCATCAAAAGTCGCGTAATAGCTCATTGCACTCCTTTCCATGACCGAAGGGCGGACATTGACCGCCCCTCGTTCATTTCACCTTGTTTATCGATAACTGCGCTTCTTGCGGATGCTGATAATCGCCACCACGCCACCGGCCATGAGCAAGAGGACGCCGCCGCAGAGAGCCGGGAACTCCCACCAGTCAGAGTTCATGCCCAACTTCACGAACCGATGGTTCTTGATGGTCATTTCATAGAGGGCATCGCTGCTCATCTCCTTGGTGACGGTCAACTGCTGGGCCGAAATGGGGAAGTAACCGTCGGGCACAGTGGTCTCCTCCACCCAGATATCGCCCAAGGGCATACCGTACAGGGCGATCTCACCCATGCCGTCCACCATGAGCTCCGTTACGTTGCCCTGGGGATCGTAGAAGTAGGAGCCGTCGCTGTTCCTGACGAAGTTGAGAGTATCAAAGCCGTTGTCCGACTTGACCTTGATCTCGAAGCCTGCGCCCATGAGGGGGTTGCCGGAACCGGCGTCGATCTTTTTGATCTTCACGCCGGTGGGCCGGTTCTCCACCGTCACCATCTTCGGATTACTTACACCGTTTCGGTCCGTCAGCACGACGCTGATCTCGTCCTCCGCGATGTAGCCGATGGGCGGTACCTCGACCAGCTTGTACTCCCCGGCGGGGAGGTAGCGGAACTCCACATGGCCGTCATCGCCAACATGGAAGAAGTCCTCGCCGTCCTTGGCCCAGACGCGGAAATCGTTGTTGTTGGATACGACGAGGCTCCCCGTCGCCCCAACCTCTTGCGTCTGTTCAAACAGGAGGGTGCGGATCACCTGGTCATCCATGTTCCGGAGCTGGAACTCAACCAGGGGAAACGGCTTTCCGGTGAACAGATCCACCTTGTCGATCTGGAGGCAGATGGGCTCATCCGTGATCTCGGTGGTGCCGGTCACATGGCCGTAGTAGTCCACCACGAACTCAAAGGAGCCGGTATTGATGGTGAACCCTTCGGCGGCCTGGGTCTCGGTGTAGGTGTACCGCCCCGCAGGCAGTTCCGTCAGGATGATCTCACCGTTGAGATCGGTCTCATCATGGAACACCACCTCACCGGCAGCGTTCTTGATCTCGATGGTCGCCCCGTACACGGGCTTACCGGTGGTCAGATCGGACTTCCTGAGAATGACCTCATTGGGCGCATTGGTCCGTTCGAAGACCAGGGTAGTCTTGTCATTGGTGGTCAGCTTGACCTCGATGATCTCGTCCGAGAGGATGAACCCGGCAGGGGGCACGATCTCACGGACATAGTAGGT
Organism: Oscillospiraceae bacterium; assembly: GCA_902778525.1. GTDB lineage: Bacteria > Bacillota > Clostridia > Oscillospirales > Oscillospiraceae > HGM13006. The sequence continues at coordinate 4,684 of CACYXZ010000212.1, read as the reverse complement.
GCCGACCGGCAGATCGCAGGAAACTGCATACCCACTCTGGTCGGTGACCATGGTGCAATAGAGGAGACCATCTGCATCCCTAACTTCGTATTCCGCACCGGCCAGCATCCGTCCGTCTTCCATTTCGTCGCTCTTCCAGATGGCGATGTTGCCTACAAAGCGGTCATTCCAGATGGGCTCATCCACATACACCTTGTTGTGGCCCTTGACGGTCAGGGGATAGGATTCCTCGGACAGATGGATGGTGTTGTCAGGGAGCTTCAGCTCTCGTAAATAATACTTGCCGAAGGGCAGCGTGGCGCTGGAGGTGGCCATGCCGCTAGCGTCGGTGGTAAGCAGATCCACCATGGTGTTTTTGGGAATGACTCCGATGGCCTCGGCGGTGTACAGACCGAACACAGCCCCTTCCAGGGGACCGGCCTCGAACTTCATAGTCTGCTTGTTGAAGTGATCCGTCTTCTTGACGATCTTCACGGAGGTGGGGATACGGTTATTGGTGGCCGTGACCTCGCCGTAGACGATGGGCGTGTTCTGATCCTTGTACGCCAGGGTGACCGTCTGAATGGAGGCGTCCAGCTCATATCCGGCAGGGGCCCCGGTCTCCTGCACGGTGTAAGTCCCAAAAGGGAGCAGGCCGGTCTCCGCAATACCGTCCGCATCCGTGGTGAGAGTGGCCACAACGGTCCCGGATTCGTTCTTTACCGTGAACTCGCATCCGGCCAGGCCGCCGTTCTGATACTTGGGCGTATGGAGCTGGCCGTACTCCGTCTCGGTGACGGTGGTGCCCACCAGGGCTTCGCCGGTCTTCTTCACCCGGATCACGCCCTTGGCTGTCTCGTTCTGGACCTCCAACGTGGTGGTCTCGCTGGCCTTGACGATGACGGTGTTGACCATGCCGTCAATGACATAGGGTCGGACGGTGGACAGCTCCTTCACATAGTAGGTGCCGCCGTTCATGTTATCCAGCAACACAGTACCGTCTGTGCCGGTGGTGACTTCCGTGATCTTGGTGGTGCAGGCAGCGTCCGAATAGACGCCGAACTTGACCCCGGCCAGAGGTGCGTTATTGTCCCCATACTTCTTGATCTGAAGCTTACCGGCAGCGGGGGTGTTGACGCCGAAGGAGGCGCTGGCCACGACCTGAGCGGTGGTCGCGCACAGAAAGATCTTCTGAAGGCTGTCCTTGGAAGGGATATATGCCGTCATGTTCTCCAGGGCGTGATGGAGAAGGTCTGCCCGGCGGCGGTCAGCGGCGCGGTGATGGTCAGAGTTTCACTCTGCCGTCCCGTGAAGCCGGTGAGGGTCACGCCCGCAGGCAGCCCGGAGGTGTCCAGGGTGTACTCGGAATTGATGTTGGTCAGCTGCACGGTGGTGGTGCCGCTGTAACCGGTGCCGGACCGGTCCAGGGCTAGGGCGGAGGGTGTGAACTCAATGGCATGGTTCAGGGTCTTCTTATCCCTGGCCATCTGCAGCAGCTCGTCCGCCCATTCCAGCACATGCTCATACCCCAACTTAGCCCGGATCTGATTGGGATGGGCACGACGATTGGTGAAGGAATAGCTGCCGGGCTCACCGTTTTCACTGAGCCAGAAGCGGATGGCATTTGCTGTCGCTTGTCTAGCCTCGTCCTCACTAAAACCATCCGGGGTGTTGCAGGGATAGCCGAACATGAGGATAGTCTGAAGTCCCGCCAGCGTGTTCGCGCCGAATACAGAGGAAGGTTGTGTGGCGGTGTACGATGCGCCGTGGGGATTGCCGGAGGTATGCTCGATACAGTAGCAGACCTGACCGGTGGACTCGATCCAGTGGCGGGGCGTATTCAGGTCCTTCCAGCGACCGCCGCTGTAATACTCGAGATAGTCAAAGGCGCTGTTTGTCTGACTCTGAATCGTCACGCTCTCGGGGAAAGCGCCCTCCGCATGGGCGTGACGCATAGGTACGAAGGAGAACAGGCAGAGCAGACTCAGAGCCAGGGCAACGATTCGTTTGATAGTTCGGTTCATTTCTCAAATTCCTTTCTCGTATAAAAATGCTCCCGGTCGGAGGCCGGAAGCTGCTGTTCGTCCAGGCAAACACAGAATCTGCATTTGCCGGTCTTGAGGTTGTATCCCTCGCAGACAAGGCAGGAATCATCCTTTATCTCTCTCGGAGCCTTGTCGAAGTTTGGGACCTGCTGCATGAGGTGTTCATAGAACTGATGCTTTCCTGTGGTAAAAAACATGGTCCTTTCCGATCCTGTTAAAGGTACGGATCTCCTTCCGAATCGGAGGAAAGGAGGATGCTCAACTGCTCCGCCGTCATGCGGAGGAACGCCTCCCAGACCTCCGGTATTGAAATAAAGGCTTGGATAGGCTTGGGAATGGTGATATGCCATTTCTCATATAGATGGCGGATGATGGCCCAGCAGCAGCCGGTCTCCCCGTCCGCTTCACAGGCGATAAAAAACCGCCTTAGATCGGGGGAGAAGGAGCAGTCCATGCTCCCGGCCAGCTTCTGGGCCTCCGCCGCAAGGGTTTGTTCCTTGATGCTCGGCCCCAGGAGGAACCCGTTGATGCTCAGGTAGTTGATGGCCGCCATGGGCGTCATGCCGCTGTACTCAGCGCAGCCTGCCAGCACCGGCAGATCGGCGCCTTTGCGCTTCTTTCTTCTTCTGCTCATGTTCATCACCTCTCCTGCTCCCTGGCCTGCTTCTGCTCCCGTTCCTTATGCCACCGTTCCTGATAGTCCCTCAGCAAGCCCATGATGATCTCCTGCATCTGTCTTCCAGTCGTCCCTTTCATACATGGGCTTCTGTACGGTCAAGACTTCAACAATCTTCTTGTCATCTATCGTCCCGTCGCTGGCCATTTTCTTTAGCTTTTGTGCCTGGGATAGGGATGGAGCTGTTTCCTCGCGGGACATTACCTCCTGAACAACGGCTTGATCGGCAGGGTTAAGGTAAGAAATCTCAACGGCGGGGTTGAAAGCAAGCTTTTTGTCCTTCACGGCACTCTGTAAGGCAGGAATCAGCCTGTTCAGGCGAATATACCGTTGTACTTGACGAGGACTATCATCTGTTTGTTTTGCTACTGCATTATCCGCCCGGAACTTCGTGCCAACTTGGCACGAAGTTAAATCATTTCTCTTACCTTGGCGTTTAATTGCCTCCATCTTCATTTCATAAGCCCTTGCTTTCTCAATGTCGGATAGTTCCTCGCGCTGCCGGAGATTGCTGTCCACCATAAGGATGACAGCCGTATCATCGTCTACTTCCCGGATGAAGCTGGGAATCTGACAGATACCGGCGCGCCGACATGCTTCCACGCGATTATGGCCGGAAATGATCTCATAGGTTTCGCCGTCTGCCTTCGGGCGGACGATGATCGGGGATATGACGCCGTTTTCTTTGATGCTTTCGACCATCTGAGCCATTTCATCCTCTGTATAGGGATCAAATGGTTGATTCGGAAACCGGACCAGGCTGTCAATCTCCAGCTCCAAGGGTCTGCCGTCCGGCTCCGGCTCCTCGACGCCGTACATCTGCTCGTAGGTCAGGGGAGCAAACCGGTCTTTACTGCTCTCACTGCTGCTCATTGGCAACTACCTCGTTTGCCAATGCTTGATAGGCCCTTGTGAGATGGTTCCAGGACATATAGCTGATCAGGCTCATGCCATGCGCCTGGGCCTCGGAGGCTTTTACGGAGGACGGCAGCTCGGTCTTGTATACCTTATCGCCATACCGCTGCCGGAGGTTTTCTACATTGGTGCGTTTTGCAATGGACACGTTGTTCCGCCTGACGATCACGATGCCTTCCAGATACAGTTCCGGGTTCATCTTCCGCTTCACATCGTTCATAGTCGAGGTGATCTGCTCCACGCCTTCCACGCCGAAGAACTCCGGGTCAACCGGGATCATGACGCTGTTGGAAGCGACCAGAGCGTTCTGCGTCAGAACGCCGAGACTGGGGGAACAGTCGATCAGGATGCGATCGAAGTTCCACTGCTGTTTCTCCACAAATCTACGAAGAAGGTACGGTGCCTCCGGCTCATTCTTCAAGGAACGCTCAAAAGCCAGCAGTTGTTTGTCTGCGGGCATGATGTACAGGGGATCATATTTCCCGGGAACGATCCCCTTCATGGGATCGGCATCGACGCCGTTCATGATGTCCACCAGCGCATTGCGGATCGTGTACTGACTGCGTTTCACTTTGCAACCCAGGCCACGGCTCATATTGCCCTGACCGTCCATGTCGATCAGCAGGACCCGTTCACCCATGCGGGCAAAACACGCGCCGAGGTTGATTGCCGTGGTCGTCTTGCCGACGCCACCCTTCTGGTTAACGATTGCTGTTACTTTACCCATTTTCTTTGCCTTTCCAGTAAAATAATAATTCTCGTTCCCTCTCAGGCCGCCGTCCTCGCGCATGTCCTCTCGGACCCCCGCCTCCCGGCCGGGCCGCCCAATGCTGTGACGCGTTCAAGGCGGAAGTATCATTCTGCTGTTACCTGATCGGGCTATTCGGTTGTCAAGGAGCCCTCGATCCGCTTTCGCCCGCCTTCCGGCAACGAAAAAAGCCGGATGCACTGACAGAAGGGTGTTCTTTGACCGACCTGGGTTCTGTCCGCTTGGACAGGTCCTCCGATCTTCTTGGAACATCCGCTGCCGTATGCATCCGGCTTGGGATCTTTGGTTGTTGTGAGGTTT
>CACYXZ010000211.1 GCA_902778525.1 Oscillospiraceae bacterium | reverse complement strand
CTGACCGCGCCGGCCTTTTCGGAGTACGAGGCCGCCCTCGACCTGACCGGGTGCCGGATCCGGAGGTTTCCCCTGCGGGAGGACAACGGCTTCCTCCTGGAGGAGGCTTTCCTCAACCAGATCACCCCGGAAACAGACGCGGTATTCCTGTGCAATCCCAACAATCCCACCGGCAGGACCGTGGAGCCCGGTCTCCTGAAAAGGATCCTGGAACGGTGCGGGGCGTCAGGGGCCTGGCTCATCCTGGACGAATGCTTCCTGGACTTTCTGGAGGACCCGTCGGGCCATACGCTCCTGCCGGAACTGGACGGACGCAGGCTCCTGATCCTCCGGGCGTTTACGAAGTTTTACGGCATGGCAGGACTGCGTCTTGGTTATTGCCTCTGCGCCGACACGGAACTCCTTTCCCGCATGGCCCGTTCCGGCCCTCCCTGGCCGGTGTCCCATCCGGCGCAGGAGGCGGGGATCGCCGCCCTGAAGGAAACCGGATACGCCCGTAGGCTGCGGGAGCTGATCCGAACTCAGCGGCCGAAGCTTGCGGAGGGACTGGAAGCCCTTGGCTTCCGGGTCGTTCCGGGAGAGGCCAACTTCCTGCTGTTTTATGCCGGCAGCGGACAGCTGGGGGACGGACTCAGGCAGCGGGGTATCTTAGTCCGGGATTGCCGGAACTTTTACGGACTGGGTCCCGGCTGGTACAGAACCGCGGTCCGGACAGAGAAAGAAAACGCCGCGCTTTTGGCGGCGATGCGGGAGGTGACAGACGGATGACAAAGCGGATTATGATCCAGGGCACCATGTCCGGAGCGGGGAAGAGCCTGCTGGTGACGGCCCTGTGCCGGATCTTTACACAGGACGGCTATCGGACAGCGCCCTTCAAAAGCCAGAACATGGCCCTGAACAGCTTCATCACCGCGGACGGGAAGGAGATGGGCCGGGCCCAGGTCCTGCAGGCCCAGGCGGCCGGAAAGGAACCGGACGTACGCATGAACCCCATCCTCCTCAAACCCTCCAGCGATGTGGGTTCTCAGGTCATCGTCAACGGGGAGGTCCGGGGAGACTACCGGGCGGCGGACTACTTCCGGATGAAGCGGAGCCTGATCCCGGACATCCTGCGGGCCTATGAGGGCCTTGCGGCGGAAAATGACATCCTGGTCATCGAGGGAGCCGGGTCCCCGGCAGAGATCAACCTGAAGGCGGACGACATTGTGAATATGGGGCTGGCGGAGCTGGTGAACGCACCGGTGGCGCTGGTGGGGGATATCGACCCGGGCGGCGTATTCGCCCAGCTCTACGGAACGGTGGCACTGCTGGAGGAGCGGGAGAGACGGCGCATCGTGGGGACGATCATCAACAAGTTCCGGGGGGATGTGTCCCTGCTGGAGCCGGGCCTTCAGATGCTGGAGGAGCTGACCGGTGTCCCGGTGCTGGGCGTGGTGCCCTATACGAGGGTGGATCTGGATGACGAGGATTCACTGTCGCCCCGCTTTGACCGGCGGGAGGCAGGACGGCCCGTGGACATCGCGGTGATTCGTCTGCCCCACATCTCCAACTTTACGGACTTTGCGCCGCTGGAGCGGCATCCGGCCCTGGGCCTGAGATATGTGGAGCGGGAAAAGGAGCTTGGAACGCCGGATTTCCTGATCCTCCCGGGGACGAAGAACACCATGGGGGATCTTATGTGGATGCGGCAAAACGGTCTGGAGACCGCTGTCAGGAGACTGTGGGAACTGGAGATCCCGATCCTTGGCGTCTGCGGCGGCTATCAGATGCTGGGGCGCCGCCTCAGCGACCCGGAGGGCGCGGAGTTTGGCGGCGAAACGGCGGGTATGGGCCTGCTTCCGGCGGACACCCGTTTTGCCCGCCGGAAGACCACCGTACAGACCGAAGCCACTGTCCATGCCGGGCCGTTTGCCGGGGCGAAGCTCCTGGGGTATCAGATCCATATGGGCCGGACGGAGACAGAGGCGGAACCCTTCTGCGTCCTGCCCGACGGCACTGCGGACGGAGCGGTCAGCGGCCTCGTCTTCGGCACCTATCTCCATGGCCTCTTCGACTCCGGGGAGCTGACCGCCGCTCTGGCGGACTGGCTGCTCCGGCGGAAGGGACTGGAGCCGGTACCGGTGCAGGTGGAGACCCATCGGGACTATCAGGAGCGGCAGCTGGATCTTCTGGCGGATACCGTCCGGAAAAGCCTGGATATGGCCGCGATCTATCGGGCAATGGAGGAATACGAGCATGGATAAGGGACTGGTGCATCTTTACTACGGAGAGGGAAAAGGGAAGACCACCGCCGCCATGGGCCTGGCGCTCCGGGCGTTGGGGCAGGGCATGCGGGTAGTCGTGGTCCAGTTTCTCAAGAGCGGGACAAGCGGTGAACTCGAACCCCTTCGCCGGCTGGGCGCAGCCGTCCATTCCGGAAAAGCCGGCGCGAAATTCACATTCCAGATGACCGGGGAGGAAAAGGCCGAGACCGCAGCCATGCATGACCGGATGCTCCGGGAGGCGCTGACGGAGGAATGCGACCTGCTGATCCTGGATGAGCTGTGCGCCGCTAGGCAGACCGGACTTCTGGACGAGGCGCTGGCAAAGCGGGCGGTCCTGGACCGTCCCACAGGCCGCGAAATAGTCATAACCGGAAGACTGCCGGAGGCGTGGATGCTGGAGGCGGCAGACTACGTCACGGAGATGCGCTGCCATCGGCATCCCTACGAAAAGGGGATCGCCGCCAGAAAGGGGATCGAATTCTGATGGAGTATCGTAAGCCGGCGGACATTGAGCGCCGCAGCATGGAGATCATCGGGGAAGAGCTTTCCCGGCGGGGGATCGCTTTGCCGGAGGACATCGCCCCGGTGATGAAACGGGTCATCCACACCACGGCGGATTTTGACTATCTGGATACGCTGACCTTCACCCGGGACGCGGTGGACCTGGGCGTCCGGGCGCTTCTGGACGGGACCCCCATCGTGACGGACACCAATATGGCGCTG
>CACYXZ010000210.1 GCA_902778525.1 Oscillospiraceae bacterium | reverse complement strand
GAGCCAGCGTGATCGTGCTGGAGAAGAGCGCGAGAAAACGCCACCGCTATAACGGCGGCGGACAGATCGGCCATATCAATTCGAATTTTCTGAGGAGCCGCGGCGTGCCGGAGACGGATGTGATCGAATTCGTCAACGACTGGCAGCTCCGGAATAACAACCGGGCCAATACAGGCCTGATCATGCGATACGCGAAAAACTGCGGACGGTGCTTTGACTGGCTGCTGGAGCCCCTGACGGAGGAGCAGCTCCGGCAGATCGAGATCCGTCAGGTGCCGACGTTCGGCTCTGCCAAGGTCACCGTCTCGGGGATCACCACCTGGGTCGGCTGCGCCATGGTACAGCTGCACAACCAGAAGATCGCGCTGGACTACGCTATGAACCGGTCCGTGGAGCTCGGGACGAACTGGCTCTGGGAGATCTCCGCCCGGTATCTGGAGAAAGAAGGGGGACGCGTCACCGGACTCGTCGCCCAGACCGGGGACGGGGAGCTTATCCGCTGCCGGGCCCGGAAGGGCGTCCTTTTGGCCAGCGGCGACTTCTCCGGCAATCCGGATATGTGCCGGGAGCTTCTCACAGAGACCGTGGACCTGCTGCCGGACAAGAGATGGGGGACCCACGGCTGCGACGGACTGGGGATTCGGATGGGCCTGTGGGCAGGGGGAAGGCTGGAACCCAGACCCCTGAGCGCCATGGGCGGCACATACTGCTACCCCGGCGGATCTCCCCAGGACCCCATCGGCACCACGGCGGCCCTGTGGCTTAACGCCGCGGGGAAGCGCTACTGCAACGAGGGCTTCGGCGACGCGGTGCTCTCCGGGATCCACGGCATGCGCCAGCCGGGGGATACGCTGACGACGGTCTTTGATTCAACCATATGGGAGCAGATCAAGGTACAGCCTCCCGGACATCTGTCGGTGGACTACGCCCACGAGGAGGACATGGGGCCTCTCCGCCGGGCCGTTCAGGCGGCTACGGGACAGACGGTGGAGGAGGACCCCAGAGCGAAGATGGGCCCGCCTCCGGGAGAGATGGACGATCTGTTCGGACCGCCCGGCGGCCCTGGTGGTCCCGGTGGCCCGGGAGGACCCGGCGGACCCGGCGGACCGGGAGGGGACATCCCTGGACAGGTGAAGCTGGTGGCGGCGGACACGCTGGAAGAGCTGGCGGACAAGCTGGGATATCAGGGCGAAAGCAAAGCCGCCATGATCGCCTCAGTCCGGCGCTACAACGAGCTGTGCCATCTGGGCAGGGACGAGGACTTCGGCAAGGACGCCAGCCTCCTCTGGCCGGTGGAGCATCCGCCGTATTTCGGCTATACCGGCAAAAAGAAGGGCGGCAACATCATGGTCACCACCGGCGGCCTGATGACTGACGAGAACCAGAATGTGCTGGATCAGGCATTTGAACCGATCCCCGGTCTCTACGCCACCGGGAACTGCTGCGGCGGACGGTTTGCCCTGCAGTATTCCACGCCAGTCTCCGGGATCTCCATTTCCATCGCCCAGACGATGGGAATGCTGGCGGGGGAGCATATCGCCGCCCTGCCGGAAACAGAGTAATAAGAAACGGTCTTTTCTGAGAAAGGAGTCTGATCCGATGATCCCACACTTTGACCTGAGCCCGGAGGAGCGGGCCAGCGCGGCCTGGGAGGCATATCTGTGCCAGAACCTGATGGCCCGGTTCACCTTTGCCCAGGAGCAGGGAATGGAGGCTGAATGGTTCGATGAGCTCTGGTCCGGCCGGGATGACATCTCCCTGGGTGAAAACAACGGATTCTGGATCGGCCGGCAATCTGTCCGAAGAGCATGGGCGGAGGGACGCGCCGCCGTCCGGCAGGCGGATGCGGAGATCCTGCGGGTTTCACGTCCGGAGGCCGGGCCGGGGGACGGAACCATGGACCGGGTGAACCTGATGTCCCCGCTGGTGGAGGTGGCCCGGGACGGGGAGACGGCAAAGGCCATGTGGTACTGCCCGGGCGTATCCGCCCGTTCCGAGGCGGACGGGAAGATGCACCTGTGCTGGCACTATATCCGCTATGCCGCCGACTTCATCCGGGAGGAGGGGAAATGGAGACTTTGGCACGTCTTCGCCGGCAGCGAGTTCCGGTTCGAGATGGGCCACGCCTATATTCCCGCCACGGGTATGAAGCCGCTGCCAGACGCCACGGAATACCCGCAGAATCCCGATACGGCCCACCTGCCCCTGGGACGGACGAAAATGCCGCCCTACGATCTTTCCATGCAGGTCTATTCCATTGACTACGGCTGGAGCGCCTATCCGGCGGAACCGATCCCCTATGAACGATTTGAGGACACATTCACCTACGGGCCGGAGCCGTTTCTGGCCATGGCTGGAAAGGAGAAGGGCAAATGAGCAGCGATATCCTGCGGGCGGCCGCCATGTTCGAGTGTGAGAACGCCATGGCCCGGCACTGCTATCACCACGCCCGGGGGACACACCGGGACGAGCTGGAGGAGATCTGGTATTCCGATCCCTCCCGGCACCACTGGAAGATGATGAAGAGCGTCATGAAGTCCTATGTGGAGGGGCAGGAGAACGCGGCAAAGGCGGGGTACTACCGCCGGATGCGGACCCACCCGGAGGCGGCCCTCCGCTGCCACGACTACCGGTATCTGGAGGAGATCTCCGTCCACGTGCTCTCCACCCCGGTGATCCGGGCATCTAGGGACGGCACCGCCGTCCGGGCCTTCTGGTTCACGCCGGGGTATGTTGCACCCACGCTGCCGGATGACGTGTACCGGTTCATCGACTGCCCCAAGTGGATGTGGGAGCGGTACACGGTGGACTTCGACACAGACATAGACGGCCAGTACCGGATCTGCAACTTCAACAACCTGATGGACACCTGTTTTTCCATGGACCGGCAGTGCTGGGCGGACTATGAGACCCGGCACCGGGAACTGGAGCGGAAGCTCCATCCCCAGGAAGGCCCCGGCGGGCCGCCCCCGGGAGACGACGCAACGAACTTTATGAATGTGCCGGTGCTCCCGGTGCAGGAATTTGAAA
>CACYXZ010000209.1 GCA_902778525.1 Oscillospiraceae bacterium | reverse complement strand
TTTTGAAAAAGGAGTTACTCGGTCTTGAGCAGAAAAATGCGGAAAAACAGCTTTGTGGAGGGCACGCTGGTGGCGTATGTCTCCATCGTGATCACAAAGCTGCTGGGTGCCCTTTACAGCATCCCGCTCTACAATATCATCGGGGAACAGGGCGGCGTGATCTACTCCTGCGCGTACAACATCTACGCGCTGTTTCTCGACGTCTCCACCGCGGGGATCCCCATTGCGGTGAGCATCATCGTCAGTGAGTACAACGCCCTGGAGCAGTACAAGTCCAAGGAAAAGGCGTATTCTGTGGCGCTCCGGGCGGTGCTGATCCTGTCGCTGACCTCCTTTGCGCTGCTTCAGCTGTTCGCGTGGCCCATCGGCAGATTCTTCCTGGACGACATGGACAAGGGCGTCAAGCCGGAGGCCATCGCCGCCGCCGTGCGGGTGGTGTCCTTCTGCCTGCTGGTGGCGCCGCTGCTGAGCATCAAGCGCGGCTATCTGCAGGGGCACAAGTTTATCGCCATCTCCTCCACCAGCCAGGTCATTGAGCAGATCGTGCGGATCGCGGTGGTCCTCACGGGCGTCTACGTGACCATCGTGCTCATGCGCATGAGCGATACGGTGGGCGTCTGCGTGGCCCTGTCCGGCGCGGCCATCGGCGCGCTGGCGGCCCTGATCTATCTTCAGGTGAAGTCCCGGGGCGTCCGGGAGACCGCCGACCCGGCCCTGGCAAAGGAGGAACGGCCCGCGGAGACCTCGGAGATCCTCCGCAAAGTCCTCTCCTACTGCACGACCATCGTCATTATGTCAGTGTCTCTGAGCATCTATTCTCTGGTGGATATGAAGATGCTCCTGACGGGACTTCATCATCTGCGCTTCCCGGACCGGGACACCCAGGTCATCGCCTCCGTAGCCTCCACCTGGGCGCCGAAGATTGGCATGATCATTACCGCTCTGGCCATGGGACTGGTGAACAGCATCGCGCCCCACATGGCCGAGAGCCGCACGGTGGGGGACCACGGCGGCATCAACTTCAAGCTCAACCAGGCTCTGGGGATCATCGTGCTGTTCGCGGTGCCCATGGGCATCGGCATGATGCTCTTTGCCGAGCCGATCTACCGGGTGTTCTACGGGACCAGCGCTTACGGCTATCAGATCCTGCGGGCCTATCTGGTGGTGACGATCATCGGCGGCATGGTCACAGTGACCAATATGTCCATGCAGAGCATCGGACGGGGCCGAACGGTCTGCATCGTGACGGTGATCGGGATCGTGGTCAACGCGTCTCTGGATCTTCCCATGATCTATCTCTTCGCGCGGATTGGGATCCCGCCCTTCCTGGGGGCCATCGCCGCCAGCGTGATCGGTCAGATCACGGCCCTGACCCTGTTGCTGGGTTCCCTGAAGCGGGTGTACTACTTCAAGTACTTCCCGGTTCTGAAGGTGTTCCTGAAGGAGTTGCCGGCCCTTGCGGTCATGGCGGCCGTGGAACTGGCGCTGATCCGTCTGTGGCCGGTGACGCCCACCCGGGGACTGTTCCTGGTGCTGCAGCTCGGGATCTTCGCGCTGTGCGGCGCGGCGGTCTATTTTGTCATCGCATATCTGACCGGCGCCGTCAACGACGTGATCGGCAGGGAGTCCATCGCCCGGGTCCTCGGGAAAATCAAACGAAGCTGAAATCCAAACCTCCGGCTGCTGCGGCAGCCGGAGGTTTTTGTCGATAAGACTGGAAAAACCGGGCATTTGTGCTATAATATTCTTTAAGAAAACGGGAGAGGAAGGAAACAATGCGGAACATGAAGTGGTATCTCAGGGCAGCGTTGCTGCTGCCGCTGGCCACGGTCAACTATCTGAAAACGCAGGGAACCAAAGGGCGGGCGATCCTCATCGGCGTGCCGGCCGCGCTGCTGGTGCTGATCCTGGCGCTGGCGCTCCATCACCGGGACGGAAAACCGGAAGCAGCGCCTGTCATGGCGGAGGCGTCCGCGGTGGAGACCGCCGCTGTCGAGACGACGCCGACTCCGCCGCCGACGCCTTCACCGGTCACGATCACCCTGAGCTTTGCCGGCGACTGCACCCTCGGCATGGATGACTATCTGGGGTATGAGGACAGCTTCAATCAGGCCTACGACCGGGAGGGACCGGCGTTCTTTCTCGAGAAGGTCAAGCCCATCTTCGCCGCGGACGATCTGACGGTGGTCAATTTTGAGGGGCCCCTGACGGAATCGACGGAGAAGGAGGACAAGAGCTTCGCCTTTAAGGGCCACGCGGAGTACGCCTCAGTCCTGACGGAAGGGGCGGTGGAGGCGGCAAATCTGGCCAACAACCACAGCCACGACTATGGAGACGCGGGGTTCGACGACACCAAGACCGCGCTGGATCAGGCCGGGATCACCCATTTCGGTTATGAGGACGTGGCGATCGTGGAGGTCGGCGGCGTCAAGGTCGGACTGACCGGCCAGTTTACCGTATATGAAAATCCACAGCATCTGGAGGATCTGCGGAACAACATCCAGACCCTGAAGGACCGGGGGGCGGAGGTGATCGTGGCCTGCTTCCACTGGGGCATGGAGAATGACGATACGCCGGATCCGGATCAGGTGGAGCTGGCCCACGCGGCCATCGACGCGGGGGCCCATCTGGTGATCGGCCACCATCCCCACGTTCTCCAGGGCGTGGAGGTTTATCAGGGCCGGTATATCGTCTACAGCGTGGGGAATTTCTGCTTCGGCGGCAACTACAGCCCGCCGGACTATGACGCGATGATCTTCCAGCAGACCTTCACCATCCAGGACGGACAGGTTTTGAGCGACGATCAGGTGGAGGTGATCCCGTGCCTGACGTCATCGGCAGCGGGCTACAACAACTTCCAGCCCATTCCCGCGGAAGGTGAGGAAAAACAGCGGATCCTGGAAAAGCTCCGGGATATCAGCGACGGACTGGGAGAGATCAATATCTTTGAGGAGTGACATACTCCCCGGACTGAAGTCCGAGGCTTCTTAAGCTCGGATCCGGAGATTGTGCGATCAACGGGAAATGCCTCACAAGCGAGGTCTTGCAAACC
>CACYXZ010000208.1 GCA_902778525.1 Oscillospiraceae bacterium | reverse complement strand
CCCGCAAAGCCGGCCTGAAGGTCCTCGCGTGGAGAAAGGTGGACTCGGATCCGTCTGTCCTGGGCAGTAAAGCCAGGGAATGTATGCCGAATGTTTTCCAGGTGTTCATTGAGAGACCCGGCGATACGGCAGAGGACATTGACTTTGACCGGAAGCTGTATCTGATCCGCCGGGAGTTTGAACAGAGCAATGTCGGGACCTATGTGCCGTCTCTGTCCTGCAGGACCATCGTCTACAAAGGCATGTTTCTCGTTGGGCAGCTGCGGACATTCTTTACGGATCTGACAGAACCGGATTACGCCTCGGCGATCGCCATCGTACACTCCCGTTTTTCCACCAATACCCTGCCCAGCTGGAACCGGGCGCACCCAAACCGGCTCATCGTTCACAACGGTGAGATCAATACGATTAAAGGGAATGCCGACAAAATGCTGGCCCGGGAGGAGACGATGCATGCGGATCTTTTCTCGGAAGAGGATATGACAAAGGTATTTCCCGTGATCTCCCAGAGCGGTTCGGATTCCGCCATGCTGGACAACACGCTGGAATTCCTGGGAATGAGCGGCATGCCGCTGCCCCTGGCGGCCCTGATCCTGATTCCGGAGCCCTGGGCGCATAATGAGACCCTGTCCCAGGAGGAGCGGGATTTTTACCAGTATTATGCGACCATGATGGAACCCTGGGACGGGCCGGCATCCATCGTATTCTCGGACGGGGATATCATGGGTGCCATCCTCGACCGCAACGGGCTGAGACCTTCCAGGTACTGCGTGACGGACGACGGAAGGCTGATTCTCTCCTCCGAGGTCGGCGTCCTGAAGCTGGATGAACGGCACATCGTGAAAAAGGAGAGGCTCCATCCGGGCAAGATCCTTGTAGTGGATACGAAGCTGAAAAAGATTATCTTTGATGATGAGATCAAGGAGACCTACGCAAAGGCGAAGCCCTTCGGCGAATGGCTGGACAGCCATTTGCTGCATCTTGAGGATCTGAAGATTCCCAACAGGAAGGTGCCGTCCCTTACCGGCATGGAGCAGAAGAAGCTGCAGAAAGCTTTCGGGTATACGTGGGAGAATTATCATGACGGGATCCTGACCATGGCGTTAAACGGTACGGAGCAGATCGGATCCATGGGCGTGGATACGCCAATAGCCGCCCTGTCGGAGCAGTATCAGCCGCTGTTCTACTATTTCAAGCAGCTGTTCGCCCAGGTGACGAACCCGCCCATCGATGCGGACAGAGAGAAGATCGTTACATCCAGAACCGTGTATGTGGGCACAAACGGCAACCTGCTGGAGCAGAGGCCTGAAAACTGCCATGTGCTGAAAATCGAGAATCCGATTCTCAGCGATCTCGATCTGTTAAAGATCGAGGCCATGAAAAAGGAAGGGTTTCATGTGGCCAGAGTGTCCACCCTGTTCTATAAAGGAACGCCGATGGGACGGGTGCTCAGCCATCTGTTCGTGGAAGTGGACAAAGTATACCGGCAGGGGGCCAATATCCTGATTCTCTCGGACAGGGGGGTGGACGAAAACCATGTGGCGATCCCGTCCCTGCTGGCCGTCGCAGCCGTACACAAGCATCTGGTCGACACCAAAAAGTGCACGGCGATGTCCCTGATCCTTGAATCCGGGGAACCGAGGGAAGTCCACCACTTCGCGACGCTTCTCGGCTACGGGGCTTCCGCGGTGAACCCCTATCTGGCCCATGCGACAATCGCGGAGCTGATTGAAGAAGGACTTCTGGAAAAAGACTATTATGCGGCCGCCGACGATTATGACAGGGCGGTTTTAGCCGGCATCGTCAAAATTGCCTCCAAGATGGGGATTTCCACGATCCAGTCTTACCAGGGAAGCAAGATCTTCGAGGCGGTCGGCATATCAGACGAGGTGATCCGCCCGTATTTTACCGGTACAGCCAGCCGGGTGGGCGGGATCACCCTGGAGGATATCGGGAAAGCATGCGATGAGCAGCACAGCAGGGCATTTGACCCGCTGGGTCTCCCGGTCAATCTGGAACTGACGCCGGCCGGGCGGCACAAGGAGCGGAGCCAGGGCGAGCACCACAGGTATAACCCCAGGACCATTCATATGCTTCAGTGCGCAGCGCGCGAAGGGAGCTACGAGAAATTTAAACAGTTTACGGATATGGTAAATGCGGAAGAGACAGGGTATCTCCGCAGCCTCCTGGAATTCGTGTATCCGGAGGAGGGCGTTCCGCTTGATGAGGTGGAGAGCGAGGCGCAGATCGTCACGCGCTTTAAGACCGGCGCCATGTCCTACGGCTCGATTTCGGAGGAAGCCCATGAAACCCTGGCGATTGCCATGAACCATCTGCACGGCAAGTCCAACAGCGGTGAGGGCGGTGAGAGCGAGGAGCGGATTCTCTCGGCGGGTACGGACCATGACCGCAGCTCAGCCATCAAGCAGGTCGCAAGTGCAAGATTCGGTGTGACAAGTAGGTACCTGGTGAGCGCGAAGGAGATCCAGATCAAGATGGCACAGGGGGCCAAGCCCGGGGAGGGCGGCCATCTGCCCGGCCGGAAGGTCTATCCGTGGATTGCGAAGACCAGGCATTCCACACCCGGCGTCAGCCTGATTTCACCGCCTCCGCATCACGATATTTACTCGATCGAGGATCTGGCGCAGCTGATCTATGACCTGAAGAACGCCAATAGTCAGGCGCGCATCTCCGTAAAGCTGGTCTCGGAGGCCGGCGTGGGAACCGTCGCGGCCGGTGTCGCCAAAGCAGGGGCCGGCGTGATCCTGATTTCCGGCTATGACGGCGGGACGGGCGCCGCGCCGATTTCGTCCATCCATAATGCGGGACTTCCCTGGGAGCTCGGGCTGTCCGAGACACACCAGACGCTGGTGGCGAACGGGCTGAGAAACCAGGTCGTGATCGAAACGGACGGAAAGCTTATGAGCGGCCGGGACGTTGCCATAGCAGCCATTCTGGGAGCGGAAGAATTCGGCTTCGCGACAGCGCCGCTGATTACCATGGGCTGTGTGATGATGCGCGTCTGCCAGTCGGACACCTGTCCCATGGGGGTGGC
>CACYXZ010000207.1 GCA_902778525.1 Oscillospiraceae bacterium | reverse complement strand
GGCGTATTTACTCATATAGTACACGGCGTACTGGTCGATCTTGCAGACCTCGTCGTACCATTCCTCGGTGCAAAGATCGATGGGCATGTGCTTATCTGCGATTCCGGCGTTATTCACCAGAATGTCGATGCGCCCGTACTTTTCGATGGTGTAATCCACCACCCTGTGGCAGCCTTCCGTGGTGGTCAGATCCGCGTCCACTGCGGAGATCTCCCCGCCCAGAGCGGTGATCTCCTCCACGGCCTTCCGATTCTCCTCTGGGCGGCGGGCGGCGATGACCACTTTGGCCCCTTCTCTGCAGAAGATCTCCGCCGTCTTTTTCCCGATGCCGGAGTTTCCGCCGGTGATGATGGCTACCTTGTTTTCAAGTCTGTTCATTTGCAAATTCCTCCTTTGTGATCCGGCTGGAGCCATGCTTTTTCTGAGCAAAAGAAATCAGCCGTTTTGTGCCGGACAGTCCTGATAAGACCGGTTACAGGCGTCCACGATCTCCGCCATACCCATGTCCAGAGCGGTCTGTACGGCGGTATCAAAGTCCTCCATGGGCATCATTCTCCCTTTGATTATACCAGCAGAATGAATTCGGCGTACATTCTCAATATGTTCGCTGCCTTATCATTTTTACGGACAGAACGCCCCACCAGCTGGAACCTCTGAAGGCCGGCAAACACATTCGGGAAACGGGCCCCGCGCGAGGTATCATCCGCCTGCGGCGTCATGCAAAGCACGGAGACTGCCGGCCCCTCGGGGCGCAGTCTCCGTGCCTTTTCCGGGACTTGTTTTGGCGGCATATCCTGCCTGTCACAGCCGAACGATGACCGTGTTCTCCTCCTTCAGGTCCGTTTCCCGGATCAGGCCATCCGGGCACAGGACCCCATTGAGGGTCAGGCAGGCGCACCCGCTCTCCCTGCCATCCGGGTTTTCGATCCGAATTTCCAGCCATTTTCCCCGGAACCGCTTGCGCAGTTCCAGATGGGACCAGCCGGAAGGAACGGAGGGGCAGATCCGCATCCCCAGGGGCTCCGGCCGCAGTCCGAGGATTCCCTCCACACACCCCACCATGACGGTAGATGCGGTGCCGGTGAGCCAGTGGACGTGGCTCCGTCCGAAATGAGGACTCAGGCGCCCCTCTGTGAACTGCCCGTGGCAGTAGGGTTCCATCCTCCGGATCTCCGCCCTGTCGTTCATGGCCGCGGGGCAGGTCGCCCGGAACAGGGAGAAGGCCCGGTTTCCGTGGCCCGCCAGCGCCTCCGCCAGCATGAGCCAGCCCTGGCTCTGGGAGAAGATGCCGCCGTTTTCCTTCAGGGAGGGATTGTACAGCTGCATCAGCGCGCCGTCAAAGCCATAGGCGTGGTAGGGCGGATCCATAAGCGCTGCGCCGAAGCCGGTCATGAGCTGCGATTCCACAAGCTCCAGCGCCGTCTCCGCCTGGGCGTCGGTGGCCAGCCCGCTGATCACGGACCAGCTCTGGGGGTTCAGCCACAGGCTGGCCTCCGGGTCCTGCCGGCCGCCGATTACGGCGCCATCCTCCGTAAAACCACGGATGAACCGGTCCTGATCCCAGCAGAGACTCTGGATCGTATCCCCCAGCGCCGCCCTGGCTGCCCGGAGCTCCCCGGCATATCCGTCCTCACCCAGCAGCCCGGCAAAACAGGCCTGGATCCCAAGGGCACCGTAGAGCTGCATCGCCACGAAGACAGAGGCGCCGTCTTCGCCCAGCCGCAGGCAGTCATTCCAGTCCGCCCAGAGCCCGGCGGGCAGCCCGTGGATCCCGAGATGGGTCCGGGAGAAATCCAGTGCCCGCCGCAGATGCTCGAACACGGTGCCGCTGCCCCGGTCCGCAAAGGGCACTGCCTGCCGCAGGAAGGCCGTGTCTCCGGTCTCGCATACGTACTTGTACACCGTGGGGAACAACCAGAGCGCATCGTCCGCCCGGTAGGAGGGATGCCCGGTCTCCCGGACATAGGCATCCGATTCGGGACCATCTTCTGCACCCGGGGTGTGGGAATACTTCACCAGCGGCAGCCCGGCCCCGTGGTGCATCTGAGCCGACAGCATGAACACCAGCCGCTCCCTGCCAAGCGCCGGATCCAGATGGAGGATCCCCTGGATGTCCTGGACGGTGTCCCGGTAGCCGTATCCGTTCCGCATGCCGCAGTACTGGAAGGAGGCGGCCCGGCTCCACAGAAATGTAATGTAGCACTGATAGGCGTTCCAGGTGTTGACCATTTCGTTGAATTCCGGGCTGGGCGTCCGGACCTGCAGACCGGAGAGCCGCGCCTCCCACAGACTCCGCAGGGCGGCGAGCTCCTCTTTGCAGCGGCCGGCGGGGTTTTCATAGGGGGCGCACAGGGCTTCCATGCTCCCATAATCCTGCTCCAGGCCCAACAGGAACACCAATGTCCGCTCCTCCCCCGGGGCGAGGGTCAGCTCCGCGGCAATGGCGCCGCAGCTGTTGCCGCCGTAGTTCCCGACGTTGCCGAGACGCCCGGTCTCGATGGCGATGGGGGCGCTGTAATCCCGGCAGGGCCCCAGGAACGCATCCCGGTCCCCGCACCAGCCGGAGATCTCTGCGCCCTCCATGGCGAACAGCCGCGCCGACGGAACCTTGCCGTCCACGGTGTTTCCGGGGATCATATTGCCGTTGATGACCTGCCGGACGCCATGGCCAAGCAGCTCGGTCCCGGTGATAAACTGGCTGTACTGGAGGTTTACCAGATCCTGCTCATAGTTCGGCTCGCTTGTCAGTTCCGCGAAGCCCGCCGCCATGAGATGCCTTGGCCGGGCGGAGTCGTTCCGTACCGTCAGCCGCCAGACCTCATGCCGTCCGTGAACCGGGACATAGTAGGCTGTTTCGGCGTGGATCTCCGCATAGTCGCCGGTAATGACGGTATAGCCCATGCCGTGCCTGCAGACGGAGCAGAACCGCTCCAGCGGCTTCCGGACCGGCATCCAGGAGACAGACCAGAAGTCCCCGGATTCCTGATCCCGCAGATAAATATACCGCCCCGGCTGGTCAAAGCTGTTGAACCGGTACCGGAGGATCCTGCCGTTGGCGCCGGATCCTGCGAAGCTGTAGCC
>CACYXZ010000206.1 GCA_902778525.1 Oscillospiraceae bacterium | reverse complement strand
TCCCCCTTGACAAACGACAGGCATTTGGTATAATACGCCATGTGCCTGAGACGCGGGCATAGCTCATTTGGCAGAGCGCCACCTTGCCAAGGTGGAGGTAGCGAGTTCGAATCTCGTTGCCCGCTCCAAAGAAAACAGCCACCCATTCGGGTGGCTGTTTTTTCTATCAAATTCAGATGGCTGAATTACTCCGGATACGCGATGGTTCGATCATTTCCAGTGCTTCAGTTGGGAGAGATGATGATCATAGAGGATGCGGCGGTCATTGTCCGGCATCTCGTCGGGATTGGGCATATGGCTGATGAGAAAATCCAACAGAGCGTCCTTGGTTTTATAGGCAAACTCTCCCTCCGAATAGCACCATTTGCAGTAATCCTCATTAAAACTGCCGTCCGTCTCCCGGCTGATCATGTCGTCATCGCTCAGCGGCATTCCGCAGCACTGACAGACGAGCTGCCGGGGAGAGCCCAGAAGAGTATTGATCGATACGCCGAATTCTTTGGACAACAGTTTCAAGGTTTCGATCCCCGGCTGCGTCTCGCCGTTTTCCCAACGGCTGACGGCCTGCCGGGAAACCATGACCCGTTCTGCCAATTGCTCCTGTGTCAGGTTATGCTTTTCCCGAATGTTTTTCAGATACTCTTTTAACTCCATTTCGTTCCCTCCCCTTTCTATGCTGTCCCCATTGTATCCTTTTTCCGGCAATTCCACAAGCAACTGTCAGTTGCGGCCAAATTGAGTCACTGTATGACCATGAAAAAAGACCTGCCGGATGGCAGGTCTTTTTCTGTATACGATCACTCTTCCGCGAGGGCCTCGCCGGAGGTGACGCCGTCAGCGTTGACGGAGAACACCAGCGCGTCCTCCTGGGGCTCCTGCGCGGCCTCTGCCGCTTCCTCCGCCTCAGGACGAGGAGCGGGAGCGGGCTCGCTGAGAGCGCGGATGGACAGGGATATCTTCTGCTTTTCATTGTCGATGTTGGTGATCTTGGCGTCCACCACATCGCCCACGCTCAGCACCTCGGAGGGCTGGCCGATCCGGCGGTTGGCGATCTGGGAAATGTGGATCAGACCGTCGGTGCCGGGCAGGACCTCGGCAAAGGCGCCGAAGGGCATCAGCTTGACGATCTTGACCTTGGCCACGTCGCCCACGGAATAGGTATCGGTGAACACCTTCCAGGGGTTCTCGTCGGGGCTCCGGTGGCCCAGGGAGATCTTGTGGTTTTCTTTATCAAAACCGATGACGTAAACGTCGATCTTATCGCCGATGTTCAGCACGTCCGCGGGCTTGCTGATGCGCTTCCAGCTGATCTCGGACACATGGACCATGCCGTCGATGCCGCCGATGTCCACAAAAGCGCCGTAGGAAGTCATGGACTTCACAACGCCCTCGAAATGCTTGCCGACCTCGATCTCGTTCCAGATCTTCTCCGCGCGTTCCTTGCGCTCCCGGTTGGCAACGGCGCGGATGGAGCCCACCACGCGCTTGCGGCCGCGATTCACCTCGGTGATCTTCAGACGGACCGTCTGGCCCACCAGCTCGGTCATAGCGGCTTCCCGGGGCAGACCGGTCTGGGAGGCGGGCACAAACACGCGGATACCGTGAACGTTGACCACGACGCCGCCCTTGTTCTCCTCGGTGACCTTTCCTTCCACGACGGTCCCGTCAGCCTGGGCATTCTCCACATCCGCCCAGGACTTGATGGAGTCAAGGCGCTTCTTGGAGAGCATAACGGTGCCCTCCACATCGTTCACGCGGACAACACAGGCCTCGATCTTATCGCCCACATGGACCACGTCCTCTACCTTGACGGCGCCGTCGTCGGTGAACTCCGTGGTGGGAATATAGCCGGAATGCTTGGTGCCCAGATCCACGGTGACTTCGGTAGGCGTGATGCTGACAACGTAACCGGAGACCGTGTCTCCGTTGTATATCGTCCGGATGGAATCCTCCAGCATTTCATCAAAAGACTTCTCGGAATCGGGCTTTACAGCGACCTCTTCCGCAGCCGGCGCGGCCTCGACAGGAGCGCTTTCCTCCGCCGCAGGCGTAACGGCTTCCTCCGCCGTAGTTTCAGTAATTTTCATCTCGTCACACATTTTGTTTACTACCTCCTTTATGATCCTCGACGGCACCGAAGCGCCGGCGGTGATACCGATCAAAGCAACATCCTTCAGCGCAGCCGTGTCCACCGCGGCGGCATCGGGCACAAACTGCACCTTATCGCATCGCTCCCGACAGAGTTCCGCCAGATGAAGGCTGTTGGCACTGTGGGCCCCGCCGATCACGACCATGGCCCCGCAAAGCTCCGCTAAACGGATCGCCTCGCTCTGCCTTTCAGACGTTGCACTGCATATAGTATCAAAGATTTCCGCTTTTGTACATCTTTTTTTTAAGAAATTTTCGATTTGTACATGATTTGCCCGGATTTGGGTGGTCTGGAAAACAACAGAAATCGGTTTTTCCCCGTTTTCGACATTTTTCTCAAACCACTTTTCAAAAGAATCAGCATCCGGCAGTACCACGGCGCCCCGGCACCAACCGCATACGCCCCGGATCTCCGGATGGTCCCGGTCCCCGATGACCACCACCTGACGGCCTTCCCCGGAGGCCTTCTCCACGATATGATGGATCCGGCGCACCAGGGGGCAGGTGGCGTCGATGAGCTTTGCGGAGCGATCCTCCAGCTCCTTGTAGACGCCCTCTCCGATCCCGTGGGCCCGGATCACCACCCGCTCCCCTTCCGGGAGCTCCGCCGGGCCCAGGATGGTGCGAAGGCCCGCGTTTTCCAGCTCTGCCACCGCGTCCCGGTTATGGATCAGTTCTCCCAGACAGAAACAGGGCCCCTCCGCCAGCGCCGAATGGGCCATCTGGATGGACCGCTCCACGCCGAAGCAGAAACCAGCGCTGCGGGCCAGGATATACTTTCCCATGTTTTACCTCTTCAATGCCCAGATCCGGTCCATGCCGTCCTGCGCCAGGGCATTGTAATCCGCGTGGGCGGACGCCTCTACATAATAGGGTTCCCCGATGACCACATCCATATGACGGAACAGCTTTTTATCCCGGGTGATGTATACCGGCAGAATGGGCACGTGGA
>CACYXZ010000205.1:3639-4694 GCA_902778525.1 Oscillospiraceae bacterium | reverse complement strand
AAGTAGGGCGTCTTACGGCCGGATTTGGTGGTAAAGTCCCCAAAGGTCAGGACTCCGGCGCGCACCATAAACTCAATAAAAGATTCCTGATATGTCATATTACCCGCTCTCCTTGCTTGTTTTCTTTAGTATATCATAATCGCCCGAAGAAGCAAGATAATTACGGCTCAATTTCAATATGGGTCAGTCCATATTGCAAAATCAGGTTGATCAGCTCGTTTCTGGAATAGTTGCTCTCAGCCGCCAGCCGGTCCAGCTCCGCCAGAGTATCTTCCCGCACCCTTACAGAAATGACCCGCGAACCGTCTTCGCCCCGCCGTTTTATTCTCAGCGTTCCGTTGTTCATGCGTCATCCCTCCAAGTATTGATGCATTAATTATATATCCAAAATAACTTGCAAAATATACCACTTTGTGATAGTATATTGTAGTCTAATAATATTACACTTTGTAGGAGGATGATCGTTTTGGATACCGAAAGAAATACTGTCAACGAGTTTCCCGAAACAACGGAGGTCTTCCCTCCCGCCGAACCGACTGTTGCGGCGGAAACACCGGCACCGACGATCCCGGCCGCCCCGGTCCAGCCCACAAAATTCTGCAAACATTGCGGGCAGAAAATTGCGATCGCCGCAGTGATTTGTCCAAATTGCGGATGCCAGGTTGAGGAGATTCAGAGAGCTCCCGCCGATCAGCCAAACATCATCATCAATAACAGCAACCAAAATGTCAACACAAACACCGTAACCAACACGGTTTACGTTCCAGGCGCCAAGCCGAAAAATAAATGGGTCGCTCTTCTTCTGTGCTTTTTCCTCGGGTTTTTGGGTGGACACAAATTCTACGAAGGCAAAGTCGGCATGGGAATCTTGTATCTGTTTACAATGGGACTGCTGGGATTCGGCGTTCTTGTCGATTTTATTCGTCTTCTGTTCAAGCCAAATCCGTACTATGTATAGAAAAAAGGTCTGGAGTCGAAACTCCAGACCTTTTGTTTTCATTCTGTCACAGCTCGATGCCGTTCTGGGCAGCCACCAGATTCTCCACGCAGTAGAT
>CACYXZ010000205.1:0-3601 GCA_902778525.1 Oscillospiraceae bacterium | reverse complement strand
TCCCGAAGCTTGGGCTTCTCGATCTTGCCGGTGGCGTTCCGGGGGATGGAGGCGAAGATGATCTTCCGGGGCCGCTTGTACCGGGGCAGCTCGCCGCAGAACTTATTGACCTCCTCCTCCGTCAGGGAGTATCCCTCCTTGACCTCGATGATGGCGCCGGTGATCTCGCCCAGCCGCGGGTCTGGCAGGCCGATGACCGCCACGTCTTTCACCGCGTTGTTGGTCCGGAGGAAGTCCTCGATCTGCACCGGGTAGATGTTCTCGCCGCCGGAGATGATCACGTCCTTTTTCCGGTCCACCAGGAAGATGAACCCGTCCTCGTCCTGCATGGCCATGTCGCCGGTCCGGAGCCAGCCGTCCGGCATCAGTACCTCCGCCGTGGCCTTGGGGTCGTTGTAGTAGCAGGTCATGACACCGGGGCCCTTGACGCACAGCTCACCCACGCTGCCCTGCTTTACCTCGGTGACGCCGTCCTCCTCCACGATCCGGCACTGCCAGCCGTAGCCGGGCACGCCGATGGCGCCCACCTTGTGGATGTTCTCCACGCCCAGATGGACGCAGCCGGGGCCGATGGACTCGGAGAGGCCGTAGTTGGTGTCATATTGGTTGTTGGGGAAATACCGGAGCCACCGCCGGACCAGAACGGGCGGCACCGGCTGGGCGCCGATGTGCATGAGCCGGAGCTGATCCGTGTGGTAGTCGCTGAGCTTCAGGTCGCCCCGGTCCAGGGCGTCCAGCAGGTCCTGGGCCCAGGGCACCAGCAGCCAGACGATGGTGCATCTCTCCTGACTGATGGCCTCCAGGATCGCCTTGGGGGAGGTACCCTTGAGGAGCACCGCCTTGGAGCCGGTCATCAGGGAGCCGAACCAGTGCATCTTGGCCCCGGTATGGTACAGGGGCGGGATCAGCAGGAAGCAGTCGTCATGGGTGGTGCTGTGGTGGTTCTGCTCCACGCAGGCCGAATGGCTCAGGCTCTCGTGGTTGTGGAGGATCGCCTTGGGGAAGCCCGTGGTGCCGGAGGAGAAATAGATGGCCGCGTCGTCCGCGTTGGTCAGATGGACCGCCGGCGCCAGGGAAGAGAAATTCACCACCTGTTCGTCGTAGTCCTCGGCGAAGGTGGGGCAGACCCCGGTGCCGACGTACAGCAGCAGCCGGTTGTCGCCGATGTCCTCGGCGATCTCCTCCACCCGGCCGATAAATTCCGGCCCGAACATCAGTACGTCCGTCTCACTGAGCTCCAGACAGTATTTGATCTCGTCCGCGGAGAAGCGGAAGTTCATGGGCACCACCACGGCGCCGGTCTTGAGGATTCCGAAATAGATGGGCAGAAACTCCAGGCAGTTCATCAGCAGGATGGCCACCTTGTTGCCCCGGCCGATGCCCCGGGCCATGAGCATGTTCGCCACCCGGTTGGCTTTTTCATCGAAGACCTGCCAGGTGATCTCCCGGCGGTAGGCCGTTGTGGGGGCGGGCATGATCAGATCATACTCTTTCCAGGTGATCCGGCGCTTTTCCTGAAGCTCCGGGTTGATCTCCACCAGGGCGACTTCGTTTCCGTACAGCTTGGCGTTCCGCTCCAGCAAATCGGTGATGGGCATTTCGATCGGTCCTTTCATGCAGGTGCTCCTGCAAAATAAATGGCGCTTTTTAGTATTAAAGCGGTGTCTTGTAAAAGTAGTATACCCGCCCCGGACCGGAAAGTCAAGGGCGGGTTTGCGTTATCGTCATATCTTCCCGGCCTGCCGGATCCATTCGATCTACTTTCCCACACAGAACCGGGAGAAGATGTCGTTTGTGATGTCCTCCCGCATGGACTGGCCGGTCAGTCCGGCGATGGCCTCCAGGGCCTCCTCCACGTCCAGCAGCACCGCGTCCGGGGTGGCGCCGGAGTCCATGGACTCCATGGACCGGACGATCGCGTCCCGGGCCTGCCGGATGGCGGTCTCATGGCGCAGATTGGTCAGGAGGGTCCCGTCACAGGGCGCGTCCGAGGCGAACAGCCCCTCCACCACAGGCGCCAGCGCCTCCAGACCTGCGCCGGTCACAGCCGACACCGGCAGCACCGTGTCAAAGTCCAGTGTCTCCGGGTCCAGCGTCAGGCCCAGATCGGATTTGCTGAGGATGCAGACGCAGTGCCGGGCCGTGTTTGCGGCCTCCATGGCCCGCCGGTCCTCCTCCGTCAGGGGCGCGGACCCGTCGATGACCAGCAGCGCCAGATCCGCGTCCTTGGCGGCCTCCAGCGCCCGGTCTACGCCGATCCGCTCCACCAGATCCCCGGTGTCCCGGATCCCGGCGGTATCGATCAGCCGAAGCACCAGGGACCCCAGCCGGATCTTCTCCTCCACCGTATCCCGGGTGGTGCCGGGAATCTCGGTGACGATGACCCGCTCATACCCCGCCAGAGCGTTGAGCAGACTGGACTTTCCCGCGTTGGGCCGGCCCAGAATCACAGCCTTGACGCCGTTTTTCACCACCCGTCCCCGATCGGCGGTGGACAGCAGCGCTTCCAGTGTCTTTTTCCGGGCCTCCAGCAGTGCCTGATAGTTTTTCAGTTCAAAATCGTCGATGTCCTCATCCGGATAGTCCAGCACCGCGTGGAAATGGCTCATGACCGACAGCAGGTCCTCATAGACCGGCCGCAGTTTTCGCAGCAGCGCGCCGCCCACCTGTCCGGCCGCGTTGGCAGCCGCGTCCGCCGTTTCCGCTTCGATCAGGTCGATGACCGCCTCGGCGGCGGTGAGATCCATCCGCCCGTTGAGAAAGGCCCGCTTGGTGAACTCCCCGGGCAGAGCCTGCCGGGCCCCGTGTCCGAACAGGTTCGCCAGCGCCTCCGTCAGCACCGCAGGGGAACCGTGGCACTGCAGCTCCACCGTATCCTCTCCGGTATAGCTGTCCGGACCCGGGGTCTGCACCGCCAGGATCCGGTCAATGGTCCTGCCCTGCCGGTCCTGGAGATCGTACAGGCACAGCTTTCTCGGCACAGACCGGGACAGCGGCGCCCCGTAGACGGGATGCAGAATGGTTTCCGCCGCCTGTACGCAGCCCGGCCCGGACATGCGGATCACACCGATCCCGGCGGGCGCCAGGGCGGTGGAGATTGCGGCAATGATATCAGACATGATGCTTTCTCCTTTCACAGGATGAGATCAATCGGAGTNNNCCTCCGGCGGCTCCATTTCTTGGCCGGCAAGAAATGGAGGAAAGAACCGGGCAAAGGGGGTTCCCCCTTTGCGATTCTCCCACGCCAGGGGTAAACAGTGCAAGATCGAACGCTCGACTGCAGATTCGGTGCGCGGACTCGGGCCTACCGGCTCGGCCCTCGCCGCTGTCGATGCACACCCCGTTTCGTTCCCACGCGCGGGGATGCGTCCCAAGGCGCGACGGCAGGCACTCCTTGTCGGTCTTACCCGAAACGTGGTCGAGACTATCCCATAGCCGCTCACGGAGTCAAGCGGCGACCGCAGATTGTCTGCCGAGCGCCCGACGGCGTGAAAAGTCTCGCCACGCGGGCGGGATTCCAAAGGGCAAGGCCCTTTGGCTGCTCTTGCATACTTCTGGCAGGGCAGAAGTATGCCCCCGGAGGGATAGAGAAAAGTCCCCT
>CACYXZ010000204.1 GCA_902778525.1 Oscillospiraceae bacterium | reverse complement strand
CCTCGATCATCTTGCCCAGGGCAAATTCGCGGTTGTCGGCCTCTGTGCTGTTCTTGTCGCTGCCGCTCATGTCCATGATCTGGTTGATCATGACCAGCAGGTCCTGGCAGGACATGCCGATGCGGTGCGCATACTCCATCACCTTGGCAAAAGAGGACTGGTCCGTGGTCCCGGATGCCCGGGCCTTTACCGGGGCCGTCAGATTAACGGCACCGGCGGGAATGGAATTGCCCTCGGTCACGTCCCGCCGACTGCTGTAACCAAGGAGATCTGCCAATTCGATCTGGGTGACGCCCTCTGTGACCCGGCAGTCCACCGGCACGCGCACGCCGGGATTTAAAACCAGAACATCCCCCATCTGGATCTGTTCCGGTGCGATGGAAACGGTTTCCTCCTCCTTTTGCACCGTCACAGGTTCGGGATACGGATCCACTTTATCCCTGAGCGTACTGCGTGTCAGTTCGGTGGCATAGGCTCTCAGTATGCACCCGGCCTGGTAGATCAGCATCACAGCCGCACCCTCATACCCGGCGTTGATCGTAAAGGAGAGAATCGCGGCGATGGTGATCAGAAGCTCTTCCCCGAGAGTTCGTTCCTTCACAAGGCGAATCACCGCCTTGACCACAATGTCATACCCGCTGATGAGAAAACTGAACAGCATCAGGAACACGGTCCAGGCGTTTTCCGGCAGGAAGAGACCGGCGCAGAACAAAAGCGCTGAGAGGGCAAGACGAATAAACAGAGTCTTGTTTATCCCGTACCAGGTAAACGACTTATCCCCGCCGTTTTCCTTTCCGTCGGCGGACTTCAGCTTTTCAAGTATGTCTTTCATCTCTCAACCCACTCCCCTGATGCCCAGGCTCTATTTTTACTTTACATAATATTATAACAACTGCCATGGAAAATGCAACCGCCTTTTTACCCGAAAATGAAAAATAATCCGTTTTTTCCCATCCTGCATAACATGGGTTGAGAGCGTGCTCTCATCCGAAAAGAATCAGGAGGGATTTCCTTTGGCAGAATGCGATAACACGTTGGAAAACTGTGGATATAAATCGGGCGTTCTTCCCCGCTGTGCGCCGCTGGCGACCACCTATGTTCCGGTCCAGGGGGATCCGGAGCCCCGCTACGAGCCTGAAAAGGCCCTTGCACGCGGCACTCTGTTCCCTGGTCTGGACCTTCCTCTTGGTAACATCGTAAACCAGGACACTGCGGATGTGCCTATGGCGGAATTGATGGCTATTGATTTTGCCGCCCACGACCTTTCCCTTTATCTGGACACCCACCCGGACGATTCCGAAGCCTTTGCCGTGTACAAGGATCTTCTTGCCCTGGCGGAGGAAGGAATGCAGCGCTATGTGAAGCGCTATGGGCCGATCTGCAAGACCGATTTGGTCAACGCCAGATCCTATTGCTGGCTGCGTGGCCCCTGGCCTTGGGAAATGACCGCAACAAGGGAGGCGTAATTTATGTTTATCTATCAGAAACGACTGCAGTATCCGATCCGGATCGCCAATCCCAATCCAGCTCTCGCGAAGTTCATCATCAGTCAGTACGGCGGCCCCAATGGGGAGCTTGGCGCCTCCATGCGTTATCTCAGCCAGCGCTTCGCCATGCCCAGCGATGAGATCAAGGGCATTTTAACAGACATCGGCACAGAGGAGCTTGGGCACCTGGAAATGGTCGGGACGATCATCCATCAGCTGACGCGGAATCTCACCCCGGAGGAGATCAAGGCCAAGGGCTTTGACACCTATTTTGTGGATCATACGGTGGGGGTGTTCCCCCAGGCTGCCAGCGGAGAGCCCTGGAACGCCATCAGCATCGGCGTCAGCGGCGATGTGATCGCCGATCTGACGGAGGATATGGCGGCGGAACAGAAGGCGCGGGCGACCTATGACAATATCCTTCGTCTGTCGGACGATCCCGATGTGAATAACGTGATCCGGTTCCTCCGGGAGCGGGAGGTCGTCCACTTCCAGCGGTTCGGAGAGGCGCTGAACAAGGCCACGGAGAAAATGAATCAGGCCAACGTTTATTTTATGAATCCGGCATTCCCCGGAAGGTGACCCGGATATGCAAGGAAGGCCGCAGCTTTTGCTGCGGTCTTCTGTTACAATGAAGTTTCTTTGATCCGGGCAAGGATCTCTTTGTCTGCGGGACAAAAGGCATATTTATCGATCTCCTCCGGTGTGATCCAGCACAGGTCCCTGTGCTCCAGAAGGCGGGGCGTCCCCTCACGGATAGAGGCGTTGTACAGCGTAAGATGGATCGTGATATCCGGATATACGTGGACCACATCCATAAAGACATTGCCCACATCGATCCCGATATCCAGTTCTTCCCGGCATTCCCTCTGCAGCGCCTGAGCGGGTGTTTCTCCGGCTTCAACTTTTCCGCCTACGAACTCCCACAACAGGCCGCGGGCCTTGTTTTCCGGCCGCTGACATATAAGGAATCGGTCTCCCTCCCACACAAGGGCAGCTACAACTTCAACCAAATACCATCTCTCCCCTCACAAGACAAAAAAACTATAGCCTTTTCCCGGCGGAAAGTCAATGAACCGCGAACCCGAAGGGCGAAACGGAATAGAATGAACGGGAATCACCGTCTGTTTGGGAGGTGCCGATATGAATAATCTGATCTCGCTGGATCATCTTCTCCCCGGGGAAGAGGCCGGAGTGGAATATTTTCATACGAAGGATACGCTCACGCGCCGGCTGGTGGATCTGGGCTTTGTGAAGGGGAATCGCGTGCGCTGTCTGATGCGCAGCGCAGCGGGAGACCCGTCGGCCTACAAGATCCGGGGCGCCGTGATTGCGCTGCGTAATCAAGATGCGGGAAACATCATGGTCCGTCCCCGGGATAAGGCAGCGCTATGGGACTGACACGAGCATCCACCGGTCGGACAACGCGATCGTCCGGATATGCAATAAGGCGGTATGAGGGAACGGACGCCGTTATTGCCCTTGCCGGAAATCCCAATGTTGGAAAAAGCAGCGTTTTCAACGCCCTTACCGGTCTGCATCAGCACACCGGAAACTGGCCGGGAAAAACCGTGGAGCTTGCGGAAGGCCGCGTCCTCCATAATGGCAGAAGCTGGACGCTGGTGGATCTTCCCGGGACCTATTCCCTTTCGGCGAATTCCCCGGAGGAGGAGATCGCCGGGGACAGCGTCTGTTTCAGTGGGATGGACGAGGTGGTGGTCGTGTGCGATGCCACCTGCCTG
>CACYXZ010000203.1 GCA_902778525.1 Oscillospiraceae bacterium | reverse complement strand
ACACGTAAAACAGGCTAAAAAACCTTGCACTTATGGTAGCAGAAAATCAAGAAAAATCCTTTATTTCCGCGGTATATCGAATTGTTGAGCAGACACTATATATGCTCAGACTGCGGAAAGATCGTCCCCACAAGCACCCGGGCGGCAAACTGTGAGTGCGGCGGCCTCTGGAAGCTTCAGTTTAAGCCGCCGGAGTTCTCCCTGGACGAAGTGGACCGGGACGAGTGGAGTATGTTCCGCTATCGGAAATTTATGGCACTGGAGGACGAAAGCTGGCGGGATATCACCCTCGGCGAAGGCATGACGCCGGTGATCCGCTTCAGTGAAGACGTGCTGTTCAAAATGGATTATTTTATGCCCACCCTCTCCTTCAAGGACCGGGGCGCGGCGGTGCTGGTGGCCCACTGCAAGTCCATCGGCGTGGACAGCGTGGTGCAGGATTCCAGCGGCAACGCAGGCAATTCCGTGGCTGCTTACTGCGGAAAAGCCGGGATCGAATGTGAGATCTTTGTCCCGGAGGGAACCTCCCCGAAGAAGATCGACATGATCCGGGCCCACGGCTCCGCTGTCAATATTGTACCCGGCAGCCGGGACCACTGCGCGGACGTGTGCCGGACGAAGGTGACGGAGGAAGGCAGATTCTACGCGAACCATGTCTACAATCCCTTCTTCTACGAAGGCACCAAGACCTATATCTACGAGGTCTATGAGCAGCTGCACCGGATGCCGGCGTATCTCATGATTCCTGTGGGCAACGGCACCCTTTTCCTCGGCGCCATGAAGGGCCTGGAACACCTGCTGGAGAGCGGCTGCATCCACCGCATGCCGAAGATCATCGCACTGCAGAGTGAGAACTGCGATCCCCTTTTCAAGGCCGCGGAAACCGGTTCCGCCGAACCCGCGGAGGTGCACCCCGAGCCCACACTGGCGGAGGGCATCGCCATCGGAAAGCCCATGCGGGGCCGGGAAATCCTGGCGTACGCGAAGAAATACGATATCACCTTTGTCCATGCCCCGGAGGACCAGATCCTGAACGCCCGGGCGGAGATCGCCCGAAAGGGAATCTACTGTGAGCACACCACAGCGGCAAACTATGCTGCGTATCTGGAATACTGCCGGCTTTACGGCCCCGCCCATGACTGCCTGATCACCATGTGCGGCGCCGGACTGAAGTCCGATCACTGATCAACGGAAGCCTGATCGCAATTCAACAGAACAGGAGGCCCAAATGACAAAATTCGGAATCATCGGCGCAGGCGGCATTGCCCGCACCATGGCCCGCACCATCCGGGAGATGCCCGACGTGGAAAGCACGGCCATCGCTGCCCGGGACCTGGACCGTGCCCAGGCCTATGCCGAAGAATACGGCTTCAACAAGGCCTACGGCTCCTATGAAGAGCTGCTGGCGGACCCCGAAGTGGAACTCGTCTACATCGCCCTCCCCCACTCCCACCACTGCCAGTGGACCATGGCGGCGCTGGAGGCCGGCAAGCACGTGCTGTGTGAAAAAGCCTTCGCCGTGAGCGAGGATGAAGCCCGGGAAATGATCAGCCTCAGCGAGGAGAAAGGCCTGCTCCTGACCGAGGCCATCTGGACCCGCTATCTGCCTTCCCGGAAGATGATCAGCGACCTCATCGAGGAAGGCGCCATCGGAGAAGTCCAGACCGTCTCCGCAAATCTTGGATACTGTATCCACAAGCACGACCGGATCGTGAACCCGGAGCTGGCCGGCGGCGCACTGCTGGACCTGACGGTCTATCCCCTGAACTTCGCCTCCATGATCCTGGGCAATGACATTGAATCCATCGACAGTGTCTGCGTCCTGACGGATACCGGCGTGGACGGGCAGGACAGCGTGACCCTCCGCTACCGGAACGGCAAGACTGCCATGATGTTCACCACCATCTACGCGCTGACGGACCGCCGCGGCATGATCTACGGAGACAAAGGTTTTATCGAGGTTCAGAACATCAACAATCCGGAAGTGATCCGGGTCTGGTCCAACGACCGGCATCCCGGCCCGAAGCTTCTTCAGGAGTTCAAAGCTCCGCCGCAGATCACGGGTTTTGAATACGAAGTGGAGGCCTGCATCCGGGCCATCGCCGCCGGCGCCTGTGAGTGTCCGGAAATGCCCCACGCCGAGACTCTGGAGATCATGCGGCAGATGGATACCATCCGGGCCCAGTTCGGGATCGTGTTTCCCTTCGAATGACCTTCCGAGAGTAATTTCCAGGCAAACTCTTGAAGGGCAAAAGCAGAGTCCGCGGAACGATTCCGCGGACTCTGCTTTTCTTTTTCTGAACAGAATCAGGACTTCTTCATTCCGGCCATCAGCCCCTGTATCCCAGAAGTCTGGGCAGCATAAGGGAGATCTCCGGAATATACGTGATCAGCATGAGCCCAATGAGCATCACGATAATAAACGGAATGATCCTCCGCACCAATTCCGCAAACGGGATCTTTCCGATTCCGCACGCCACAAACAGGTTGACACCTACTGGCGGGGTCACCATACCGATGGCCAGGTTGACCACCATGATGATACCAAAGTGGACAATATTCACGCCGTAAGCCGCCACCACCGGGAACAGAATGGGCGCAAGAATAAGGATGGAGGAATTGGTTTCCAGAAGGCATCCGCAGGCAAGGAGAAGAATATTGATGATCAGGAGAATGATGATCTTGTTGTCCGTCACACTGATCATTGCCTGAGCGATCTTGTCCGGGATCTGTTCCAGCGTCAGCACACGGCCCAGGATGGTGCTGGTGCCGACTATAATATTGACCGTGCCGTGGGTGGAAGCAGCCTCCGCAAACTTCTCATAGAGACGCTTCAGATCCAGCTCCTTGTAGGCAAACAGACCTACCAGGAGACCGTAAACCACAGACACCACAGCCGCTTCCGTCGGGGTGAAATGTCCGCTGTAGATTCCGCCGAGAATGATCACCGGGCAGAGCAGTGCCCAAACAGCATCCTTGAAGCTGATCCAGACATTGGCCGCACTGAACTTTCTTCCGTTGCCGGTATACCCGTTCTTTTTGCAGTAACGGATCGCCATAAGGATCAGCAGGAAGCCCAGGAGAACACCGGGCAGAAAGCCTGCCATAAACATGGTGGCAATCGAAGCATTTACAGAAATACCATAGGTGACCATGGGGATGCTGGGCGGGATCACGACGCCGAGACAGCCGGCTGCCGCCACAAGGGCCATTGCAAATTTCTTGTCATATCCCTT
>CACYXZ010000202.1 GCA_902778525.1 Oscillospiraceae bacterium | reverse complement strand
ACGTTCGAGTCCAATTAGCAAGTATTCATTGCGAAATGCATAAAACTCCATCAGGAATCAGCAACATACCGCCGCCAAAAAATACGCAAAAAAGTTGCTGAAATCCATCAAAATAACGGAAATCAGCAACTTTATGGCACCCCAGAGAGGACTCTAACCTCCGACCTGCCGCTTAGGAGGCGGCCGCTCTATACGACTGAGCTACTGGGGCATATTGCTTGTTTATTCTATCGGAAAAGGCTGCCTCTGTCAAGGGTGAGAACGCCGCAGGAAAAGATATGCCGGCGAAAACGGTACATATCCCAATCCCTTCCGCATACAATATTAGGTAAGCATTTTTAGGAGGGATCGTCTATGCACAGCCACGACAGGGATATCGATGAACTGATTTTCGCCGGGGAGGAATACGCAGTCTCCCAGCGATAGGCAGCAGCCCCGCAGCGCATTTTCGCGCTGCGGGGTCTTTACAGCCGTCTGTTTTTTCAGTATAATAGATTGGTTACACGGTAAAAATCTATGAAAGTGGTTTGAAATATGGCTAAAATTGAATTTGAAGAGTACAAAGTGAAACTGACCGATCTGGAGCCGAAGCTCTCCGCCCTGGGTGATTCTCTCGGCCTCGGCGCCGCCCGGGAGTCTCTGGAACGGCTCCACGCCATGGCGGAATCCGACGGCTTCTGGAACGACACGGAGAATTCCCAGAAGGTCACCAAGCAGATCCGCCAGCTGGAGAACAAGATCTCCGGTTATGAAAAGATGTGCGCGGACCGGGAGGATCTGCTGGTCCTGTGCGACATGGCCATCGAAGAGGACGACGACTCCATGCTGGAGGAGCTGGTATCCGGCTACACCGATCTGGAGGAGCGGATGGAGCAGGCCCGTCTGGAGACGCTGCTCACCGGCGAATACGACGCCAACAACGTCCTGATGAGCTTCCACGCGGGGGCAGGCGGCACCGAGGCCCAGGACTGGTGCCAGATGCTCTACCGGATGTACACCCGCTGGGCGGAGCGCCACGGCTTCACCTACAAGATCATGGACTACCTCGAGGGCGAGGAAGCTGGCCTCAAGAGCGCCGACATCCTCATCGAGGGTGAGAACGCCTACGGCTTCCTGAAGGGCGAAAACGGCGTGCACCGGCTGGTCCGGGTCTCCCCCTTCGACTCCCAGGCGAGACGGCACACCTCCTTCTCCGCCGTGGAGGTCATTCCCGAGATCACCGACGACAGCGCCGACGTGGAGATCCGTCCCGAGGACATCGAGATGCAGGTCTACCGTTCCTCCGGCGCCGGCGGCCAGCACATCAACAAGACCTCCTCCGCCGTCCGGCTGATCCACAAGCCCACCGGCATCGTGGTCTCCTGCCAGACCGAGCGGAGCCAGTTCCAGAACCGGGACAACTGTATGAAGATGCTTAGGTCCAAGCTGGTGGAGATCAAGGAGCGCGAGCACCTGGACAAGATCTCCGACATCAAGGGCGTCCAGCAGAAGATCGAGTGGGGCAGCCAGATCCGCAACTACGTGTTCATGCCCTACACGCTGGTGAAGGACACCCGCACCGGCTGCGAAACCTCCAATGTAAACGGCGTCATGGACGGCGACCTGGACAAGTTCATCAACGCCTATCTGACCTGCGCCGCCACCGGCACCTGGGTCACCAAGTGATCACCCTGCGCTTTGCCCGGCCTGAGGACGCGGACGCCCTGCTGGAGATCTACCGGCCCTATGTGGAGGAAACCGCCATCTCCTTTGAGACCTCCGTCCCCTCGCGGGAGGAATTCCTCCGCCGCATCACGGAGATCTCCGCCTTTTACCCCTATCTGCTGGCGGAATCGGACGGACAGATCCTCGGCTACGCTTATGCTCACGAGTTTGGCGAGCGGGGCGCCTTCCGCTGGACAGTGGAGACGTCCATCTATGTTCGCCGGGACTGCCGGGGCGCCGGAGTGGGGGCCAGGCTCTACCGGGCGCTGTTCGAGCTGCTTCGGGCCCAGGGGATAAGGACGGCCTGCGCCATCATCACCTGTCCCAATGATCCCAGCTTTGCCTTTCATCACTCCATGGGATTCCGGGACAGCGGGATCCTGCCGAACTTCGGATATAAGCTTGGCGCATGGCGGGGCATCGCCTATCTGTACCTTCCCCTGCTCCCCTGCCAGGAGGCTCCGGAGATGCCCTGTCCGGTCCATATGCTGGACCCGGAATGCAGGGCCCGCGCCCTCGAAAGCCTCGGTGGAAATTCCTGAAATTTTCCCTTGCAAATCAACGGGAAACATGATAGTATATATCGTACGAGTGCGGAAAGGCGCACCACATAAAGATATTTCGGCTGCCGCAGCGCCGTAACGCGGCAAGATGGAGGATACTATGCTTCGGACAATTCTGACCATTATTCAGGTGCTCACCGCACTGTTTCTGACCTGCGTGGTCCTGCTGCAATCCGGCAAGAATGCCGGCCTTTCCGGCGCCATCGCCGGTGCTGCGG
This sequence comes from Oscillospiraceae bacterium, assembly GCA_902778525.1. Taxonomy (GTDB): domain Bacteria; phylum Bacillota; class Clostridia; order Oscillospirales; family Oscillospiraceae; genus HGM13006. The sequence goes on along the minus strand of CACYXZ010000202.1, from coordinate 752 downwards.
ACAGCTTCCTTTCCAAGAACAAGGCCAACACCTGGGACGCCAAGCTGGCCAAGGCCACCAAGTGGGTCGCCATTGCGTTCATGGTCCTGACCCTTGTCCTGAGCCTGCTCCCCACGGCTGCTGTTGCGGGCTGATTCATCTGAAAAGATTTGCCGGTTCCCGATGGGAACCGGCTTTTTCTATACCGCTTCGGTCAGCTCCGCACCGGTGTAGTACCAGGCCAGGATCTCCCGGTAGCTCTGACCCCGCTCCGCCATGGCCTTGGCGCCGTACTGGCTCATGCCAACCCGGTGCCCAAACCCCTTGACGTCCACCGTCACGGTATCGCCGGAAATGTCGATCTGAAAGTTCGTGGACCGGAGACCCAGTCTCTGCCGCAGCTCCACCCCGGAAAAGCTCCTTCCGCCGATGGTCATGGTCTCCACGCCGCCGCCCTCGGTGTAGGTGATCTCCCGGATCTCCGTATCCGGGATCTCCAGCCGCTCCATCAGCTCTGACCGGGAAAGCTCCATCCGGCTCTCAAAGCTGTCCGCATCCTCCTCGCCGGGGCTGTCCACGCTGAGAAGGTAGGGCACGCTGCTGCCCCAGACGGCCTGTGCCGACTCTGTCCGGCCGCCGGAGCAGGAGAAATAGGTGGCTGTGATCAGGGTCCCGTCGTAGATCATCACCTGTCCGTCCGTCTCCTCCACGGCCCGCCGGAGCTTTTCCATGACCGCATCCGCCTGCTCCCCGTATTTCGTCCCCGCCTGGTC
>CACYXZ010000201.1 GCA_902778525.1 Oscillospiraceae bacterium | reverse complement strand
TGGAACTGGAAATGAACGGCGAGGAACTGCCTGATCCATCACAATACATCCGTCCTGTGAACGGCGTGGATTTGATTCCCTCCAGCCGGTATCTCTCCGTCATTGAGAACCGTATGCGCATACTTTTTATTGTCGGAAGCGAATACCGAGTGATGGACTATGTCTACAAGACATAGCGAACTGCGTCTGCAAGGGACTCTGGAACCGGCGTTTCTTCCGCTAAACTGGAAAATACAGACAGGGATACACATAAAGCCGATACCGGCAGACTTACTTCTGCTTGCGCCTGGCCTTGCGGTTGAGCGGGATGGGGCTGGTCTTTCCCCTCATATTGTTGGGATTTTTGAGTATCTTGGACAGGCTCAGTATCCGCAGGAACGCCGAGAAGTCCTCCGAGGAAATCTTCTCAAAGGGTATCTGCAACTTATCGCAAAATTCGTGGATCAGCATTTCTATATCGCTGCCCTGATGGATGGCCTGCTCAAATTTTTCCTTCACGTCATCCAGCGTGGGCTGCGGGTCGGCGGTGGTCTTGTCCTTGCGGTGTGCTTCCCGGATGTCCCGGACGATGCTGTCCAGATCATCGTGTATGACGTGGCTGTAATAATCGCTTTCCTGCACCTGCCCCAGTTCCAGCGTCCGCATATAGAGGTCATCTTCTCCGGGCGCATACTTGCTGAGGACGGCCTGCCGGGTGGCTTCCATCACCAGATTCATCTGCTCCACCCGCATATTGGCGATTTGGTCGATACAGATTTCCATATCCACCATCAGCCGCCGGAAGTTCGGGTGTGTAGCCAGTTCGCAGAGAAGCCGATTGTTGATTTTGCCGCTCCGTAAAAGTTCAATCATTTCATCGTTCAAATGGAGCGACTGTACATCGGCGTTGGGAACCTCTTTATTATCGGTCAGTCCCATCAGATAGTCGGCGGACACGCCGTAAAAATCCGCCAGCGTCGCAATCGCAAATGGGCTGATGTCCTTGTAGTCATCGGTTTCGTATTTCCCCAGCGCAGATTTAGACAGGCCGGTCTGCTCCGCCAGTTGTTCCAGCGTCAGGTGCTTGTCCACCACCCGCAGGTCTTTGAGCCGCTCCGGGATTGTCAGCTTTGCGTACATCCAAAGCCCCCTCTCTCGTTATGGTTTTTCAGTGATTACACCCATTATAGCACGATTCCATAAGCGTGGAAATATGCGGATTTCAAGCGTTTTTCCGACGTTTTGGATATACGGGAAAGGGCCTCTTTTTTCGGTAAACTGGTTCTTGCAGACAGGCACTGAACCTTGAAAATTGAATGACCGGCTGCAAGGGGGATGGCCTCCGGGGAAGTGACGCCACGACAGAAATCGAGCGCACCAAAGAGGCCGATACGCCGGGAGAAATTCCGGGCAGGAGCGGCTTGCAGGCAGACCGGCGGACAGAAACAAGTTTATCATGCGGGGCGCATGGCTCCGCAGCAAAGAAATGGAGGAATATCATTATGAAACTGAGCATGAAAGAAAAGAAGATTCTCTACGCTTACGGCTGTCCCAGCCACCACAATACGGTGACACGGCTGAAATGGCTGACGGCCCTGACGGTTGACCCGGAGGCCAAACGCCGGATGCTGGGGTTGGCCCGTAAGGTGGAGACGGAGGTGGACGAAAGCTGGTACGAGGATTTTTACCACCATCTGCGCATGGAGATGGACGAGTACCGCCGTCTAAAGCGCAGCCTGCGAGTGCTGAAATCTTACACTGATTATGAGGAGGATTTATATGAGAAAGCTGTCTAAATATGAGAAAGAAACCATCATCAACTGGAACGAGGCGGAGAACCTTGCCAGCGTCTACACCTTCAACGCCAGCTTGAAGCGCAGGCTGGCGGAGTTCAGCCGGAAGTACCCGCTGCTGTGCCGGTTGGAGTGCAGTACGCCGGAGGGCAGCGTGACCTATGTACTGGACAAGTCCCGGCTGTCGATCCGGTTCATCCCGCCGTACAGTGAGGAACGGAAAGCCGCCGCCAGTGCCTACGCAAAGGAGCATGGCTTTCAGGTGGTAGGGGCGGAAGAAAAAATAGCCTGAAATCGGGGAGATTACGGTCAAAATGCCGGGGCTGCACCTGATGTTTTGACCGGCAATCCCCGCAGGCGTATTCCGTATCCACTTCCAGCCGAAAGGCGTAAATGTGTGGATGTGGAGCCGGTGAAACTGGCGGCAACCGCTTCTGCGGCGGAAGCCAGCTTCGCCGGTGCGGGAGTACAGAGGGCGGCGAGCCCTCTGTGGCGGGGTGCAGGGGCGGCAGCGCACTGCTGGGGTCAAGGGGCAACGCCCATTGGGCGGGTACAGGGCGGCAGCGCCTGTGCGGAGTGTAGAGGCCGCGAGCCTTTACTCCGGTGTCCAGAGGTGGAAAACCTCGGCCCAGGGAAAGTTGATGCCTGCGTCAACTTGTACTGGGTATTACCTGACGCAGACTTTCGCAGGATTTGCGGCTTCGCCGCCCTTCCCCGGCCCCGGAACATCTTCGCAGGAAGGAGGGAAATTGTTTGAAACTGACACGACACAACGGGCGCTCCGGCAAGCATGGCACCTACAATCCCCGCCACAATGACCGCCGGTTTGATGTGGAGAACAGCGAACACATCGACGCAGAGCGGGCCAGGCAAAACATCTACTGGGACTGCTACCGGGGCTTCACCACACACGAGTTCCGGGAGAACCCGGAGCAGCCGGATTTCAGCTTTGAGGAAATCGAGCGGATGTACTACTACGAGTATTATTCTGACCATGTGGAGGCGCAGAACGCCCGGAATGAGAAAACCCGGCACACCGAGCGCAACCGCACCGTGGAGGACTTGCTGAAAAACAACAAGACCTGCCCGGAGGAAAGCATCTACCAGATCGGCACACTGGAAGAATCCGTCCCGCCGGAAACGCTCTTTCGCATCGTCAACGAGTTCTATGAGGAATTCGAGCGCCGCTTCGGTTCCCATATCCACATTTTAGATTGGGCGCTCCATCTGGACGAGGGGACGCCCCACATCCATGAGCGCCATGTGTTCGACTGTGAGAACCGCTACGGGGAACTGTGTCCCCAGCAGGAGAAGGCGCTGGAGGAACTGGGCATCCCTCTCCCGAACCCAATCGGAAACAGACCTTCGATGCGGTCTGCCGGACGATTTTGTTTGACATCACAAAGCGGCATGGGCTGCATCTGGATCAGGAGCCGTCCTACGGCGGGCGGGACTATCTGGAAAAACAGGATTATATCCTGATGAAACAGAAGGAGCAACTGGCGGCGCAGGAGCAGAAGCTGGAAGAACTGACGCTCAAAATTGAGGACGTGGAGACACTGTTAGATGATGTTTCCGATGCGGCCTATGACAAGGCGGTGGAGGTGGTGACCGATACCGTCCGGCAGGAGACGCACAAGGAAGATATTCGTCTGGTGGAGGAATCGAAAAAATGGGTGCTTTCGCCGGAGCGCAAAGCCCCAAAGAAGGAACGTGAGTATGCCGCTGCCCGTCTGGATGGGGTCATTACCAAAATCAAACGTGTCATGCAGAGTGCCCTGGCAAAAATCCAGAAAACGCTTATGCAGCCGGAGGTCAAGAAGGCCGGTAAGGAGCAGATCAAG
>CACYXZ010000200.1 GCA_902778525.1 Oscillospiraceae bacterium | reverse complement strand
CGGTTTTCGCTGCGGTTTTGGAATAGGCTACGCCCACCGAGCAGCTCAGGCCCAACTCATCGCGCGTCCTGCGCTTGATCTCCATGGCAATTCGCCCTGCGCCGTCAAAATCTCCCGCCTGCGCGGCAACGTCCAGATACGCTTCATCATAGGCAATGGCCTCCAATGCGGAGGCGTAGCTGTTCCAAATTGCATGGAGTTGCCCGGAGACGGCCTTGTACTTCTCCATATTCGGATGCATATATACACCTTTCGGACACAGGCGGTAGGCGTCCTTAATATTCATGGCGGAATGGATCCCGTACTTGCGGGCCTCATAGCTGCAGGTGGCAACCACGCCCCGCTCGCCGGGCAAGGCGCCGATGATCAGCGGTTTTCCGCGCAAAGACGGATTGTCCCGGACTTCCACGGCAGCAAAGAAGGCGTCCATATCCACATGAATGATGATCTGATTCACAAGAAACGCCTCCTTTCCGGTTTTGAGCGTTTTCTGATCCGCTTCTTTTCTAACAATTCTACCGAAGGATCAGTCTCCCGAATCAATTATATCACAGAATCGGACTTTGCGGACATCGGGAAAAAAACGAGATAAATCAACTCTCGCCTTTTCTACCGGCAGGAAGCCGCTGCAGGCAAGAAAACCAGAGATTTCGGAACCGCTGCCAAAATCTCTGGTATTCACTTCATTCATTGCCTTGTCAGTATGGATCTGTTTTTATCCCCAGCAGGTGAACACCGGGAATTCCCTGTCCTTGGTCAGCTCGATGGCTCCGGCGGGACACTCGGTGACGCACCACAGGCAGAGCTGGCAGTCCTGGCCATATTTAACATAGGCCTTCTTTTTCTCGCTGTCATAGCGGAACACGTCCGCGGGGCAGCTCTTGACGCAGGTCTTGCAGCCCACGCACTTCTCTTCGATCACTCGTTTGACCGCCATTACCGCACCTCCTCGCCGGGGAATGGGAAGGGATATTTCTCCCGATAGCTGCCGGCGGGCTTCCACGCCTCCGGCACCGGCACCTTCTCCAGTTTCATCGTTCCATGATCGTCTGTGACCTTCGTCCAGCACAACCAGTTCTCGTCGTCCCGGAAGGGGTAGTCCTCCCGGTAGTGGTTGCCCCGGCTCTCTGTCCGGAACAGGCCGGAGCGCAGCCGGATCTCTGCGCTGAGGATCATGTTCTTCGCCTCGTGGGCCAGCCTCAGCTCGTGGGCGTCCGTAGCGTAGATCATGGGGGCGATGTGCTCCTTCATGAACTCGATCAGGGTCAGGGTGGCTTCCAGCCGGTCCGCCTTCTTGATGAAGTAGACGAAATAGGGCATCATGTAGTTCCGCAGCAGCTCCATGACCCACCGGGGACCAAAGCCGCCGGTGCGCTGAATCGGACCGAGGACGAAGTTTCTTGCCCGCTGCAGCTCTTCCGCGCTGACCTCCGGCATCTCCATGGAGGCTGCCTCTTTCGCCGCCGTCTCCGCCGCAATCGTGCCCGTCACCGCGCCGCCGCAGATGGAGCCGCCGCCGGTGGAGTAGGCCGCGCCGTTCTGCATGGTCCCCTGGGCGTCTCCCGCCGCGAACAGGCCGGGAATCGTGCTGCGGCATTCGTGATCCGCGACCCACAGGCCGTCGGCCTTCCGCAGGCTCATGCCCAGGGCTGCCCCGCCGAAGGATTTCGCACCCCGGTTCCAGATGGGACCCTTGCCCTCGTGAACCGCAAACTCCGACTGGAGATAGGTGAACATGTAGCCGGACACGCCCTCAGGCCGCTCGGAGATTATCTCCCCGTCGCAGTTTTTCCGGGTCTTGGGACCGCCGTCCCCGCCGCCGGGCCCGGGGCCGCCCTTCTGGCCGGGCACTACCGGGGGAGGCGCTCCCGCGTCCCGCTGGGAGACCGGGTCAGGCATGCCCTCCTTGCTGTAGTGGGCGTCCACAAATTCTTTCCCCAGGATCGCCGCCCCGGCCCGGTAGGCCATGGCCTCGCCGTCGCCGGTGAGCTGCATCAGGGCGGGGTAACCGTTTGGTTTGTAGCCGCATGCGCCCACGCAGGAGATCACAGTCTTTGCGATGAAGGTCACAAGATCGGTGGAGTCATTGGGCAGTCCCACCGCGCCGGCGATCCGCCCGCCCTGCTTCAGGAACTCCACGATCATCACCTGATCCACGATCTGCACCCCGGACTTCCGGCACTGCTTCCGAAGCGTATCCCCGTAGGGGCCTACGGCCTTGTCAAACTGGACGCCGGACAGGGATGCGCCGGGGGATGTGTCCGGCTGACCGGTGAACTGGCAGCCCCAACTCAGCAGGTCCTGATACCGGGCCGCGGAGTGCTCCAGAACAGTCCGAGTCCAGAAACGGTTGTTGAGATATTCGCTGTGGCGGTTGATCTCCTCCATAGCTGCTTCCATGTCCTGGGTGTTCGGATCAAACACCAGGAAGCTGTCGGCATAGGGGCTCTGGCCGGAGCGGCCCACATAGCCCTTGTCCGCCATGATGACAGATGCCCCGGCCTCGGAGGCCTTGATGGCCGCGAAACAGGCCGCGATGCCGCCGCCGATCACCAGTACGTCACATTTCATTGTCTTGTCCATGCGGGTCCTCCTTCATTTCTTTCCTCTGCGGCGCTGCCCGGTGGGGCAGCGCCGCATGCAATAGATTACCGTGCGTTATACCGATCCAGCGCAGACTGGATCACGCCAATGCAGTCTTCCGCGCCCATGCTTATAAGGGTGTCCCGGAAGCTGTCCACGTTGTCCAGGGATTCCGCGCCGGTGATGTACTTGACAACCATTTCCACATAGTAGGTAGAGAGGTCGCTGAAGGTTGAGGCAAAGGTCTCAGCCTCTGCGGAGGTCAGGCTGATGCAGTCGGAGATGTTGTAGGCGGCGTCCCAGTTGGCGCTCCAGACCTCCAGCGCGTCCTTGGTGGACTGGGCCCAGCCGGTGGTGTCTGTGGTGACCGCCTTTCGGCAGCCGATGGGCATCTGGTACATGCCCATGGCGGTGATCAGGGGCAGGCCGTCCTCGTTGTGCAGGATCGCGTCAGACCACTCCGGCTGACCGTCCACCATGTTGTAGGTGACGCCCTCCTCGCCGTACTGGGCAATGATCGTACCCTCGGGGGAATACCAGTAGTCCAGATACGCCAGCGCCAGCAGGGTATCCTCGCAGGCAGTGGAGATGCAAACGCCGGAGGTGGCATAGTTCTTCGTGTACCAGACGTAATGGAAGGGATCGCCCTTGTTCACCACCGGGTCGGGCATGGC
>CACYXZ010000199.1 GCA_902778525.1 Oscillospiraceae bacterium | reverse complement strand
TGCCTATACCGTCTACGACGATCTGGGAACGCCGGTTCCCGCCGACTGCCTGTTCGCAGACGCCGCGCTTTCTTCCCGCGGCGTACTCCGGCAGGGCACGGACGGCGACGGCAACGCCGTTGACTGCGTGGATCCTCAGATCGACTATGTGACTGCCTCCGACACCTATCGGAACGGGCCGGAGGGCAACGCCTTCCCCTATGGGAAGGACGGCGCGACTTACACCTTTACCACCTGGCTTCAGGCTCCTGAGACCGGCGAGTACCTCCTCAAGGTGGAGGCCATGGCCGCGACCGAGCTTGAGGGCTTTATCGAGGTCGACGGGGAGAAGAAGGAAATCGGCTCTGCGGGCGGCAGGATCGGAAACGGCTTCTTCGGCACCACCGGTCCTGTCACCACCAAAACCGGTCTGGATATTCCCATGGGGCCCCAGGAGTTCCACATGCCCTTTGGGCCGGTGGATCCGGAGGACGACAACGACGGCGAGGGCTTTGCGCCGCCTCCCGTGATGCCGGAATTTATGATGAAGCAGCCCGGCGCGGTGTCCTTCCGGCTGGAGGCGGGGAAGGTCTATCCCATCACCCTGACCGTCAGCGGCCACATTTCCGAGGCCTACGACTACCAGATCGGCAAAAAGGATCTGCAGGTCCGTCTGGCATGGGTAACGCCCTCACAGAAGGAGCGGAATTATACGGAGGCCCTGGAAGCCGCCGGACGGAGCGGGAAAACCGTGGTGCTGTTTGCCCATGAGATCGACATCCTTGCCTTGGAGGAGCGGCAGCAGACCATGCTGACCGAGGCCATCCGCAGCGCAAAGCAGGCCGGGAACAAAGTGGTCCTGGTGCTCTCCACCGCACTTCCCGTGGACATTTCGGCCTGGGAAGCGGACTGCGACGCGATCCTGGCTGCATGGCTCCCGGGACAGACCGGCGGGCAGGCGATTGCAAATGTTCTCACCGGGGCATGCAACCCCTCCGGCAAGCTCTGCGTCACCTGGCCCCGAAATTTCGAGGCGGATCAGCGGGAACTGAACCCCAATGGCCGGAAGATCCTGATGCGGGCCTCCCATCCCGCCTCCAATGTTCCCACGGAGATCCGGGAGGGGCTCTTTAACGGCTATAAGTGGTACGACGCCACCGGGCGGACCGATCAGGTACTCTATCCCTTCGGCCACGGCCTGAGCTACGCGGACTTCACACAGACCGTCACGGAGGTTTCCCCCGAAGCCGATCCCGGAGAAAACGCGGGACTGGACGTGACGGTTCGGGTACGGAATACCGGCGCAGTGCCCGGCGCGGAAGTGGTGCAACTCTACATCGAAGCCCCGGAAAAGGGAATGGTTCCCGGTGCGGTCTACGATCCCATGGAGGTGGCAGCTTCCTTCCGTTATGTGGATGAAACCGGCGCGGTCACAGAGGACATGCGTCAGGCGGCATACTTCCCGGCCATTGACGGCGTACAGTTCGCGGCCAGGCAGCTCTGCGGCTTTGCAAAGACCCGCGAGCTGCAACCTGGCGAAGAAACAGACGTGACCATCCATGTGTCCCAGCGTTCCCTGTCTTACTGGGATGCAGCCCAAAAGGAGTACACGGTCCGGAAGGACGGCACGAAGGACAAATGGGTCACAGTATATGGCAAGCGGACCTTTATGCTTGGCACCGGTGCGGAAATCTCCGCCGAGATCGCACCGCAGGATGCTGCGGGCATGCGGGTCGAGGCCCCGGAGCAGGTCTCCGCAGGCAGCCAGTTCCTGATGACGGTAACTGCGGATGCGGACACCATCGGCGTACAGCTTCTGGACGCACAGGGACAGCCCCTCCCGGTCTATGACCTGACAATTTCCCGGACTGAGAGCGTTTCCCGCTGGGAATTCCAGACTGCCCTGCAGGAAGATGGCAGAACGACCATTCAGGCCGCCCGGAAGACCTGGGCAGGATGGGAGAAGCCTTCCGCCAAAGCAACCGTGCTGGTGGTACAGGCGGAGCCGGAGATCCTGTCGTTCTCGCCGGTAAACGAGGTGGTCCGGGCCGGACAGACGGTGACGTTTGCCGCCGTGGTAAACACCAACGATATGGAGCTTGTGCTCGCCGACGAGCAGGGTCAGCCGATTCCTGCCAAGGTGGTACAGAAGCACTTCCATACGGACGGGACTGTGGAGCTTTTGCTGGAGGCCATGTTTGAGACGTCGGAGATCGGAAAGATTGTGATTGCAAAGACAGGCTCGTGTAAAGTAAGAACAGCGGTATCCGTTCTTTGAAGCATAAAACTGGCTGGCTCAGACAGAAGCTGAAGCAGCCTGAAATGTGGAATCTCTTTTGTCCTGTTATGACATCCCCACGAAATCTGTCGATTTCGTGGGGTCCCTTTTTTTATTTGACATCCTCGGGCGAAGTGAATTCGCCCTGCGGGAACTCGGCTCTGCCGAGATTCACGGCGGACTCCCGCCGAGCCGCCGAGGCGGCCTGTGATATGGATGGCATCTTTTTTGTCTTGGTATGACAAAATCCCAGTTCCCCGCAAGGGGGGCTGGGATTTTGCTATATGTGCCGGGATCGTGATTGGGCGGGGCTTCTTCGCTGTCATAAGACTCCCTCCTCAGGAATATGTTTCTGGGGAGGGATTTTCTATGCATCCAACACTGATTGATCTGGGGCTCCGGCGGGCAGGATTTCCCAGCCTGGAGCGGTATATGTCTGTATGCGGCCTGAAGACAGAGGATGAGGCGACGGAGTCGCTGATGCCCTATATCCTGGGATATGAACTGCGGCGGATCCATGCGGGTGACACCTATACGAAGATCGCCCGGGAAAAGGGGATCAGCGTCCGTGCGATCGCCGTGGCGAATCCCCAATTTGATCCGGAGGCGCTTCCGGTGGGGGCCTATCTGGTGGTGCCGTATCCGTTCCCGGTGGTGCCTGAGGACACGCCGGTGACCTGGCAGCTGACCCACTATCTGATCCGGGGCCTGCAGGCCAGGTATCCGTTTTTGGGAATGGACGTCATCGGGCGCAGCGAGGGCCGCCGTCCGCTGGAGCGGATCTGCCTGGGGACCGGGGGCCGCCGGGTGTACTACAACGGATCCCATCACGCAAATGAGTGGATCACCACGCTGGTGCTGCTGCGCTGCGTGGAGCAATATGCAGAAGCGGCGGCCTTCGGCAAGGAGCTCCTGGGGATGGACGCCAGGGCTCTGAGCCGGGAGACAAAGCTGTATCTTGTGCCGCTGGTGAACCCGGACGGCGTGGATCTTGTGAACGGAATGGCGACGGC
>CACYXZ010000198.1 GCA_902778525.1 Oscillospiraceae bacterium | reverse complement strand
AGGGCTGGCCGCCGGAGGCAATGCAAAGCGCGCAACAAACAGGAATTTAGCGGCTGTTAACAGAATGCGTATATGTTTCAACAATCAAATTGATATTTTTATTTAAAGCGTCTTCGCCATTTAGGTAAAGCACTTTGCACGGCAATGTAGCCGCCCACTCTAAATGAGTCTTCAAACATGGGGAGCTGTCGGTTTCATAATGGGAAGCACTATCAAGAAATCGCTGATGTTCCTCATACATATCTCCGTTCTCAAGGATTCTATCTCCAAACATCGCAAGCTCTCTTTTGTGGATTCTCGCTACTCTTACCTCGGGACTGACCGTAATATGGACAGCCAAGTCAAACAGAGGCACAAACGGTGCGTTGAAGCTATCCATAGAACCTGCCATCACAAAGTGGTCGTGCATGGAGATCGCTTCCATAAGTCTGCTTGCCTTTTCTTCTCTGGAATACATTACCGTAAACGGAATAGCCGTATCCTTTCTCCAAATATAATCATCAATATCAAAATAGGGATAATTTAGTTGTTGTGCGACCATCTTGCCTATAGTTGTCTTTCCAGCACCAGCCGACCCAAAAATAATAATACCTCTTGGCATTTTCTACCTCTGCAAATTCCGATTTTCCACTCCGCGTGCAAAACAAAAACCCTCCGTCCACAAGGGGACGAAAGGCAATCCTTCCGCGGTACCACCCGCAATTCGCCTCAGACAAGGCGCTCTTTTCGTGGATAACGGCACAGCCCGGCACACGCTACTATCCGTTCACGCGGCAGCTCCCGGGAGAAAGCCCTCCGTCTGAAATACAGGCAGTTTCCAGCACCCTGCCCTCTCTGGCGTATTTCTCCGTGACTTCGGACAGCCCGATCATCGCGTTTTTCTTATGCAAAGAGCATCATAGCACAGTTTTTTGAAACTTGCAACCAAAAAATTGACGGACCGGGGAAAATCGAATATAATGAACAAACACAGAAAATACCGGGGATGAAAACCTGTTGAAAATGAGGGATCTCTATGTACGAAGACGATATTTTTGTGGAAGAAATGGTAGTCCGGCGGAAGACCGTGTGGAACCTGCTGCTGACGGCGGCGATGATCCTGGGCGGGCTGGCGGTGATCATCCTGGTTTGGCTGGTGGTGCCGTTTATCAGCACCGTCCTGATCCTGATCATCGGCTTTGCAGTCTATCTGGGAGTCCGGTTCCAGTATGTGGAGTATGAGTATTCCTTCACCAACGGGGACCTGGACGTGGACAAGATCATGGCCAAGCGCAAGCGGGAGCGGAAGCTGGAGATCAACCAGCGGCAGATCCGGGTCATGGCGCCCTACACCGCGGAGTATGAGCCGGAGACGAAGGATTACAAGGTTTCGGAGGTGCTGGACTTTTCCAGCTCCAAAAACGCGGCGGGCCGGTGGTTCTTCATCTGCGAAAAGCAGGACGGGCAGTTTGCCTTCGTGGTGATCCAGCCCTCGCCGAAGCTCCGGGAGGCCATGGCGAAATACCTCCGGTCCCGGATAAAGGGGATGGACAAATGAAGTTTTCCGGCAGCGAGGCCATGCGGGAAATGGACCGCATCGCCATTGAGGAGATGGGGATCCCCGGCGAAACTCTGATGCTCCGGGCCGCGGCCGGGGCCACGGCGGCAGCGCTGGAGATGCTCTCCGGCACGGCGGGCAGGACCCTTGTGCTCTGCGGCAGCGGCAACAACGGCGGGGACGGCATCGGCATCGCGGCGCTTCTGCGGGAGGCAGGATATCCCGCGGTCTGCTGCATGGTCGGAGATCGGGAGAAGCTCTCGGCGGACAGCCGGGTCATGCTGGAACGGCTCCGGAAGGCCGGAGCGGATCTTGCGGATTACGAAGGCCCCGGGATCCTCCGGGAGAATTGGGACCTGATCGTGGACGCCCTGTTCGGCACCGGCCTGAGCCGGCCTGTGGGCGGGAAATACGCGGAACTGATCGGGGCGGTGAACGGAAGCGGGATCCCGGTCCTCGCCTGCGACATTCCCAGCGGCATCTCCGCCGACAGCGGCGCCGTGCTGGGATGTGCCGTGAAGGCCGATGTGACCGTCACCTTCAATCTGCCCAAGACCGGCCAGCTCCTGCCCCCGGGTACGGAGTATACCGGGCGGCTGATCGTCCACGACATCGGCATCCCCGCGGAGGCCAAGGACCGGGTGATCCACGGCGGGGAATATGTGACGGAAAAGCTGGTGCGGTCCTGGCTGCCGGCGCGGCGGCGGGAGAGCCACAAGGGAGATTTCGGAAAGCTCCTGCTGCTGTGCGGATCCGTGGGCTTTACCGGAGCGGCGGCGCTGGCAGCGAAGGCGGCGCTGCGGACCGGCGCGGGGCTGGTGTATCTGGGCGTGCCGGAGCCGGTGTACCCGATCCTGGCGGGGAAGCTGGAGGAGCCGGTGGTGTTTCCGCTGCCCGCCAACGAGGCAGGGCAGTTTTCCCGGAAAGCTCTGACGGAGATCCGCAGGCGCCTTCCCGACATGGACGCCTGTCTGATCGGCCCGGGGATCGGCCTCAGCGCCGACACGGCGGAGGTCGTGGAGGGGCTTTTGGAGGCGGCGGAGTGTCCGGTCCTGCTGGACGCCGATGGCATAAATGCGCTCTCCGGGCATATGTATAGATTGGACAGGGCCCGGGGCCCGGTGGTGCTGACGCCCCATGCCGGGGAATTCCGCCGGATCGGCGGCAGAACCGGCGCGGACCGGATCAGCGGTGCGCGGGAGATGGCTGTACGGACCGGTGCCGTGATCGTTTACAAAGGGCATCGGACGGTGACGGCCGGCCCGGAGGGAGCGGTCTATGTGAATTCTACCGGGAATTCCGGCATGGCTACCGGAGGCAGCGGCGACGTGCTGTCGGGGATCCTCGTCTGCCTCTTGGGGCAGGGCATGGAGCCGGAGCGCGCCGCGGCGGCTGCGGTATGGATCCACGGCGCGGCCGGAGACCGGTGCGCGGCGCGTCTGGGGGAGCGGAGCATGCTGCCCTCGGACATGATCGAGGCGTTGTCCGAAATCCTGAGATAACGGAGGATCGGATCTGTGCGGCTGAAAACTGCCGTACCAATGATGCTGCTGCTTCTGCTTTGCGCCTGCGGAGCGGCAAAGGAACAGGCGCAGGCTCCGGTGTCCCTGCGGACCGCATTGATGGAGGCGGGACGCTGCCGGTTCACGCTGGAGCTGACGGCGGATTTCGGGGATTACACCCGGGACTACACGCTGGACTGCTGGGCGGATATTTCCCCCATGGCGGCGCCGTACCTGCTCTCCCGGGCCTGGAGCGAGGGCTATATCCGCTCCGCCGGGAAGGACGGGGATCTGGAGCAGGTCCACTATCTGCTGGGCTACGGCGGCCGGCAGCTGGAGATCGTCACCTGGCTGTCGGGACAGACCCCGGTGCGGGCGGAGATCACAGACGGGGAGCGCGTGCTGGTGTCCTGTGAGATCCGGGATTTTACTATGCAAAAGAAGGCGGAAGAACATGAAAACCAAACTGCTGAAACGGACCTGGGCGGAGGTGGATCTGAGCTGCCTCCGGCACAACGTGGAGACCCTGACGGAGCACCTGCCTGAGGGCTGCCGGTTTCTGGGGGTCGTGAAGGCGGACGCCTACGGCCACGGTGCGGTGCCGGTGGCCCGGGAGCTGGAACGCCTGGGCGCCGGGTATCTGGCGGTGTCCAATTTTGAGGAGGCCCTGCAGCTGCGGCGGGCGGACGTCGCCCTGCCCATTCTGATCCTGGGGTATACGCCCCCGGAGTTTGCCCGGGAGGAGGCAGCCCTTCACATCACCCAGGAGGTGCACAGCCTGGAGTACGGCCGGGCCCTGTCCGCGGCGCTGGAGGGGACGGGACTGTCCCTGAAGATCCACATGAAGATCGACACGGGCATGGGGCGGCTGGGCTTTTTTGCCTATGACCGGCCGGAAACGGTGCCGGAGCTTACGGAACTGGCGGGACTGCCGGGCCTTTACGCAGAGGGGATCTTCATGCACTTTGCGGTGTCGGACACGCCGTCGGAGGACGGCTATACCCGGCTTCAGCACGACCGGTTCCTGCGGGTGGTCAAGGCGCTGGCGGAGCGGGGGATCCGGCCGGAGATCGTCCACTGCGCCAACAGCGGCGCGTCCATCGCCTATCCGGAATATGCCCACGACATGATCCGGCCGGGGATCGCCACCTACGGCCTGGACCCCAGCGGGGATCTCCGGGGCATGGCGGATCTGCGGCCGCTGATGTCTCTGAAGACCACCATCGCGGCCGTCCGGACCTTCCCGGCGGGGGCGTCGGTGAGCTACGGCCGGACCTACCAGACCCCGGAGGAGCGGGTCATCGCCGTGTGTCCCATCGGCTACGCAGACGGTCTGCCCCGGCGTCTGAGCAATCAGACGTCCTTCCTGCTCCGCGGGAAACGGGCGCCCCAGATCGGGCGGATCTGCATGGATATGTGCATGATCGACGTGACGGACATCCCGGAGGTGAAGGTGGGGGATACGGTGACAGTGATCGGCCGGGACGGTGCGGAGGAAAACACCTGGGACGGCTGGGCGGATCAGCTGGGGACCATCTCCTACGAACTGGTGTGCGGCATCAGCAAGCGCGTGCCGCGGATCTATTTCCGGGATGGCGAAGCGGTGGACACGCTGCAGTATATCGTGTGACCGCGGCAAGATAGAAGATATAGGAGGCAGCTGCGTGAAAGCGCAGCTGCCTCCTGTTTTGTGGGGATAATTGGAGTTTGTCGAGGTCTCTTTGTTCCCTCCGGGGGCATACTTCTGCCCTGCCAGAAGTATGCAAGAGCAGCCAAAGGGCCCTGCCCTTTGGAATCCCGCCCGCGTGGCGATACCCCCTGCGCCGTCGAGCGCTCGACAGATCATCTGCGGTCGCCGCTTGACTTCGTGAGCGGC
>CACYXZ010000197.1 GCA_902778525.1 Oscillospiraceae bacterium | reverse complement strand
CACGGTGGACGCGGTGGCGGCCTCCCTGCTGTTGGAAGGCTATCTCAACAGCCCGCAGGCCAAACGCTGATCCTTAAAAACCCGGCCTGACAAGTTTTGTCGGGCCGGTTTTTTTATACGCCTTTTCTGGCGGTGAGCGCCGCGCCGATGGCCCCGGCATACCGAGCCTCCGGCTTCGTGAGGATCGGTTTTTTCAATGAATCGGAAAGGGCCTTGACGATGTATTCACATTCGCACAGTCCTCCGGTGAGACAGACATTTCCGGTCCCGCCGTCCAGACGGCCCGCCTGGGACGCAACCTTTTTCACGATGGAATCCACCACGGCGTAGGCAAAAAGCCATCCTGCTTGTGCTAAATATTACTTTCGATTTTCATCATTATACGTTGTCACTAGATAACTCATATTCGCCCAGCCGACACACGTATTTCCCTGCATGACAAGCGCATATCCTTCCTGCTTTTCCGGCTCTTTTGATATATTGAACAGCTTTTTTTTCGTTTTTCTTCACTCCATAGACAAATTCATAGGCTTCCCCGATTTTGAGATAAAGATCGCTTATAATACCTTTGTCCAGATGATCTGCATTCTTTTCCACTTCGGCTAGCGCTCGAAAAAAGGACGTAAAATAAGATGGATCGTCATATTGTGCCAACATCTGTAGTGTGCAGGCATAATAGTATTCATCATTAACCGAACGATTATGGTTTTTTTCGAAGCCTTGCTTACTTTGCTGCAATCGTTTTATAAGAAGTTCATGATTCTCATAGCTTGGGTTTTCCTCTTCCTTTGCAGCAAGGTCAATTGCATGAGCCTGAGTAGCATAGGCGAAATGTGTATAAAAATCTGAAATAAAAGCATTCTTAGCATACTTTCCGTTTGGAAGCTTTTTCTGATACTTTTCGACAACTCCAACGGCTCGCTGATACCGATTCGCCGCTTCGTTATGAATTCGGTTCAAGGGAAGTTGGTTACAACCTGTTGATCCTGTTTGCTGACTATTATAAAGTATCCATTGATTATATTCTTTGCCGCACTGATAAAAGGAATTAAACCTACACACAAGATAATAACGACCTTTCTCATGCTGTTCGAAGGCCTCTCATAGCTTTTTGATCAGTTCATAACGTACAAAAGCTTCGCTCTCGGTCATTTCTGTTTCATCTAGGAGAGCCAGGAGCGTCCACAGGCAATTGGAAAACTTAGCTGACATTGTACCCCGTTTCTTTCCAATGAATTGGTAAAGAAACGGGGTACATGCATATAACAGCGAAATTGTTGAGATTAAATAGAATTGATTTATCAAATAGGATTCTAATGCATCAAGACATCCGCTCCACCCTCCAGCACTCCCCTGTCTCCAGATCCTTCCAAAGGAGAACGGCGCTGTCCCAAACGAGATAGCTGTGACGACTCCCCTCCTTGGGGATGGAAACACTGCCGGGATTAACATGCCAGACTCCGTCACGGAGAGAAAGATCCGGCACATGGGTATGGCCGTAAAAGAGGATGTCGCCGGGATGGAGGGCGGAGGAAGCTTCCTCCCGATGGTGCCCGTGGGTGAGATACACCGTTCGTCCGTCCAGGAACAAAACGGCAAAGTCCGCCAGAATGGGAAAGGACAGCATCATCTGATCCACTTCCCCGTCGCAGTTTCCCCGGATACATACCGGGGGCGGATCGACGGAGTTGAGAAGGGCCGCCGCGGCTTTCGTGTCATACCCCTTCGGCAGGTCGTTTCGCGGGCCATGATAGAGAAGATCCCCCAACAGAACAAGTCTCTCCGGCTTCTCCACCGACACGCGGCGGAGAAGCAGATCGATATAGTATTCCGAACCATGCAGATCCGAGGCAAACAGTACCTTCATGCCGCTCCTCCTTACATAAAGCCTTCAAAGAGACTGGTCTGGCGGCTTTCCGGCAGATCCCGCAGAGCGCCCAGTTTTCGGAGCTGTTCCAGATGGGCGGAGCTCACCTTGGGACAGGCGTCGGAAATATCGTCCACAGAGACGAATTCCCTACCCTTGTTCCGGCAGTTGGCCAGATCCTCCGCCGCGGCGCCGCCCAAACCGGAAATGGCCACAAAGGGCGGGCGCAGCGCGCCGTCTTCGATCTGGAATCGGTAAGCGTCAGACTTATAAATGTCGATGCTGTGGAAGCGGAACCCCCGGAGGTAGAATTCATAAACCGCCTCCAGCGTGGTGAGCAGATCCTCCTCCTTGGCGGTGGGGTTGGGATTTTTCTCGATAGAGCGGATCTTCTCCCGGCAGACGTCGATGCCCCGCAGCATGCTCTCCGCGTCAAAGCCGTCCTTCTGGCTCCGGCGATAAAAATACGCACTGTAATATGCCAGAGGCTCATGGACCTTGAACCAGGCAATGCGGAAAGCCATCATCACATAAGCCACCGCGTGGGCCTTGGGGAACAGGTACTGGATCTTCCGGCAGGATTCGATCCACCATTCCGGCACACCCAGCTGCTGCATCTCCTCCACGATCCCCTCCGGCCATGGCTTGCCCTTGTGGATGGCGCCCTTTCGCACGGCCTCCATGAATTTGAAGGCCCGCTTGGGTTCCATGCCCATGGACATGAGATAGAGCATGATATCGTCACGGCAGCCCACGCACTTGTCCGTGGG
Organism: Oscillospiraceae bacterium; assembly: GCA_902778525.1. Taxonomy (GTDB): domain Bacteria; phylum Bacillota; class Clostridia; order Oscillospirales; family Oscillospiraceae; genus HGM13006. The sequence goes on along the minus strand of CACYXZ010000197.1, from coordinate 658 downwards.
GGCGATGCCATTGACCACGATATCATGGATATTCCCCGCCCATACATCGGTGCCGTGAGAAAAGCCGGACAGCCGCACCAGGGTGGAAAAGGATGTGGGCTGAGTATCCACCAGCATCTGCCGGGTGAAGTTGGTGCCGAACTCCGGCACGCCGATGGTCCCGGTGTGGCCGATGATGGGATCCCCGTCCTCCAGCCCCAGCGGTTCCGGGGAGGTGAAGATCCGCATGGTCTCCGGGTCGTCCAGAGGGATCTTCCTGGCGTTGATGCCAGTGGCGTCCTCCAGCATACGGATCATGGTGGGGTCATCGTGGCCCAGCTCGTCCAGCTTCAGGAGGTTTGCCTCCATGCTGTGGTACTCAAAGTGGGTGGTGATGATGCCGCCGGTGGCGTCGTCCGCAGGGTGCTGCACCGGGCAGAAGTCCGTGACGTCCTTGTCCTGGGGGATGATGACAAGGCCGCCGGGATGCTGACCGGTGGTACGCTTCACTCCCACGCAGCCCGCCGCCAGGCGGTTTTCCTCCGCCCGGGAGACAGTAAGTCCCCGCTCCTCCAGGTATTTTTTCACATAGCCATAGGCGGTCTTCTCCGCCAGGGTGCCGATGGTGCCGGCCCGGAACACGTGATCCCGGCCGAACAGCTCCTCGGTGTATTTATGG
>CACYXZ010000196.1 GCA_902778525.1 Oscillospiraceae bacterium | reverse complement strand
GGCTGGATCACCCCGGCCGTGCCGCTGATCACGGCCTTCCTGCTCAACTACGAGCCCGGCCCCGAGAGGGCCTACGCCTTAGTTGGTATGGAATTGATGCTGGGATTGATGTACGTCATCCTGGGCGCCACCGGCATCGCCAACAAGCTCATCGACATCTGTCCCCTGAGTTTGAAGGCCGGAATTCTGATCGGCTCAGGCTTCGCCGCCTGCGCCGGGCCCTACGGCTTCAAATCCCTGGCCGACGGCGGCAAGGGCTTCTTCATGTATCCCATCGCCTGGTCCATCGGCTGCACCCTGGGTATCTTCCTGCTGTTCTCCAACGGCTTCGGCAAGGTGAAGTTCGGCAGCAAGAACAAGGCCATCAAGCTGCTGACCAAGGCCGGCTTCGTCCCAGCTATCATCGTGGCCGGCGTCGTTGGTATGATCACCGGCGAGTGCGCCCTGCCTGACTTCTCCGGCGTCACCAGCTTCTGGTTCAACCCCATCCCCGGCCTGACCTGGGTGTGGAAGAACTTCTCCATCCTCGGCGTGGGCATTCCGCCCCTGGAGATCCTGGCCAAGGACCTGCCCATGGCCATCATGTGCTACGTTATCGCCTTCGGCGACATCGTGGGCGGCACTGCCTTCCTGCATGACACCAAGCGGTATCGTCAGGACGAGTACATCGACATCAGCCCGGACCGTACCAATATGTGCTGCGGCTTCCGGAACCTGATCGAGGCCTTCTTCTCCCCCACCTGCACCATGTCCGGTCCCCTGTGGTCCGCCATGACCGTGTCTGTGGCTGAGAGATACAAGACCGGCAAGGAGAACATGTACTCCATCTTCGGCGGCTCCTGCACCTTCAACACCACCAAGTGGATCTGCCAGCTCATCGTACCCCTGATGGCCCTCATCCGGCCCATCCTGCCGCTGGCCATGGCCCAGACCCTGATCATCCAGGCCTTCGGCTCCTTCTACGTGGGCATGAACATGGCCCGCACCAACGTGGAGCGGGGCGTGGCCGGCATCACCGCCGGCGCTATCGCCATCTGCGCCAACCCGTCCTACGGCCTGTTCGTTGGCATCGTCCTGTGCATCTTCATCGAGATGATCAACATGAACCGGGAAGAGCGCCGGAGGAAGAATTGGCTGACATCCGGGCCAAGGACGCCGAGCACGACGCCAAGAAGCTGGCCAAGGCCAGCCGGTAAGAAGGGAGAGAACGACTGTGAAAAAATACATCGCACTGTTTCTGGCCCTGATCCTGGCCGTCGCCCTGCTGGCGGGCTGCACTTCCGCCGATCCCAACAACCCCTGGGAGAACCCCGATGATCCCTGGGCCCAGGAAAAAACGCCCAAGATTGAAACCGGCAGCGAGGAGGAAGAGGAGGAAGAAGAGACTTCCGCCGTTCTGATCCTCAACCAACTGTAACTTCGTCACCATCTGCTTTTTCATTTCGCATTACGAAGGACCCCCGGCCATCGGTCGGGCGTTCTTCGTATCTGCGAACCCTTGACAGGACCGGCTGCGGGCCGTATGATACACTCAAAGGAGTGCAACTTCATGGACAATAAACAAGCCAGAAAGACCGGGCGGACCATCATGGCCTGCGGCTGCGTTTTTCTCGTTCTGACCAAGATATACCTGGGCATCGCCATGATCGTCGTAGGGCTGCTCTTCTCCCTGATCCTGGGCCGGTGTCCCCACTGCGGGAAGATGCTCATCGGGCTTTCCCCCAAACAGAACCACTGCCCCAAATGCGGCGGGCGGCTGTAACGGGAGGGAGACGCGATGTTCGGACTGAAAAAACGGAAGCAGAGGAAGGAAGAGAAGAAAAAGGCCTTCCACCAGGCCATCCGCAAGGGGCTGCTGTTTTGGCTCCCCGGAGGCGCCTCCCGTCTGGACGTGTATGTGGACTACTGCATCATCCACTGTCTGGGCCGGACGAAAATGAAGGAGAAGTCTCGTGTCATTCCCTTCAATGACATCATTAAGGTGGTCTACACCCCGGCAACTATGAACCGGATGGCCACTCTCCAACTGTTCACCAAGGATATGCCCGACGTGCAGCGGAAGTTCTGGTATCCCTATGAAAACAACATGGTGGTGGTAAACCAGTCCAACGAGGAGCTGGCGCAGAAGGTTTTAGCCTATATCCGGGACCCCTATGGCTCCAACGTAGTTCCCCCAGACTACATGAACGAGCTGCGGAAGGAACGCAAGCGGGAGATTCAGGAGGAAAGGGAACGGGCCGTCGCTTTGGATGCGGAAAAAGAAACCAAGCAGAAGGAGGCGTGACCGCCTCCTTTTTCTTCAGAAAGAGAGAGGGAGATCGACTTGCACTTGAGCGCGCTTCATGTTCTGGGGCTGATCGCCACCATTGCCATCATCGTGGGCGTGGGGGTCTGGTCCGGGAAAAAGGTCAGCTCCGCCGAGGATTTCTCCGGCGGCAGCGGAAAGGCGGGGCCCTGGATCGTCTGCGGAGCCATCATGGGCACCCTGGTCAGCGGACAGGCCACCATCGGCACCGCCCAACTGGCCTTCAATTACGGTATGTCCGCCTGGTGGTTCACCTTGGGCTCGGGCATCGGCTGCCTCATCCTGGCGGTGGCCTATGTGGTCCCCCTGCGGCGGAGCGGGTGCTCGACCTTACTGCAAATCGTTTCCAAGGAGTACGGGCCAAAGGCCGAGGCTCTGGGAAGCGCTTTGTGCTCCATCGGCATTTTCGTCAGCGTGGTGGCGCAGGTTCTGGCGGCTACGGCTCTGCTGACTACGATCTTGCCCCTGAACCATCTGACCGCCGCCCTCATCTCCATCGTGCTGATGGCGTTCTATGTAGTCTTCGGCGGGATGTGGGGGGCCGGCATGGGCGGGGTGGCCAAGCTGATCCTGCTGTATGTGTCATCCATCGTGGGCGGTGTGCTGGTCTTTGGGTTGGCCCACGGATTTTCCGGGGTTATGGAGACCTTGAACGCCCTGCTGGCGGGGACGGGCCTGGGGAATTTGTCCGGGCTGTCTGACAGCGGCGCGGTCCATTCCCGATTCACTTCTCTGATCGCCCGAGGCGCGTCCAAGGACATCGGCTCCGGTCTTTCCCTGATTTTAGGCGTACTCTCCACCCAGACTTACGCCCAGGGCGTCTGGTCGGGCAAGAGCGACAGCGCCGCCCGGAAGGGTTCCCTCCTCAGCGCCCTGCTGATCCCGCCCATCGGGATCGCCTGTATCCTGATCGGGCTGTATATGCGGGGCCACTGCATCACAGCAGATGAAGCTGCCGCGTTGCAGGCCGCAGGGCAGACGATTCCAGACGGCTTAACGCAGATCGCCTCCACCTCTCAAGTATTCCCTGTGTTTGCTGTGACCCATCTGCCCAAGCTGCTGGGCGGCGTGGTGCTGGGGACCCTGTTCATGACCGTGGTGGGCGGCGGCTCCGGGCTGGCGTTGGGGATGGCGTCTATCTTGGTAACGGACATTTTCGCAAGAAAGAGCAAACGGGTCCGGGAAAACTCCCGCACCACGCTGCTGGTGACAAGAGGGACGATCCTGGGAATCCTCATCGTGGCGGCGGTGGTTGCCATCCTGGTCCCCGGAGCCATGATCAACGACTTTGGCTTCCTGTCCATGGGTCTTCGGGGCGCGGTGGTCTTCCTGCCTCTGTGCGGCGGATTGTGGCTCAAAGGAAAAATCGCCGGTCAATATGCGGTCGTCTCGATTGTCACCGGGCCAGCGGCGGTGCTGGCGGGAAAACTGCTTGGTCTGCCTTTTGACCCGCTGTTTTTGGGTATGGCGGTTTGCGCAGTCATTATGACGTTCGGTCTGCTCCGGGGCAGGAGCGCAGGAAAAAAGGAGATCGTATGAGCGAGATCAAATATCAGGTCAAAATGGCCTATGACCGGGAGGACATCGCCGCCCTGGTCCGCACCATGGAGTTCCGGCGGCATCCGGAGAAAAATGTCCGCATGGCAAGGAAGATCGGGTTTCCCATCTTTGGTCTGGCCATTATCGCGGCGGGGATCTCCTTGCCCGTACTGAGCGGGCCGGCTGTCTCCAGCATCGTCTTCGCGGTGTGTTGCGCATTGCTTGGCGTGGTTCTGATTAGGCGGTCGGACAGCAGAGGGATGGAGCGCCGGACCTGGAAGAAGTATCCCAATAAGGGCTTGGAAATGACGTATACTTTCTACAACGATCACTTTGAAGAGGAGGACGAGGTTTCCGGAAAGAATGATTTCCAGTATCTGAGCATCAAGAATGGGAATATGGATGACGGACACTTCTTCCTGTTTACCACCGGGAACATGGCCCACATGCTGAAAAAAGACGGCTTCGTGGTGGGCGATCCGGCGTCCTTTGCCAAGTTCATCCACGTCCGGGCAGCGGTGACACTGGACCCGGTGGAGTAATACTATTCCCAAATTAAAAACTTTAATTTGGGAATCCGCGTGCTGCGCACGCTCATGCCGCGCAAGCGCGTCATACCGTCTCATGCAGTCTCAA
>CACYXZ010000195.1 GCA_902778525.1 Oscillospiraceae bacterium | reverse complement strand
TTTGCGCCGCTGATGTAATCCCGCGCATATCCCTCCCCCGGACAGGCATATCCTCCAGGGGAGGGATTCTTATGTTTGCATCCGTTGATCTGAAAAAGCTGCTGACCGGGATCGCCGTGCTTTTGGCGGTGCTGGTCCCGGCGGCCCTGTATCTGAGCCGTCCGGGACCGTTGGCCGTGCCCACCGGCTCCTGGGGACTGAGCTTTCGGGAGAAAAACCAGCCTCCGGTAGCGGACGCCACGTCAGAACAGCTGGCGGCATATGACGCAAAATACATCGGCAGCACGGAAGACAACATGGTCTATCTGACCTTTGACTGCGGATATGAAAACGGCAACACTGCCGCGATCCTCGACACGCTGAAGGCGCACAATGCTCCGGCCGCCTTCTTTGTGGTGGGCAATTACCTGACCTCGGAGCCGGATCTTGTATGCCGCATGATCCGGGAAGGTCACATCGTCGGAAACCATACCTGGAGCCATCCGGATATGTCCGGGATCACAGACCGGGAGGATTTTGCCCGGCAGCTGCAGCAGGTCCGGGACAAGTTTCAGGAAATCACCGGTCAGGAGATGCCCCTTTACTACCGGCCGCCCCAGGGGATCTACAGTCAGGAGAACCTGAGCATGGCCAAGGGTCTGGGCTATCGGACCGTCTTCTGGTCTCTGGCCTATGTGGACTGGAAGCAGGATCAGCAGCCCTCCGAGCAGGAGGCTCTGGAAAAGCTCACCGAGCGGATCCACCCCGGGGCAGTGGTGCTGCTGCACAACACCTCCTCCACCAACGCCGCTGTTCTGGACCGGGTCCTGACCGCCTGGGAGGAGATGGGCTACCGGTTCGGGACGCTGGACGAGCTCTTTGCGGATTGACTTTTTGAGGTCAAACTATTAAAATAATGTCAAACGAAAGGGGGGCGTCATGTGAAACGGGAGCGCATTTCCAATCCGGTGGTCGCACGGCTGCCCCGGTACTACCGCTGTGTGGAGGAGCTGTATTATTCCGGCTGCGTCCGGGTCTCCTCTGCGACGCTTTCGGAACGCCTCGGCTTTACCGCAAGCCAGATCCGTCAGGATTTCTCCAATTTCGGAGAATTCGGCCTCCAGGGCTACGGATACAACGTCAAAAAGCTCCGATATGAGATCCGGGAAATCCTGGGGCTCCACAGCCGCAACACCGCGATTCTGCTGGGATGCGGCAATCTGGGCCAGGCGCTGCTGAAAAACTTTGACTTTGAGGCCTGCGGGTTTTTTATGCTGGCCGCTTTTGATACCGACCCGGACAAGGTGGACACCCAGGTCGGCCCGGTCCACATCATGGACGGCCGGCATCTCAAACGTTTCATCGAAACAGAAGCCCCCAGCATGGCGGTCCTGACGGTCCCCCGGGAAAACGCTGCAGAGGCCGCCGGCGTGCTGGCGGACGCAGGCGTTGGAGCCATCTGGGATTTCACCGGCTGCGATCTGGGGCTGGAAGGCCGGGACATTACGGTAGAGCGGGTCAATCTGGCGGACAGTCTTCTGACGCTGAGCTACCGTCTGGAGCGGCGCAGAACCGGAGAAGAAGACCACTCCGGCTGAGAATCAGGAACCAAAATCCTCCTGTTGAATAAGATAGAATAGCGCGGCTGCATGCAGCGCATAAATCTGTCAGGAGGTACTTGATTATGTTCGGTAATAACGGTTGCGGCAACAACAGCTGCTGGTGGATCATCATTCTGCTTATTGTTTTTCTGGCCTGCGGCAACGGCTGCGGAAATGGCTGCGGCAACGGCTGCGGCAACAACTGCGGCTGCGGCTGTGACAACGGCTGCGGCTGCTGAACCAATGACATAAGGGACCGCTTTTGCGGTCCCTTTTCTTTTGCGTTTGCTTGAAAGCGGGGAAAATGTATGTTATAATGAAGTAAATCAGAGTTAAATTCCTTTTACTTGTATTTACGATACGAAGGATATTGGATTACCGCATTGAGGGGGAACCGACATGACGTTGGGCGAAAAGATCAAATCCGCCAGAATCGAACGCCACATGACACAAAAGGACGTGGTGGGCGACTATATCACCCGAAATATGCTTTCCAAAATTGAGAACGGCAGCGCGACCCCGTCGGTCAAGACGCTGGAATATCTGGCAGACGCGCTGGGTCTCCCCGCAGGTTATTTTATGTCCGAGGGCTCCGGAGACGAGCTGACCCCCAGCGGACTGGCCAGCGCCCGCCAGCATTTCCGGGACGGGGAGTTCGACGGCTGTATTCAGGTCCTGGAGGGCATGGATCTGGACGGCGGCTTCCGGGATGAGGCGCTGCTGCTCCTGGCCAGGGCCAAGATCGGCCTATCCAAAAAGGCCATGACGGACGGCCGCTATGAGGAGGCCCGCCGGCTGGCTCAGGAGGCCATTGAACACAACGACGGCAGCGTCTACGCCTCCGCCGCGTTCCGGACGGAGGCCCTGCTTCTGATCGCCCGATGCACCATGGAGCTGGGCGGCGATTTTCTGAAAGCCATGGATGACTACCAGGCCGCCTATCAGGATCAGGGACTGGGCGAGTTTTACCGGCTGACCATGGCGGAATACTACATTGGCCAGGGCGATCTGGACCGGGCAAAAAAAGAGATGGACAACATCGTCCGTCTCTCGGAGGCCACAAAGCCGGCCTACCTGATGCTGCAGGGCCAGATGGAGCTGAAGGACAATCAGTTCGAGCAGGCCGCCCATCAGCTGGAAAAGGCGGAACAGCTGGCCCGCACCACCGGCAGCAGCTATTTCATGTCCAGCCTCTACGCCATGCTGGAGCAGTGCTACCGGGAAATGGAGGACTTCAAAAAGGCGTATCACTACGCCTCCATGCAGCTGCAGATCAAGGAATAACGAAAGGCCCCGCCGGCGGCGGGGCCTTTCATATCAGTCCAGAATATAGACGGTGCAGTCTCTCCGGCCAAACTGGATGCAGGTATCGTAGCTGTCAAAATACAGGTCGATGATATACCCGTTGATGGCGCCGCCGCAGTCCTCGGCGGTGGCCTCACCGTAGATCCAGTATCCGTCGTTGGAGACGATATACATCCGGGTCCCGTAGGGGATCACGTCCGGGTCCACCGCAATGGCGCCGTATCGGGCCGGCGTGCCGGTGGCCGTGGTGCCGCCGCCGGTGTAGGCCGTGGCTTCCACCGTGAAGCAGTCGCTGTAGTAGAGTACGTCGCCGCTTGAGGTGGTGATGTAGTTGCCGGAAATGCTGGGTTCGGAATACTCCGGCTCCTCGTATTCGGGTTCCTCATATTCCGGCTCCTCGTACTCCGGCTCCTCATATTCGGGCTCTTCGTATTCGGGCTCTTCGTATTCGGGCTCTTCGTATTCGGGCTCTTCGTATTCGGGCTC
>CACYXZ010000194.1 GCA_902778525.1 Oscillospiraceae bacterium | reverse complement strand
ACGCGGTGATGGCCTCCGGCACGGTGCCCTGACAGGTCTCGTTGAAGCGGTAATCCGGCCGGATCTCCTCCAGCGTCCGGTCCAGCGGGTAGAAGTTGCCGCTGATATAGGCGCGGATCTCCGGGATGCTGCTGCCGGTTCTTGCCAGATAGACCGCCGCGGCGGTGGCCTGGGCGCCCTTGACGCCCTCCGGATGGTTGTGGGTCACCTCGGCGGAAACCCTGGCCAGCTCCAGCGCCTCCTCCAGGGACTCGGCCATCAACCCGCAGGGCGACACCCGCATGGCCGAGCCGTTGCCCAGGCTGTTGTAGGGCCGGGGATCGTCGCTCCGGAGCCACTGGGAAAACCGTCCGCCGTAGGCCCCTTTGGGATGGGGATACCGCCGTCCGAACCTCTGCATCTCCTCCACCATCGCGTTGTGCAGGTCCGCGCCGTCCCGCTTCCACCGGAGCAACGCCGAAGCAACCGCGATGGTCATAATGGAGTCGTCGGTATATTCGCTCTGCGGGGTAAAGAGCGGGAAGTCCTTCGTTTTTACGTTGTCAAACTCGTACACCGAGCCGACAGTATCGCCGATGATCGCACCGTACATGTTCATTCCTCCTCCAGGATCCGGATTGCCTGTTTGTACTTTTCGACCCGCCGCAGCGCCTTCTCGTCCACAGTATCCAGCCGGCTCAGGTCGCTGTTGTGCCGGAGGTCCGCCAGCTTGACGGTCCGTGCCACGGGATTGTCTTTGAGCTTCGCCGCGTACTCCAGATACGGAACCGCCGGATCGCGGGTCATCATCCCGACGGCCTCCAGTACCTGCGGCGGGAAGCCCAGGGCCTCCAGATCACGCATCGTATAGCTCGTATCCTCCACCACGTCGTGGAGCAGCGCCACCGCAGCGGTGACTTCATCCTCCATCTGCTCCGCCAGGTGGAAGGGATGGAACACATAGGGCATGCCGCTCTTGTCCATCTGGTCCCTGTGGGCGGCGTAGCAGAGCTTCAGTGCTTTTTTCGTCAGTTCTGTATAGATCATGGATCTTCCTCCTCCCCGTTTGTCCCTTGCCTTTGCTTGTTACAGGCATAGTATAGCAGATTTTCCTCGGTTTTGGGTCGCATGGGAGGCGACTTTTTCATAATAAACCATCTACGCCGGGGATGCAAGTCCATCGGGGGGAAGAACGGTAGAACCTTCCCGGCGCGTCCTTGCCGATATCAATTATTGCTTTGAAGCCGCAATAATAGGAATCTGTTTGACGGATTTTTCTCCTCATGATAATCTTGACTTGCAGTTTTGATTTTGAAACGAAGGGAAGGTAATTCGTATGAGTTCACGCTATCAGCATCTTTTGTCGCCGGTAGAGGTCGGCAACATCCTGCTCAAGAACAGGATGACCGCAGCCGCCGCGACACCCCATTTCATTCAGGGCACCGAGCCCTATCCCACCGACAAGTGGATCACCATGCTGGCCAACCGGGCGCGGGCCGGCGCGGCGGTGGTCAACATCAACCATCTGGAAACCGGCTCCGCCCAGGAGTCCGATCCGGATTTTCCCCCGGATCATTTCTCCATCATGGATTTCCGGAAGACCTCCACACAGAACTATCTGTGTCAGGCCATCGACGCGATCCGGTATTACGGTGCCATCGCCCAGTACCCTCTAGGTTCCAATATGCTCGATGAGACGGCCGGCCAGATGACCCCGGGGAAAGCTGCCTCTATGGGTGGTCCCGGTGGTCCCGGCGGTCCCGGTGGTCCGGGAGGTCCCGGTGGTCCCGGTGGCCCTGGCGGTCCCGGAGGTCCCGGTGGTCCGGGCGGTCCCGGTGGTCCCGGTGGGCCCGGCATGGCAGGCCCTCCCGGGATGGGAGGCGGCCCCGGCGCCGCCATGCGCGCAAAATACAAGGATCCCAAGCAGCGGCAGGCGATCCTGGACGATCTGGTGAAGAGCGCCATCTGGTACAAGAAGCTGGGCTTCCAGATGCTGACCACACGGATTAGCCAGGCCAGCGGCAGCGATATCGACTTCTGTCTGGCCATGGCCGACGCCATGAAATCTTCCCTGGGCCGGGACTATCCCCTGGAGTTCTACATCGACGGAATCGAGGCCGGGATCCCCGTGCAGCAGAACCTGGCCCTCGCCCGTGCCCTGGAGGGCAAGATTGACATTCTGGCTGTCCGCTACGGTATCCAGGATCATCAGCATCCCACTGGCTTCACCTCCACTCGCCTGAGGCCCTCCCCCTGCGTGGATCTGGCTGCGGCGCTGACTCAGGACATCCATTCCCGGGGAGGAAAGCTGCTGGTAGGCGTTTCCGCGGGACTCCACGATCCCGACTACTGCGAAAACCTCCTGCGGACCGAACAGGCGGACATGATCATCATGGCCCGCACCTGGATCTGCGAGCCGGAGTACATTCAGAAGCTGGAAGAAGGCCGGGGGGAGGACGTGGTGCCCTGCGTGCGGTGCAACAAGTGTCACGTTCCCAACGGCTCGGATTCCTTCCGCAGCTTCTGCACGGTGAACCCGACACTGGGCATGGAAGAGAAGATTGACCGCATGAAGGTCCCTGTCACAGGGAAAAAGAAAGTTGCCGTGGTCGGCGGCGGGCCGGGCGGTATGTACGCCGCCCTCACCGCTGCAAAGCGGGGCCACGACGTGACCCTGTACGAAAAAGAGGGCAAGCTGGGCGGCCAGCTCAGTCACACGGACTTTGCCTCCTTCAAGTGGCCTCTGGCGGATTTCAAGAACTATCTCGCTGCACAGTGTAAAAAGCATGGCGTCCGGATTCTGCTGAACACCGCCGCCACAAAGGAACTGCTGGAGCAGGGAGGCTATGACGACGTGATCGTCGCGGTGGGCGCAGTGTTCAAAAAGCTCGACATCCCCGGTGCAGACCGGGACAACGTGCATCTGGCCGTGGACGTCTATGGAAAGACAGAGGAGTTGGGCAAGCGGATCGTCGTGATCGGCGGCGCAGAGACCGGCGTAGAAACGGGAATGTATCTGGCGGAGACCGGACATGACGTCACCGTGATGTGCCGGCAGCCTGCTCTGGCCATAGACGCCGCCCACGCCCACTACCACGACATGCTGGAGGCCGCCTGGAAGGAGCTCCCCTCCTTCCATGAGTGCTGCGGCGTAACGAAGTACCTCGGCATCACGGACGAGGGCGTCGAGTATATCGACGCGGGTGGAAACAAACGGATCCTGCCCTGCGACGACGTGGTCATGGCCACCGGCGCAGAGTCCAACCGTGCGGAGGCCGCGGCGCTCTACGGCGCGGCACCCAGAACTGCATACGTGGGCGACTGCCATCAGGTTGGAAACGTCCACTTCGCGGTGCAGACCGGCTTCGGCGCGGCAAACCAGATCTGACAAAATGCTGACAGCCGACTCCTTCCAAAAGAGTCGGCTGTCGTTTTTT
>CACYXZ010000193.1 GCA_902778525.1 Oscillospiraceae bacterium | reverse complement strand
TTGAAGACCTTGCCCTTGTAGGAGTAGATGGTGCACTCCATGTTCTCCTTGACGAACTTGAAGTTGTCGCCCAGGACGCTGCCGTCCACCGGCTCCTGCTCATAGGTCTCGGGGTTCATGAAATAGTAGAGATTGTCGTCGTTGTACAGATACTCCATGGTCTGACGGTCGACGGTGGCGTTCTCGAACTTGGCGGTGGGGTTGAAGGAAGTCTCGGTGACGGCGCCGGTGATGACGTTCTTCATCTTGGTGCGCACGAAGGCAGCGCCCTTGCCGGGCTTGACGTGCTGGAATTCCACAACCTGCATGACGTTTCCGTCCATCTCGAAGGTCACGCCGTTTCTGAATTCGCCTGCAGTAATCATGTATGGGTCCTCCCGTAATCAAAATTCTGTCTGAACTACAGTATTAGCTGGTTTATTTTACTGTATATCTCTCCGTTTTGCAAGCATTTTCTTTCAAGGGACTCCGGAAGCTCTGTTCCGCCCTCGGACAGGCGGAGGTGCGATGCCCGTTCCGCTGCGGCGGAAAAGAGGCGGCACGATGAGAGCATTGTGCCCTACGCGGAGACCTCATCCGTCATCCGCCTCGCGGGGGATGCGGTGCGGACGATTCAAGGTCTGTTCCTCCCCCAGCGGGGGAGGATGTCAGCGCAGCTGACAGGTGAGGGAGAAACTTGCCGGATGCTTCTGTTTTATCCGCTTGCTCTATTCCGGCGTTCTCCCTCATCCGCCCCAGTGTGCGCACTGGGGCACCTTCCCCCGCTGGGGGAAGGCCATTGGGAACGGCGGACGAGCGATGCTCGTCCCTACGGTCGACGCCCGGTCTGCGCCAATTCCGAACTCCGAATTCCGAATTCCGAATTATTCCCCGTCCTCTAAAAACTAAAAACTTAATTGTGCAGGACGATGAGCTCCATCTTGGGGGCCTTGGTGATGACCTCGGCGCCCTCGGGGCGGATGATCATCACGTCCTCGATGCGCACGCCGAACTTGCCGGGGATGTAGATGCCGGGCTCGGCGGAGCAGAGGTCGTTGACCTCCATGAGGGCATCGCCCCGGGGACCGGCCATGGGCGGCTCGTGGATATCCAGACCCAGGCTGTGGCCGAAGCCGTGGCCGAAGTAGGCGCCGTAGCCGGCCTTTTCGATAACGTCACGGGCGGCCTGGTCGATGAGCTTGCCGGGGATGCCGGAGCGGGCGGCGGCGATGCCGGCCAGCTGGGCCTCCAGCACGGTGTAGTAGATCTTCTCCATCTCCTCGGTGGCATGGCCCACGGCAACGGTGCGGGTCATGTCGGAGCAGTAGCCGTTTTTCAGGCTGCCGAAGTCCATGGTGATAAAGTCCCCGTCCTGAATGACGGTGTCTCCGGGCACGCCGTGGGGCATGGAGGTGTTCTTGCCGGTAACCACGATGGGGTCAAAGGAATTGCCCTCGCTGCCGTTACGCAGCATGTGATACACCAGCTCCGCCATGACCTCCTTCTCGGTCATGCCGGGCTTGATGATATGCAGCACTTCCTCCAGGGCCTTTTCGCTGATGCGCTGGGCCCGGATCATGCTGTCGATCTCCTCCTGGTTCTTGCTGGCGCGCAGCGACATCATGAAGTCTCCGGCGGGCAGGAACTCCCGACCCAGGGCCTTCTCCAGGGCGGCCCAGCGGGCGTGGCTCAGCTGCTGGTCCTCGGCGGCAAGGCGCTCCGCCTTGGCTTCGGTAAGAGCGGCACGGATCAGATCCATCTGGCTGTGCTGCCGGTCAAACATCTGCACGGTGCAGCAGTCCCTGGCGATGTTCTCGGCGGCCTCGATGTAGCGGGAATCGGTGAGCAGCCAGGTCTTCTCCCGGCCCACCACCACGGCGCCGTCGGTGAAGGCAAAGCCGGTGGCGTAGCGCTGGTTCTTTTCATCGGTGATGAGGATGGCGTCCAAATCCTTCCGGATAAGCGCTTCCTGAATGCGGGCAATGTTGTTCATGTTTCCTCCTTAGAACTTGGCCGGGGGAACGACACGGTGAAGACCGATCCCTGCGGCGTATTTTGACCGACTTCGATACTGCCTCCCAGAGCCAGCACCGTGTCGTGTACAATACTGAGTCCCAGGCCGCTGCCCCCGGCCTCCCGGGAGCGGGCCTTGTCCACCCGATAGAAGCGGGAGAAGATGTTCGCCCGGTCCTCCTCGGGGATGCCGATCCCCGTGTCGGAGACAGCGAGGGTCACCTGCTTTTCGTCGCCCCGCAGGGCGATGCGCACCGCCCCGCCGGGGACATTGTATTTCACGGCGTTTTCCACCAGATTGAAGACGATGTGGAACAGGTCGTCCTCCGTGGCCCGGATGCGGCAGCCGTCCTCCAGCGCCGTCTCCAGGCTCACCTGCTTTTCCTGGGCCAGGGGGCGCAGGGGCGTCAGCGTGTCCAGCACCACCTGCTTTACATCCACGCTCACCAGCTCCCTCTCCACGCTGTCATCCAGGCGGGACAGGGTCAGGAGCTTGTCGGTGGTGCGCTGGAGGCGCTTGGCCTCGTTGCCGATATCGGTGACAAATTCCCGCATGGTGGCGGCGTCCACATTCTCGTTCTGCACGATGCTGTCCGCCAGCAGACGGATGGAGGCCAGTGGCGTTTTCAGTTCATGGGAGGCGTCGGACACAAAGCGCCGCCGCTGCTCCTCCGTGGTCTCCAGCCTTTCGGTGAGCTGGTTGAACTCCTCCCCCAGCTCGGAGATCTCATCCCGGCCCCGGTTCACATGGCGGTAGCTGTAGTCTCCCCCGGCCACCACCCGCATGGAGCGCACAATGGCCCGGATGCGGTTTACCAGCAGGAATACATAGACCAGGGCCAGCACCAGGGCCAGGGCCCCGATGGCGAGAGAGGCCGCCCGGATCCGGTTCTGGAAGCCCAGCAGCATCTCGGCCCGCTCCTCATCCCGCTCGGCAAGATAGAGGGCGCCGGTCAGCTCCCCCTGGGCACTGAGGGGGATGGCGATGCTGCTGAGGAAGGCCGCCTCCCGGAAGGAGGAGCGGAACACCGTCTTCCCGGTGAGGCAGGTCAGCAGATCCGCCGGGATCTGGCCGCCTGCCTGGCCGGCGGAGTCATAGAGACTGCCGCCGGAGCGGTCCGCCACCAGCACCCGGGTATAGCCGCTGAGATCCAGGTAGCGCAGCACCTCGGTGATGTTCTCCGGATTCAGCCGTTCCAGGCCGGAGAGGGAGGAGGCCAGGGTGGAGGCCTGGGCCGTCATGGAGCTGCGCTTCTCCTCAAACACCGCGTCCCGGGAAGAGGTCAGCGGATAGATGTTCAGCAGCAGCAGCAAAACCAGCAGCAGCGCCGTGATGAAGGAGATAAATTGTATGCGGATACTGTGCATAGGCAAATACTCCGTATTTGAAGGGAAAAGAGAAGAGTGAAGAGTGAAGAGTTATGGTATCGGCTTCGCCGATGATTGAAATATCCCCTATCCCCCAGTGTTCGCACT
>CACYXZ010000192.1 GCA_902778525.1 Oscillospiraceae bacterium | reverse complement strand
GGCGCTTCCTCCGCCGGAGCCGCCACTACCGCAGCCTCGGTCTCCCCGCTGAGCATCTCGCCGCTGCCGATCAGGATCACTTCCGTCACAGGATTGGCCACCAGCCGGGTGCCCATGGCGGTGGAACTGACCAGCTCCCCGTTTACATACCGTTCCAGGGTTGTGATCTCCTGCTTCCCCGCCACGCCGGGCGTCTTCACCTTGGTGACGCCCTCTGCCAGCGTGGGATCCAGAAACGTGACCGTGTCATAGGGAATGGCTTTTGTCTCGGTGACAGTCTTCTCGGAATTCTGCGTGATGCAGATATCCATGCCGTCATAGATCCTGTCCCCGGGCGTCAGGCTCTCTCCCTGAGATACCATGGAGTCCTGTTCAGCCAGCGTGATATCAAGCTCCTGAAGTGCCTCGGAAACTGTCGTTCCGTAGATGGCCTTTTCCATGGTCCTGTCTCCCAGGGTCACGGTGACGGTGTTCTGCCGCTGGATCAGGATTTCTGTGATGCTGCCCTCGCTGGCCAGAGATACGATATCGTTTTCTCCGACGGCGATCCCGGCTTCCGCCAGGACCTCCTCGATATTTGTGGAATCGGAGTTCAGTCGGGTGACCTGATCCCCGTCAAAAATGGCGTATTCCTTCTGCACATCCGCGATCAGTGCAAAGTACGTGACGATCACAAGCACCAGGATCAGCACAACGGAGATCTGCGCGATCAGCAGGCCTTTTCCTGAACGCCGTTCGGTCTTCGTCTCATTCATGGTGTGTACCTCCAATGATTTCAAGTGGAAAACAAAATAGATACATTTTGTAACAATTTGATACCATTATAGCACAGTTTTGTCATTTGTCAAGGGGAACCGGCGGAAGAAAACAGGCAGGAGCAAAAGCTCCTGCCTGTGATTCTGATCCCGATTATTTATGATAGAGCCGGTTGATTTCGTACCGGGGCTCTGAGCTGACGTTGATGCCCAGGCGCTTGAGGAGGCTCTCGTCCTCCTCGCTGAGGATCACCGTAAAGTGGGCGTCGCAACCCTTGAGGTTATCCAGCTGTTCCTTGGCCAGCTCCGCCATGGGATTGGTCAGCGCGCAGATGGTCAGGGCCATGAGCACCTCGTCCGTGTGGAGCCGGGGATTCCTGTGGTGCAGATACCGGGTCTTGAGGTCGCAGATGGGCTCGAGCACCTGGGTGGAAATCAGGTCGAACTGATCGTCGATCCCGCCCAGCGCTTTGAGCGCGTTGAGCAGCAGGGAGGACGCCGCGCCCAGATTGTCAGAGGTCTTGCCGGTGACCACCCGGCCGTCCGGCAGCACCATGGCCCCTGCGGGGGCGCCTGTGGTCTCCGCCTTCAGCAGCGCGGCCGATACCGCCGGCAGCGTATCCGGGGTGACGCCGGCCTGCTTCATCAGAAGCTCCAGCTTCCGGATGGGCTCATCGTCCGCTTTCCCCTGGACTCGCTCCACACAGGCCGTATAATACCGGCGGAGGATCTCCCTCTTGGAGGCGATCCGGCACGCCTCGTCATCCACAATGCAGAAGCCGGCCATGTTCACGCCCATATCCGTGGGGGATTTATAGGGAGAAGACCCCTGGATCTGCTCAAAGATCGCGTTGAGCACCGGGAATATCTCCACATCCCGGTTGTAGTTCACCGCGGTCTTCCCATAGGCCTCCAGATGGAAGGGGTCGATCATATTCACGTCGTTGAGGTCCGCCGTGGCGGCCTCGTAGGCCAGATTGACCGGATGCTTCAGCGGCAGGGACCAAATCGGGAAGGTCTCAAATTTCGCGTAGCCAGCCGTGACCCCCCGCTTGTGCTCATGGTAGAGCTGGCTGATGCAGGTGGCCATCTTCCCGCTGCCGGGACCGGGGGCCGTCACCACGACGAGGGAGCGGCTGGTCTCGATGTAGTCGTTCTTGCCCAGGCCCTCCTCGCTGACCACGAAATCCACGTCCGAGGGGTATCCCTCAATGGGATAATGGCGGTAGCAGCGGATCCCCAGGGCGGTCAGCCGCTTGAGGAAGGCGTTGGCGGCGGACTGTCCGTTATACTGGGTCAGCACCACGCTGCCCACATACAGATCCATGCTGCGGAAAATATCGATCAGACGGAGCACGTCGTCGTCGTACGCGATCCCCAGATCGCCGCGGATCTTGTTTTTCTCGATGTCGCCGGCGTTGATCGCGATCACGATCTCCACGTCGTCCTGAAACTGCTGGAGCATACGGATCTTGCTGTCCGGCTGGAATCCCGGCAGCACCCGGGAAGCGTGATAGTCGTCAAAGAGCTTTCCGCCGAACTCCAGATAGAGCTTGCCGCCGAATTCCTCGATCCGCTTCCGGATATGCTCGGACTGTGTTTTCAGGTATTTTTCATTGTCAAAGCCGATTGTGTTCATGGACTCCGCTCCCCTTCTCAAAAATCTCCTGCCCAATAGTATAGCACAATCCGGCCCGTTTGGGAAGTGGAAACCATGTTGATAATTTCACCCGCCCATGGTATCATTATTCCAAATCAAGGGAGGAATCTGCGTGACAGAAGTGGTTGCCGCTCTGATCTGGCAGGGAGAGCGGTTTATGATTTGCCAGCGCCCCGCCCACAAGGCACGGGGCCTGCTCTGGGAGTTTGTAGGCGGAAAAGTGGAGCCCGGCGAGACAAAGGAAGCGGCGCTGATCCGGGAATGCCGGGAGGAGCTGGGCGTAACAGTCGCCGTGGGGGATCTTCACATGGAGTTGACCCACGTGTATCCGGATCTGACGGTCCATCTCAGCCTGTTTCACGCGGTGATTGCTGAGGGAACGCCCGTGCTTCTGGAGCACAACGATCTGCGGTGGATCACCCGCCGGGAGATCCACGATTATGCGTTCTGTCCGGCGGACGAGGAGATCCTGCGCCGGTTGACGGCTGAAGCCTGACACACTGCCTGTTCCAGGAGGGGTTCCATCATGCAAACCGATTCCAAAAAGGAAAAACTGCTCTTTGCCCTGGTGGTCGTGACGCTGTGCTTCATCTGGGGCAACTCCCTGATGCCCGCCTCCATTTCCGGCGCCATCAGCGACTGGGCATCTTCAGTCCTCAGCCGGCTGCTCCGGCTGCCGCTGGACACGTCGGCCGGTCACGGAACCGTCCGGAAGCTGGCTCACGGCACGGAGTACCTGATCCTCGGCGCAGAGCTGACGGTGCTGCTCCGTCTGTGGCGCGGCCGGCCCTGGAGCGAGGTCTTTCTGTGCGGCGCCGGGACGGCCCTTGCCGACGAGACGATCCAGCTCTTTGTGGAGGGCCGGTCCGGGCAGATCAAGGATGTGTGGATCGATTTGGGCGGATTCTGCACCGGTGTGCTGATCTGCTTTCTGATCCATTGGCGGCGGAGCCGGGCGAAAGACGCGGGATAAATTGGAGTTTGTAGGGGAGTTTTTGTCTCCGACGGCCAGCCCTTTTCTGCTCGTGCAGAAAAGGCTGGACAAAAGACACGCCTAAGGGCTCTGCCCTTAGGAATCCCGCCCG
>CACYXZ010000191.1 GCA_902778525.1 Oscillospiraceae bacterium | reverse complement strand
GGTCATGGTGCTCACGGACGCGGGACATCCGGACATCTTCTATGACATGTGGGACGCGGGACTCGGCGGCTGCGACGTGTGGTACAACGAGGGCAGCGACCCCGCAGGCCCCATCAAGCACGACAAGCTTCAGGATATGATCGACCGGGGCATCAACGCGCCGGCCGGCATGCTCATCGTCAATGAGGACTACCGTAGCACCTATCAGGTGGGTCTTTCCAATCAGCAGTTCACCGCCGGTTCCATCAAATACGTCTCCAGCGAGGTCCGGGCCGTGATCATGTCCTGGCTTCAGGCGGAGCTGAGAGACACGATCCTCACCGTGGGTGCCGCAAGCATCGCCGTGGAATCTGCGCTGGTAGCCGCGGAGGGCGCGCTGATCGCCGTGGAACACTCCCCCCGGGACTGCGCCACCATGGAGGAAAACGCCCGGAAATTCGGCCTGAACAACGTGACCGTGGTGAGCAGCGTGGACGAGGCCGCTTCTCTCCCCGTTCCCGGCACCGCGTTCCTGGTGGCCTCCAAATATATGGAGCACGAGATCGAGACGCTGATCCGGCGGAATCCGAAGATCCGTCTGTTCGTGTATACGCTGGACTTCCGGCACTTGTCCGCCGTTCCCAAGATCTTCGAGCGCCACGGCATCTCCATCACCGACGCCATTCAGGTGGGCGTCAACCGGCTCAATTCCCGGGGCGAGATGGAATCCGAACCCGCTCCGTGGCTGATCGCCGGTCAGGTGAACTGAGTGTTCGAGCATCTCCGGCGCGCGAGAAGCCTGCTGATGGGTCTGGCCATCATCGGCATCGCCTTCTACCATGCGCCGTTTATCATCCATGATCCCTATTTCCGGCTGTTTCACAGCTGCCTCAACTGCGGCGTGGACATGTTCCTCTTTCTATCCGGTCTGGGGGCCTGTCATTCCATCGCCCGCCGGGGCGGAGGGGACTATCTGCGTCAGCGGGCCCGCCGTCTCCTGCCGGGACTGTACCTGTTCCTGATCCCCTGGAGCCTTATCATGCTGATCCGGGGCTTCATGACCGGATGGCAGTTTGTGGGCAGCGTGACGCTCCTGGGCTGGTGGATCGGCTGCCCGGTGCAGCTGAACTGGTATTTCTCTGCCGTCTGGATGTTCTTCCTGCTGGCGATCCCCCTGTACGCCCTGTTCCGGAGGGTCCGGTTCCCGGCGCTGCTCTGGGCCGGACTGGTGCTTCTGTCCGCCGGTCTGGCGGCAGCGTGCCCGCTGGATCATCTGATGACCGCCGTGAGCCGGCTCCCCATTTTCCTGACCGGCATGCTCTTCGGCGTACTGGAGCAGCGGGGATTCCGGCATACCTGGCCTGTGCGCATCCTGCTGTGGGCGCTGATCCCCGCGGGCATCTGGCTGACGGGCTACGTCCAGTGGGGCGACGGCGGAACTCTGTATGGGTACCGCTATGGAATGTGGTGGTATCCCTACGCCCTGATGATCCCGGGATATGCCGTTCTGCTTGCCGATCTGTCGGCGTTGCTGGAACGGAGCCGGATCCTGGCTGCGGTACTGCGGCCGGTCCGTCTGTGCGGAGAGAGCTCTGCGGAGATTCTGATGTTCCATGTGGGGATCTACAAATCCATCATGTACACCAATCACTTCCGGAACCGGGTCTGGGTCTGCATCATGCTGGGCTGTATCGTCCTCGGATGCCTGTACCACTGTGTCGTCCTGCCGTTTCTCGGTCGGAAAATCAAAAGATTTTTGCCCGAAAGGTATTGACACGTCCGTACAAGTGTGATATGATGTGCGCGTGGTCAGGATGTATGGAACAAGTGGGACGTTCCATTCCTCCCTGTGATATGCCAGTATGACAGAATACCACACGATGTTATCTCCTTTTTTGGGACGCGGCGGCTTGTTCCCGTCCGTCCGCGCAGCCATTGGCCCTTGCCAGGGGGCCGGGCTGTGTACATCACAACAACACAACACTCCTAAATCGTGGGCGGACAGTCAAGGGGCTGTCCGTTTGCGGTTTTTATTCGGGAATAATCCGCTAAAAAATCCTGCGCCCCCGCGCGGGATTTTGTATTGTGCCACAAAATGGCCAAAATCTCGGAATCGTGGTTGCACTTTTTCCCCGAAAAAGCTATAATGTAATATGATTTTGCGAAATGTTGCTGAGGAGGCAAGTGATATATGAAAAACACCGAAAAGACCATGGAAAAGATCGTAGCTCTCTGCAAAAACAGAGGCTTTATTTTTTCCGGCAGCGAGATCTACGGCGGTCTGGCCAATACCTGGGACTACGGCCCGCTGGGCGTGGAGCTGAAGAACAACGTCAAGAAGGCCTGGTGGAAGAAATTCGTGCAGGAGAACCCCTACAACGTGGGGCTGGACTCCGCCATTCTGATGAACCCTCAGGTCTGGGTTGCCTCCGGTCATGTGGGCGGTTTTTCCGATCCGCTGATGGACTGCAAGGAGTGCCACGAGCGGTTCCGCGCCGACAAGGTCATTGAGGACTGGTGCAAGGACAACGACTTTGATCTGGGCCACAGCGTGGACGCCATGAGCCAGGCCCAGATGAAGGAGTTCGTGGAGGAGCACAACGTCTGCTGCCCCACCTGCGGCAGCCACAACTGGACCGATATCCGTCAGTTCAACCTGATGTTCAAGACCTTCCAGGGCGTCACCGAGGACGCCAAGAATACCGTGTACCTGCGGCCCGAGACCGCCCAGGGCATCTTCGTCAACTTCCAGAACGTCCAGCGCACCACCCGGAAAAAGCTGCCCTTCGGCGTGTGCCAGGTGGGCAAATCCTTCCGGAATGAGATCACCCCCGGCAACTTCACCTTCCGGACCCGGGAGTTCGAGCAGATGGAGCTGGAGTTCTTCTGCAAGCCCGGCACCGAGCTGGAGTGGTTCGCCTACTGGAAGGAGTACTGCCACAACTGGCTGCTGAAGCTGGGCATGAAGGACGAGAACCTGCGGCTTCGGGATCACGAGCCCGAGGAGCTGTCCCACTACTCCAACGCCACCACCGACTTCGAGTTCACCTTCCCCTTCGGCTGGGGTGAGCTGTGGGGTGTGGCCTCCCGGACCAACTTCGACCTGACCGCCCATCAGAACACCTCCGGCAAGGATATGACCTACTTCGATCAGGAGACGGGCGAGCACTATATCCCCTATGTCATCGAGCCCTCCCTGGGCGCCGACCGTGTGACCCTGGCCTTCCTGGTGGACGCCTACGACGAGGAGGTTGTCGGTCAGGACAAGAAGGGCAACGACGATGTCCGCGTGGTGCTGCGGCTCCATCCGGCTCTGGCCCCCTTCAAGTGCGCGGTCCTGCCCCTCTCCAAGAAGCTGGGCGACAAGGCCACAGAGATCTACAATGAGCTCTCTAAGACCTTCATGTGCGACTATGACGAGGCCGGCTCCATCGGCAAGCGCTACCGCCGGGAGGACGAGATCGGCACGCCCTTCTGCATTACCGTGGACTTCCAGACCGTGGGCGATGAAAACACCCCCGCC
>CACYXZ010000190.1 GCA_902778525.1 Oscillospiraceae bacterium | reverse complement strand
TCCGGAGAGCTCATATAGAGCGTCTCGTCCATCCAGCCATCAAAGAACACGTCGGTGTCGTAGACACCGGAGAGTCCCAGCACGCCGGAGAAGAGATCCGGCCGCCGCAGGAAGGTGATCAGCGCGTGGTTGGCGCCCATGCTGAAGCCGGTGGTCATGGGCAGGCGGCCGCCGGTCCGTTCCAGGATCAGGGGCAGCGCCTCCTCGGTGATATAGTGGAAATACTGCTCCTGCCGGGAGGCCCGGAAGGAGTTGTCCCAACCCCTGGCCGACCAGCTCTCCCGGTCCACCGTGTCGGGCACGAAGAGCCGGATCTTCCCATCCTCGAGAAAATCCCGCAGCTGATCGATCATGCCGAAGTTCTCATAATTCCGGCACATGGCATCCTGGGTGGGGAACCCGAGGAGCGGCAGTCCGTCATGGCCGTAGATCATCATATGCATTTCCCGGTCAAGCTGTCCGCTGAATTGTACGAGCTCTTCCCGATACATACGCAGCGCCTCCTGTAATCTTATTCTTGTGTTTTCGCTTATTATAATCCCGTTTCCTTCGAATGTCCACTTTTTTCCGCAGCCCCGCCGGGAGGAATCGCCCCTTCAGCGGGGCCGCATCGGAGGCAGCGGGAAGGGCATCTCCAATCGTTCATAACCGGCGATCTTTTCGCCCTCAAAGGTCAGGTGGAATACGTCCGGCTGGTTCATTTCCAGCACGAAGCCGTCGCCGAACTCCGCCAGAAAACCGCTGAAATAAGCCCCGATGGACCTGCCGTGGGAGCCGATCAGGATCTTCTGCCCCGGGTGCTCCCGCACCGCCTCGCAGATGGCCTCATGCATCCGGGCGCGGCATTCCAGGATGGACTCTCCGCCGTCAATGTGCTCCTCAGGATCCGGCCATTTCGGCGGCACAAAGGGCTTTCTGGGGACGATCTCCGGCCGTTTCCAGCCGGGCATCTCCCGAAGCCGCTCGTCGATGGCAAAGGGAACACCGTCGGCCTCGATGAGATACTGGAGCGTGGCCAGGGAGCGGGACATATTCGAGGCCACGGCAAAGTCCGCGCCCCGGAGCTCCGGGAACTCCAGCAGCTTTTTCGCCCGCTCCTCCCCTTCCGCGGAGAGCGGCTGCATCAGGTCAAATTCCCTGGTTTTCCCGGTGACCGGCACGCGCATCTTGACGGAATGCCGGATCAGATAGACGTCTGTCATTTCCCTTTCCTCCCGTCAGCAGTGGGGCAGCGTGTTCTCCCATGTGCGCTTTTCGCTGTCCCCGATCTCATGCTCCGGCGTACGGGTGGCGCAGCAGAAATAATCCGTATCGTGGCTGGCGAGGAAGACGCTTCGGGCGCTCTCGGCCAGGGTCGCGGCCACGGCGCACATGACGCTGTACATGCCCCATGCGTGGAGATAGACGTCCTTCCCGGCAGGGATCTCCGGCACATGGACCTTCGTCACGTTTTCCAGACGGAAGGTGTGGGGCGTTCCCTCTCCCCGGGGAAGATCCGGGTTGTCCGAGGTCATATTGAGGAAGAGGCGCTCCCCCTCCTCCCGGATCTCATATCTCACGTCGTAGTTGTCCTCCGGCAGTCCTACAGGCAGCGGACTGAGATCCAGTTCGATTCTCTCCGGATGCTCCGGCCAGGGATAGACGTAACGGACTCCCAGCTCCTTCACCAGAGCCACCGTATTCCAGGGATCCGGACTGCCGTAGATGGCAAAGGACGCATCCGGATCGGCGCTGATTTTTTCCCGGATCGCCGCCTTCGCAGTCTGATAGTCCGCCTTCGTCCAGTGGGTCTGACGGATGACGACGCCCGGCTTCACCTCCACGTCCTCAAATACGCAGCCGATCTGCTCGCTGAGCTTTGCCAGGTCGATATACTTCTTTTCCATGGGACAGCCTCCTTGCTTACGGGCCGGGGGTTCCGACATTCACATCGTATTGGACAGATATACCATCAGGATCATCAGCAGCGTCAGCAGGATCATCACAGCGATCACCAGCAGGTGTTTCCGCCGCTCCGCGTAGACCGTTGCAATGAACTCCCGCACGAAGGCGTTGATCCAGAAATAGCTTCTGGTCCCGCTGCCGATCCCCTCCGCCCGGATTCCCATCTGCCACGCAAGGATCCCCGCGCGGAACACATGGTAGTTGGTGGTGGAAAAGGCGATCTTCGGATCCCGCTTCTTCGAGTGCTCCGCGATGAGATTCAGGGAATTTTCTAAGTTTTCCCGGGTATTTTCGGACCGGTCCTCCGCCAGGATCCGATCCTGCGGCACGCCGGCCTCCAGCAGATAGTTCCGGATCGCCTCCGCCTCCGGGATCACCTCGCCCTCCCCTTTTCCGCCGGAGGGCACGAAAACCGGAGCGAATCCGGCCGCTGCCTCCTGCATCCGGGAAAACTCCAGCGCCCGGTCCGTTCTTCCCTTCAGGAGCGGCGTCAGGGTGCCGTCGTCCCGGATCTGACAGCCCAGGATCAGGATATAGTCCTTGTCGAACGCGGGGATCCTCCGGGCCGCCATGACGCTGAGGATGACGGTGCTCAAAAGGATGCACTCCAGATAGGTCACGGTCACAAGGACAGTATTGGTCACCGCCATCTCCGCATAGAGCGCCGCCCCTCTTTCATTGTGCACGTCCACCAGCGTTGTCCGCTGCAGGAACTCCGACAGGACGTGGGGAACGACGGTGCCCGCACAGATCAGGATGCCGAGGAACAGGCCCAGCAGATTCCGCCAGTTCCGTCCCTCCCTGCGGATCAGCCGGATGTTGCTGATCGTGACCAGGACCGACACCACAAAGGCGATCGGGAAGGCCACGGTGGAGAACACCGACGCCGAATTCAGTGTGGAACGCACGGTGCCGATGATGGAATCGCCGGAGATCAGATACGGGATCTGGCCCAGAAGCAGGCCGCCGAAATAGATGATCCATCCAAGATTCCGGACGTTCCGATACTGATAGAGACTGTCTTTCATCCCTCTGAGATACTCCAGGATCACGTACAGGAGGATCAGGACGATGTACAGGGAGACAAGGATGGGGATAATTTTTGCTCCGGAGGAAGGGCCAAAGTATTCACCAGCAGTGATTACGCCGAGGGGATGCACAAAGAGCATACTCGCCTGCCGATAGTCTTCCGGACCGGTGATCTCCACAAACGCCCGTCCCGGGGAGACCGAACGGAATGTCAGCGCGAGCTTGCCATTCTCAAGGCTCTGATCGATCAGACTGACGGCTTCCCGCTCCTGATCGATCGTCACGCGAAACTCCTCTGTGGACTCCGCCCCATCTGCGGAGAAGCTGAGACGGAAGAAGGCTCCCTGCAGGATCACGGCTGCCAGGCCGAGAGCAAGGAACGCAAGGCCCACGATCCACAGGATTCTCTTGGATAATCTCATAATAATCATTCCGATTCTTTCGTTCTTTGGGCGCAGCGGGTCAGAGGAGCAAACTCCTCTCCCGCCTGAAGCGCATATGTTGATTATAGTGGGTTTTTATGCAATCTTCAAGCAGGATCCGCAGGGA
>CACYXZ010000189.1 GCA_902778525.1 Oscillospiraceae bacterium | reverse complement strand
GTGCATGAAATCGCAGGACACGGTCTGTCCGGCGTCGGTGGTGAATTCCGCCTGTTCGGTGTTCGCTTCGTCAAACCTGTCCACCCACTGGGTCTTGTACCAGAGGGTGTTCACGATGGCCATGACCGTCTCGGGGTCAAAGCCCAGCGTCTCCGGGGATGGATGCAGCATCCCGCCGGTCCGTTCAGCGATCCAGGTCCCCAGCGCCTCGGCGGTCTCCGTCTCCCCAAACTCCGCGGCGTACACGTCCGCGTAATAGTTCGCGGAGGCGCCCACCACCCAGTCCATATTGAAGTTCACCGGCGCACCGCTGCTGTCCGTTTCATCCAGCCAGAGAGAATTGGCGATCTTGAGGATGTCCACCTCGTTGTCCTTGTAGTTCACCCGGTAGAGCCTGCCCGCCTGATCGGCCAAGGTATCCAGATCCCCCTGTCCCAGCAGGGACAGCAGCTGATCCCGGGTCTGCCCGTCGGAGCCGGAGGCCAGGATCGCCAGCGTCTGATAGAGGCTCAGCGGCGAGACGCAGCCGCTTTGGGTATCTCCCCGCAGGATCCTTGCAGCCGTGGCATAGGCGAAGGAGTTCAGCGCCGTTTTCGTCTCTTCGGAGGTCTGGTTTTCCGTCCAGATCAGGTGCTGGGCTTCAAAGTCCTCGTAGCCAACTGCTTCGGGGTAGACGGCCCCCGCCAGGAGCGTAGCCCCTTCCACGGTTCCGGCCGCCTCCGCGGGAGCGGCGTCCGCCACCGCTTCTTCCGTGGCGAACTCCTCCGCCTCCGCGGCGTTCTCCATGACCGCGGCGCCCTGCTCCGCGGCATTGGGCGCGGCGCTTCCCATACCGCTCCGTCTCAGCGCCAGCATGCCTGCGCCGCCGATGACCGCAAGGGCAAGGCACGCCGCCAGAGCATACGCCCATGTGTTCTTTTTCGATTTCTTTCTGGGTTTGCGGCGGGCGTCCATGATATACCGGTCGTCCGCTTCGCCGATCATTGTCAGCAGGTCAAGATCTGTCATACTGCGACCCCCTCCTGTTCCAGCATTTTTCTGAGTTTTTTTCTGCTGCGGTGGAGCATGGACGTGACCTGCCCCTCCGTCATGCCATAGGTTTTCGCGATCTCCGCAATGGGCGTCACATGCCAGTAGCGCCGCAGAAACACGTTCCGCTGGGATACCGGCAGGGAGGCCAGGAACCGGTTGATCACCGCCGCGATCTCCTTCCGCTCCTCCTCGGTCTCGATGGACTGGCTGCCGGAGACGCACTCCTGCAGTTCCTCCAGCGCAAGCGCCGTCTGGCCCCCGCCCCGCTTTTCCGCATGGAGCTTCCGGTAGCGTGTCAGCGCCAGGTTCCGGGCGATTTTTCCCAGCCACGCACGGAACACAGCGGGTCTCTGGGGCGGAATGTTGTTCCAGGCCTGGAGGTACGTGTCGTTGACGCACTCCTCGGCCTCCTCCTGGATCTCCAGGATCCGGAACGCGATGCCGCGGCACCAGGCGCCGTATTTCTGATGGGTCTGGGCGATGGCGTCCTCATTTCTGTTCCAGTACAGCTCGATCAGCGCTTGATCTTCCATTGTCATCCCTCGCTTTCCACGTCCTTCTGCTATTATGGACGCAATTCCGGTTTGAATCTTTCACTTTTTCTGTCCGTTTTTTGTAAAATGCGGCGCCCCCGGTTCCGGAGGCGCCGATCCCATTATGCTTCAAGCATCTTCAGCCCCAGCTCCATCCGCCGGAGGGTCTCCTCCCGGCCCAGGACCTGGGCGATCTCAATGGCGCCGCCAGGGGTGACGGTCTTTCCCGCCGCCGCGATCCGCAGGGGCCACATGATCTTGCCGATCTTGACTCCCTCCGCCTCGGTCAGCGCGTAGAGGGCGTCGTGGATGGCGTCGTAGCTCCAGTCCGCAAGGGCGGACAGGCTGTCGTACTCCTTCCGGAGCAGGTCCAGAGAGCTCTCCGCCGTGAGCTTGTTCTTTTTGTTGGTGTACAGGCTCACGTCATACTCCGGCAGGGTCTGGAAGAAGTCGATCATCTCGGGAATCTCCGACAGCCGGTTCAGGCGGGTCTGCACCAGCGCCGGGATCAGAGACTTGTCCGCGTAGGGTGCGGTGACGGCCTGATCGATCCAGGGCCTTGCAAGCTCCGCGAAGGTCTCCGGTGGGAGCTGCTTAAGGTAGGTGCTGTTGAAATAGTTGAGCTTTTCCATATCAAAGGCCGAGGGGGACTTGGAAAGGCCCTCCAGCTCAAAGGCGGCGATCAGCCCGTCCATATCGAAGAACTCCTGCTCCGCCAGTTCCCCTCTGGGGCTCCAGCCCAGCAGGGACACATAGTTCACCACCGCCTCCGGCAGATACCCCATGGCCAGCAGGTCCTCATAGGAGGGATCCCCGTGGCGTTTGGACATTTTCCGGACGCTGCCCGTCTCCGGGTCGGTGATCATGACGCTGGCGCAGTGAACATAGGTGGGAACCTCCCAGCCGAAAGCCTCGTAAAGCAGATTGTATTTGGGCGCCGAGGAAAGGTACTCGCTGCCCCGCACCACATGGGTGATCCCCATCAGATGGTCGTCCACCACATTGGCGAAGTTGTAGGTGGGCAGTCCGTCGGACTTCAGCAGGATCTGATCGTCCAGCTCGCTGTTGTCCACGGTGATGTCTCCGTAGACTGCATCGTGGAATGTGGTGGTGCCCTCGGGGATGATCTGCCGGATCACATAGGGCTCCCCGGCGTCCAGCTTCTTCTGGATCTCCTCGGGGGTCAGGTGCAGGCAGTGCCGGTCATATTTTGCGTTGGGATCATCCCTGTGCAGCTCCGCCAGCCGCTCTTCGGTGCAGAAGCAGCGGTAAGCCGCCCCCTTCTCCACCAGCAGCTCCGCGTATTTCTGATAGAGCTCCCGGCGCTCGGTCTGGACATAGGGCCCCACCGGGCCGCCCACGTCGGGGCCTTCGTCGTAGTGCAGGCCGCAGCCCGCCAGGGTCCGCTTGATCACCGCTACCGCGTCCTCCACCTTCCGCTTCTGGTCGGTGTCCTCGATCCGCAGGATGAAGGTGCCGCCGGAGTGCCGGGCGATAAAATATGTGTAAAGGGCCGTGCGCAGATTGCCCACGTGCATATGTCCCGTGGGACTGGGGGCAAACCGGGTCCGGACGCCGCCCTTGGGGATCCGCGCTTCCATCTCTTCAAAGAAGTTCATTTTCATTCCTCCTGTGTGCTTTTCACATTAGATTATATTTTATCCCGGCCAGTTGTCAAGAGAAAAGCCGTTTCCGAAGTTTGTCCGATCAGATAGATCGGAGTTTGTAAGGATCTTTGCGCTATCCCTCCGGGGGCCTACTTCTGCTTCACCAGAAGTAGGCAAGAGTGACCAAAGGGCCTTGCCCTTTGGAATCCCGCCCGCGTGGCGAGACTCAGCGCGCCCTCGTCGGAACCCTCGAGCGTGGGATCGAAACGGGGTATGCATCGACAGCGGCGGCGAGCGATTCCGTGCGAGGGTACCCGCCACGAAGTGGTGGGCACGCGTACATCGAGCCGGTAGCGAGCCGTCCGCAGGCAAGTTGCCA
>CACYXZ010000188.1 GCA_902778525.1 Oscillospiraceae bacterium | reverse complement strand
GCGCAAAACGGCAATATATTACTCTGCAAAAAATACGGGGGAACAAGGAATTCACTTTCATCCCCGGATTGAAATCCGGGGTTTTCCCGTTCATGTTTGTTAATTTGATCCAGAGGAGGAATCAGTATGTATTGCGGCAACTGCGGAACACAGTTTGAAGGCAAGTTCTGCCCCCATTGCGGCACGCCGGCTCCGGCGGCCCGGGAACCGGCCCCTGATGCGGGCTTTACCCAGCAGGAGCAGCCCTATGATCCGTCGGTGTACGAGCTTCCGGAAACAGAGCCGAAAAAGCCGAAAAAGCGCGGAAAACTGCTGGCCGTCATTCTCGGCGTCATCGCCGGAATTGCGGTGATCGCTGCGGCAGTCGTGCTGCTGGGGGGACTGCTGCCCCGACCGGGCGGCGGCAATGCCTGCGTCTATCTCAACCGGGGAAAATACCAGATGATCACCGACATCAAAAAGGGCGAGGCGGTGCAGTTCGGCTCTGCCCGGTCGGACATCGTCAACGAACAGCTCCTCGCGTTTACGGAGGATGGGAAATACATCTATTATTACACCAAGGTGGACGACAGCACTTATACCGGGACCCTGTGCCGGGCGGAGTACGGTAAGTTCAAAAAGGACGTCGACAAGAACGAAAAATATATTGAGACCATCGCAAACAACGTGAGGATCGGATTCCGCCTGCTGGAGTCCGGCGGTGTGCTCTATCAGAATGATTCCGGGAAACTGTATTACTATGACGGGAAGGAATCCGTTCAGATCGGCAGAGATGTAAACAGCTATTACTCCCAGGGAGAGGACTGGCTGTTCTACGGCAAGGGAGAATACGGGGACATGACGCTCTACGGCGTCGACCTGAAAACCCCGGAGGATTCGGTCAAGCTGGACAAGGGCATTGCCTACATCATGTATGCAGAGAATCCGGACGCCGTTTACTATATCAAGGAGCGCACAGAGGGCACCTATGCCCAGGATCTCTATGTGTCCGGTCTCGACCGGGAGACCGAACGGATCGCATCAGATGCGTCGGTGATGACCATTTCCGACGGGGCCGTGTACTATGTAAGGCCCAACGGCGACTCGGTCAGCATGTACCAGTTCGTGACCGATGACAAGGCCGCGGAGGATTCCGGGATCACCGAACCCATGATCTCGGACTATGAGGTCCCGAATTATGTGATGAATATGATCCGGGAGAGCAATCCCCAGGAGAGCAACTACCAGGGGAAGGAGCTCTACACCTCCTGCACCCAGCCCCTCTACTGGTACGGCCAGGGTTCCGGCTGCTCCATGCAGGACGCCATGAACAGAACCTGGAACGGCAACAATGACGCGATCCACACCTCCACCCAGGCGTTCATTGACAAGTTCGGCAGCACGGCGGACGCGAACGGCTTCATCCTCGTGACCGATGAGGTGAAGGCGGCGCTGAAGGACATCAACCAGTACGGCAGTACCGCGTCAGAGAATACCTGGCTCGATATGTGCTATGTCAAAGAGCAGAGTGGCACCACGGTGGACTACAACGCCTATGACGCGGCCTGCCAGGTCTACTACGCTGCGGCGGACCGGATCCGTCTGCGGGAGGAGCTCCAGGACCCGGAGAACGATCTGCCGCTTTATACACTGGAACGCTATCAAAACGGAACGGCGGAGACCGTCTGCGACAATGTGCTGTTCTACAGCTCCAACGGCGACGCGATGCTGGTCTGCACGCCGGATCAGATCACGGAGCGCAAGAGCATAGACACCGCCTATTCCACCATAGATCTGCAGGACAGTCTGCGGGGCATGGCGGAATACAGCGTGGTATTTGGCGACAGTACCGCTGTGTATTCCATGTCGGATCAGGCGGCGGACACGCTTTATGATACCATGCAGGAGGGATATGCGAACTTCTATACAGACGATGGGAACGCATTCCTGGACGATAACCATGGAGAGATCTTCGCGGTGGAACGGGACGGGGCCACCGTCACCGGCCTGACCTCCATCGACGACGAGGAAGCCCATGTGGCGGGGATCCGCGGCGGCGTGCTCTATTTCATGAAGGACCTCCACAGCCGAGACGGCAATTCCTACGGGGATCTGTACGCCTTCTCCGGCGACAAGGCCGTGAAGCTGGCACAGGATGTTTTGAACGGCGGCACCCGGATCTATGAGGATGGCGTGCTGGAAGTTGTCACGGACTTCCAATACTATGAAGACGTGGAATTTGAGATCACGCTGATCGCGCCGGACGGGGAGAAGACAAAGCTGGACGATGAGATCTCTCAGGTGATCCGGACCGGCCCCTCGGAATACCTCTTCGTCTCCGACGGGGACCTGTACCGCTATGACGGAAAGGAAAAGACCAGAGTCCAGACCAATGTGGACTACATCTGGACCAGAACCGCAGAGCCGTACTATGAAATGTCCACGGGATACAACAGCCCGATGTACCAGGAAGGATATTAAATAAGACAGCAGGACATCCGGTTCGGATGTCCTGCTGTTTTTGCCGGAAGGATATTATTTTTCAGAAGCGTCGCTGTGGGCATCTCGCCATGCGCCGGGCGTCATTTCCTCATAGCGCTTAAAGGAGCGGGTCAGCGTAAACCGGCTGGAGAACCCGACCTGCAGGGCGATCTCGTCCAGAGACAGATCCGTCTCCAGAAGCAGGGCCTTTGCTTTGCGGAGGCGGGCGTCATGGATGTGATCGACCACGCCCATCCCGGTGTTCTGCCGGAGCATCCGGCTCACATAGGATGCGCTGACGCCCAGCGCGTCCCCGATCATTTCCGCGCTGATCCCCGGGTCGTCATAGTGCGACGCGATGAAATCCAGCGCCTTTGTGACCTTGTCGGAGCGCTGGCGCTGCTCCGATTCCTCGTAAGTGCGGAGGGTCTGGATCAGGACGGTACACTGCTCCCGGAGCTTCTGGGCGGAGGTCAGATCCATGAGCTTGCGGTACTGGGCGACCACCTCGGCCTCCTCCGCCTCATAGTCCACCACGGAGATGGAACAGGCGGAGAGCATCTGCTCCATGTGCATGATCAGACGGTTTTTCAGCAGATCCGGGTACCTCGAAGCGGTCCGCAGCTCCAGATCCATGAAGCTGTCCATGACGCTTTCCATCTGTTCGAAGTTCCGGTTGGTGACGGCCTGCATGAACCGCTTTTCCAGCTCCGTTCGCAGCAGCTTATCGCTCAGCTCCACCGGGTTTTCCGCCTGATCGTAGGCGTTCTTGACGGGGCTGCTGTCGCCCATCAGCTCCGCGTAGGAGGTCAGCTCCAGCGCCTCGTGCCGGGCCTTGACGATGTTCTCCCGGCCGTTGTAGACGGTGCTGACCACGGCGCCGCAGATCAGCCCGTGGCTGTCCAGGTCGGAGATGACCGCCTGAAGGCCGCGGCAGATCTCCGCCACCCGTTCCCGGGAGGAGGCGTCCAGGTCCTTCTCGTCGATCCCGGTGACGTTGATAAGGATTTCCATGCCGTCGGGTGCCGGGACGAAATAGGGCAGACACCGGGGCATCAGGCGGGCAGAGACGTATTCCCGCATCCACAGATCCACCTGAAGGAACTCGGTGTGGGGAATGTGCTCGTCTCCGCACTCCGGGAGGTAT
>CACYXZ010000187.1 GCA_902778525.1 Oscillospiraceae bacterium | reverse complement strand
CTTCACCGGGTCATAAAGCCGGGCGGCGAGGCCTATGTGACGGTAAAAAGTAAAAACGATGCCGTATTCCGGAGCGGGGAACCCATCGACCGGTTCACTGTGATCCATGAAAACCAAAGTCCCCATTTCTACGCGGCGGAATCAGAGCTGCCCGCCCTGTTTCGGGGATTCCGGATCCTCGATTGCCGGGAGGTCACTGCACCGGGGGTTTCCTCACCGGATTTGCGGGCGCATTTTCATCTGCTGCTGAAAAAGGAAGACAGGGAGGATCTGGATGAAGATCGACTATCATGACGCGATCCGGGAAACCTATACCGTCTTGCTCCGGAACCGGCTTGTGATCGTTGTGATTGCGGATATCGAACCGGATCAGAGTCCCTGCCTCAGCGGGATCCCGCCCGAACAGGTGAATATGCGGAAGCTGGAGGACGACGCGGAGAGCATCTTCAAAACCTGCCTCCGGCCCTGCACCGTTGAGCGGCTGCCTGTGAACAATTTCCTGACGCTGGCTCTGGGCATCGACGGGCTGGACGATACGCCGGAGCATCACGAGGCGCTCTGGAACGGGATCCACAGCAGCCTCCGGCGCTCGCTGGAGTCTGCGGAGAGCTGTCTGGGACTCAGGCTCCATCTGGCGGTGAGCTCGGCCCACCGGAACATCGGAAACGTCTACGATGCTTACGTGGAGGCTCAGGCGATCATCGAGCATTTTTCGTTCTTTGCCCGCCGGCGCGGCGTCATCACCGCAGGGGAGGTCATGTCGGAACGGCTTCCGGACGAGCAGCGGCGCATTCCGCTGGAAAAACAGTGGTTCTCCTATACCGCCGCGTTCCAGTTCAGACAGGCGAAGGAGATGCTCCGGGAGATCATCTCTGACAGGATGAGCTCCATGCGCACGGCGGTGACCATCAAGACCGAGCTGTTCTCTCGCCTGAACTACACCGTCTACTTCATCTGCGACTGCAGGGGCGTCAACCACAGCGTCCGGGCGGAGCTTCAGAACAAGGTCCAGACCCTTTGGGCGGTCCACGACAAAGAGGCAATCTTCGCCTGGATCGACCAGATCTACGACGCCATCGAGCAGGTCCTGTCCATGGATGAAAAGGACATCGTCTGGTCGGAGCGGATCATCAGCTATATCCGCAGCAACTATATGGACCCGCAGTTGGACGTCAACACCATCAGCCGCCGCTTCGGACTCAACTCCTCCTATGTGTCCCATGTGTTTCGGAAGAGCACCGGCATCCGGCTGATCGACTACATCCACAATGTGCGGATCGAGCACATCACGCAGCTGCTCACCGGCACGGAAAAGAGCATATCCGAGATCGCGAAAGAGACGGGATACGCAGATCCCCAGGCGCTTTCGAGAGTGTTCCGCAGGTATATGAAGATCAGTCCAACCGAATACCGCCGGAGCCGCAGCAGGCTCTGAAGGATGCGCGCCAATGCATTTCGGCATTGGCGCGCATCCAAGTTTTTGCTGTGTTTCCAAGAGATTGTCTGTTTACAGCTTATTTGCGGGATCTTAAAATAGAAACTGAGAAAGGAGGCTTTCCATGAAGCATTATCCGTATATCTTCACCCCCATGGTCGTCCATGGGCGGGTGCTGAAAAACCGTCTTGCCATGTCCCGGGCCATTCCGACCTTTACGGTGGGCGTGGAGGACGAGAAACCCATGGCCTCTGCGCTGACCTATGTGGGCGATATGGCCGCGGCAGGCGCCTCCATCGTGCCGCTGCCGGCGGTGGTCCTGCCCAATCCCCATACCCGGCCGATGCAGATGCCGCCCCGTCCCTTTGAGATGGACGACGAGGAGGAGGGCAAGATGCCCAAGCCCGACGACGGCCTGCCCACAGAGAAGACCCACACCGAGGGTGTGGATCTGTCTCTCCGGAACAACCGGATCTTCTACGCCCGGATGGCCTCGGCCGTTCACAGCTACGGCGCCCTTTGCAGCATGGGTATTTCCGACGCGGAGCCACGTGGATGGGACATCAGCGACGTCCCGCTGGAGGTGCTGGAAGAACTGCCGGACCGGTTCGCCCGGGCCGCTGCGGACTACGCCTCCCTGGGGGTGGACGTGATGAACGTCCATATGTCCTACGGCGGAACGCTCCTGTGCCGCTCCCTGTCCCGGAGAAACCGCCGGACGGACAAGTACGGCGGAGAGACCATTGAGGAGCGGGCCCGGCTGACCCTGGAGGTCTTCCGGCGGGTCAGGGCCGTGTGTCCGGACTGCATCCTGCAGGTCCAGATCAGCGGGGAGGAGCCGGGCGCCTACACCACCGAGGACCTGTGCCGGTATGTGAAGCTCTGGGAGGGCCTGGTGGATCTGATCCAGCTCCGGGGAGCCACGGACGCGGCAGCCCATCCCTCCGGCGTCAATTCCGTGCGGGGGAAGCCGGTGACGCTGGAGTATGCGAAGAAGCTCAAGGCCTCCGGCACGAGCATTCGCGTGGGCGTCGTGGGCGGATACGGGGATCCGGAGCTCATGGAGCGAGCTCTGAAAAACGGGGACTGCGACCTTATCTATATGTCCAGAGCCTTGATCGCCGAACCGGACTACGCGGAGAAGCTGCTGGAGGGGCGGGGAGAGGATGTCACGCCCTGTCTCCTGTGCAACAAATGCCATGTGCGCCCGGGAGACCCGGACTTCGGCTGATCGGTGAATCCCCGACTGGCCCTGTCCATGGATCCGAATTTCCTGAATCACGTGAAAAAGGACCCGCAGCCGAAAAAGGTGGCGGTCATCGGCGGCGGACCAGCCGGCATGACGGCGGCTATCACGGCGGTCCGGCGCGGCCATGCCGTGACGCTCTATGAGGCGTCCGGGGCCTTGGGCGGGCAGCTGCGTCATTCGGAATTTGTGGACTTCAAGTGGCCGCTTCTCGACTACATGAACTATCTGATCGCCCAGACGGAAAAGGCCGGGGTGGAGGTTCGTCTCCATACGCCCGCCAAACCGGAGCGAATGGAGGGAGAAGGGTACGACGTGATCCTGTATGCCGCGGGAGCGGCCGAGAAGCTCCCCCCTGTGGAGGGGATCGAGACGGTGAAGCCCTGGAAACCCATGGAGGTCTTCGGCCGCGAGACAGAACTCGGGGAGCGGGTGCTGGTGATCGGCGGCTCGGAAACCGGCGTGGAGACGGCATGGCACCTGGCCCTGTGCGGCCATCAGGTGACGGAGCTGTCCCGGCGAATGCCGGAGTGCTTCTTCAAGGACGCGGACCGTTACCAGGAACGGCTGGCGAAGCAGGAGGGCGGCGGCAGCCTCGAGCAGATTCCGAAGGTGAAAGACATCCGCCTTTCCGAAGGACAGGTATCCTTTACCGTGAAAAAGGAAGAGAAAACAGTGTTGTTCGATGATGTCG
Source organism: Oscillospiraceae bacterium (assembly GCA_902778525.1). Taxonomy (GTDB): domain Bacteria; phylum Bacillota; class Clostridia; order Oscillospirales; family Oscillospiraceae; genus HGM13006. The sequence goes on along the minus strand of CACYXZ010000187.1, from coordinate 244 downwards.
TGGTGTGCGGCGGCGTTTCGCCGGTCCGGGAGGATCTGGAGGCGCTGAGCCGGTGCTGCATCTGGTTCCGGGTGATCGGCGACAGCTTCCGGCCCGGGGATGTGCGGACCGGCGTCAAGGACGCCTACGCTGCGGCCATGCTCATATAAGGGCATCTCTAAAAACTCACTTCCCCACGAATCAAGAAACATGGTAAAATAGAGGCGCGGGAGGTGACGGAGATGCAGCTTGGATTATTTGATGA
>CACYXZ010000186.1 GCA_902778525.1 Oscillospiraceae bacterium | reverse complement strand
TTATATGGCATAGTAATGCTCCCCCTATGGTTGACAGTGTTTTCTTTTTCACTGTCTCTCATAGGGGGAGCATATCACAATGCCTGTTCCGGGCCTTTTCATTATTCTGCGGGATAGTCGATTCCGATGACTTCCTCCATATACCGGCTGGAGGAGGCCAGGAATTGCCGGTGGCCCTCCGTGGCGGGATACCCGGCGCAATCCTCCGGGGAAGCAAAGGTGATGATCTGGATCAGATCGAAGAAGCGCACATGACCGTCCGGGCTTACAGGCGGCATGGCAAAAGGCTTCACACCCACCTCGCAGCCGGTGATCGTGGGGATCTGACGAGGCAGCTCCCGCAGCGCGGACGCAACCGCCTCAATGACCTCCTGCGTGCGGCACTCCGGCTTCAGCCGGAATACCGATACATGGCGCATCACAGCCATGGCCTCACATCTGCATGCCGCCGCACACCGGCATTGCGCAGCCGGTGATGTGGCCGGACATCTTCGAGCAGAGGAACACCACGGAATCCGCCACATCATCGGTGGTGCCGAGCTTGCCCATGGGGATCACATTGTTCACCAGGAAATCGGTATCCTGGGCGCCGGAGGCCTTGCTGTCCGCCATGAGGTTGGTGCCGTCCGTGGGGCCCGGGCAGATCACGTTGACCCGAATGCCGGCCTTGGCGTTCTCCACCGCGGCGGTCTGGGTGATGGCGATCACGCCGGCCTTGGAGGGACCGTAGGCGCCGAAGCCGGGAGCCATCTTGAGGCCGCCGATGGAGGCCGTGTTGACAATGGCGCCGCCGCCCTGCTTGTGCATCTGGATCAGCTCGTACTTCAGGCAGTGGAACACGCCGGTGAGGTTGGTGCTGATGACCTTCAGCCAATCCCCTTCCGTGACCTCGGTCAGGGGTGCAAAGGGAATATGTACGCCGTCGGCGCCGCAGCCTGCGTTGTTGAAGGCATAGTCCAGAGAACCGAAGGCCTCTACGGTCTTCTCGATGGCGGCCTTGACAGACGCCTCATCCGACACGTCACAGGGCACAAAGATCGCCTGACCGCCGGCCTCTTCGACCATACGAACCGTTTCCGCAGCCTTTTCCGGCTTGCGGGCTGCTACCGCCACCTTGCATCCCATGGAGCCGAACCGGACAGCCACTGCCCGGCCCATACCGGAAGCCGCGCCTGTAACAAACAGGACTTTATTTTTGAATTCTGCAAACATATTGCATGCTCCTTTCTGTTTTTCTTTAATTTAAGTATAACACATTCCGACTATTCTCAAAATTGTTTTTTTGACCTACCGTTATATTTCCTGCGGAATATTCATTCAAATTCGTAGCCCATGTCCCGAATCATCTGATCCTCCTCAGCCAGACGTTGGACCAGATAATCCTCAAACAGTTTCGCCGCCTCGCTGTATTCAGAATTCCTGTGGCTGGCGATGCCGATGATGATATGGGGCAGCTTTTCGTCGATCCGCACCAGACGCATATTGTGATCCGGATGCAGGTGCATCAGATCACAGCCCAATCCCAGCGGCACAATGGCGATCCCGCGGTCGTTCTCTACCAGATCGTACAGCAGCTGCGTACTCTCCACCTCAAAACCCACCTTGGGCTGGAACCCATATTCCTGGCATAGCTTCTGCAGGGGGGCCAGCCGCAGGCGGGAGGAATCCACAATGAAGATCTCCTGCTCCAGCTGTGGGATTTGCACCCATTCCGAATTCGCGATGGGGTTGCTCTTGTGAACCATGAGCACATATTCCTTGTGGCCCAGTTCCCGGAAGCGGATCTGGTCGTGCTTCACCGGTTCGCAGGAAATGCCGAGGGTCATGGAACGGTCAAGGATCGCATTGATCATCTGCTGGGTGGAGCAGTCCCGCTGCCGGATCCCGATCTCTGGATGCGCCGCGCAGAATCCCGGCAGCACCGCAGGCAGGTATGCGGAAATATTGGATCCCAGGGAAAGGATATGCTGGTCCATTTCATACATCCGCTGGATGGTCTGGGTGCCGGCCGCCAGTTGGGAGAACGCAATATCCACACTGGAAAGAAACACGCTGCCGTATTCATTTAATTCAATGCGTCCCTTCCGGTGCCGGAACAGGGGCACCTTCAGCTCCTCCTCCAGCTTTGCGATGGACTTGGAAAGGCTGGGCTGCGTCACATACAGCTCCTGGGCCGCCCGAGAGATATTTCCGGTTCGGGCAACCGCCATAAAGTTTTTGAGTTGATTGAAGTCCATGTACATTTCCTCCGTAAACCGACAAGTATGCTTATTTCAGCATAATACTATACAAAAATATGAATTTTGCACGGAAAATGTTGTGTGATATAGTGGATTCGCAAGAAAGCAAATCATTTTTGCAGAGAGGAGAAATGAAAATGTCATCTACAAAAAGTAACTTTGGCTCCAAAGGATGGCTGATGATCCTGGTAGCCGGCCTGATGTTCTACTTCTACGCCGGCATGTGCACCGACGGTCTGAACACCATCGTCTCCAACTTCGCCAATGCCCACGGCGTGGACGAAGGCGCGATCCTGAGCTGGACCACCCCCGCCAGCTGGCTGGGTCTGATCGGCGCGGCGCTGAGCTCCTGGCTGGTCACCAAAAAAGGCAACCGCATCATCATGCTGGTTTCCGCGGTGCTGGGCGGCATCACCTACATGTGCTACGGCATCGTCACCGGACTCATCGGCTTCACCGTGGTCACGGCACTGGCCAACTTCTTCGGCATGAGCTACTGCTGGACCTGCGCCAACGCCCTGATGGCCTCCTGGTTCCCCACCAAGAAGGGTCTGGCGCTGGGCTGGGCCACCATGGGACAGAACCTCTGCTCCGCCACCTTCGTCCTGCTGCTGACTGCCTTCGTGGGCTGGGCCGGACTCAACGGTTCCTTCTATCTCATGGGCGGTCTGCTGATCGTTGTGGGCATCTTCGCCTTCATCGTCATGCGGGATACCCCCGAAGAACTGGGCTGCGCCCCCGACAACGGCACTGTCTCCAAGGAAGAGCTGGCTGCCCATCAGCGTGAGATGGCCGAGTACAAGTCCCCCTGGAACGTCAAGACCCTGCTGACCAACAAGCAGGTATGGCTCATCGGACTGGGCTACGGCATCTATATCATTTGCACCGTTTCCTGCATCAGCCGTCTGATTCCCCGTCTCATCATGGCGGGCTGGGCGCCTCCCAAGGCCATCGGCTCCATGACCGTCGCCGCCATTCTGGGTCTCTTCGGCAGCTACATCACCGGCTGGCTGGATCAGAAGCTGGGCACCAAGAAGGCCTCCATCATCTTTGGTCTGTGGTGGCTTGTGACCCTGATTACCTGCGCCATCCCCAGTGACAATCTGATCCTTCAGTATTTCACCGTCTTCATGATCGGCATGGCCATCGGCGGTATCGGCAACCTGTTCCCCTCCATGACCGCCACCGTGTTCGGCCGGCTCGACTTCGTCCGGGCCATGGGTGTTCTGAACCCCATCACCAACATCGTCCGCTCCTTCGCCTTTGTGATCATGGGCGCAGGTCTGAGCATGACGGGCACCTATCATCTGTCCTACGCCATCGTGGCTGGGCTGTGTGTGGTAGGCATCATCCTGGTGGGTCTCATCGTGAAGACGCGCTCCGGTTTTGCCTTTCCGGGGCGCTTCTTCTGCGCCAAAAAAGTTAAGCAGAGAGGAGCCCCGGATCGCCGGGGCTCCTGTTTATGTGATTTCTCTGGAGATCAGATCCGCATGGCCGCATTATAGGCCTCGTGATTGGCACGGTAGTAGGTGCCGCCTCTTGCGGTGCAGTCGCCCACCATGATCACCTGATCGCTGCCGTACTTGCTCAGCAGCTCCTTGCCCAGTCTGTCGTCCGGCTTCACGCCCAGAGCGTTGACCACGCTGTCGGCGGCGAAGAACTGCTCGTTTCCGTCGGCGTCCAGCGTATGCACGCCGCCCTCGATGGACTGGATCCGCTGGGAGCCGTAGAGCTTCCCGCCGTTCTCCTCCATCTGGGCCAGCAGGTCCGCCTTGTTGAAGATGGGCATCTCCATGACGAAATTCTCCCGGGGGAGCATATCC
>CACYXZ010000185.1 GCA_902778525.1 Oscillospiraceae bacterium | reverse complement strand
CCTTTCCTCAGATTCCCGTCCCAGGGGGCGATACAGGGTAAAGAACATGGTGCCGAAACAGGCGAGGCCGCCCACCACATTGGAGATGGCCTCCGCCCAGAACACGCCGGAAACGCCCAGGCCCATCCGGGGCAGAAGCAGCGTCAGCGGCGTCACCAGAATGATTTTCCGGAAAATGGAGAAAAACACGGCCCGGCCGCTCTTGCCCAGAGAGACGAAGGAGCTCTGGCCGGCGAACTGCAGCGCCATCATAAAGAACGCGCAGAAGTACAGGTGCAGCGAGGGAATCCCGGCGGCGATCAGGGCGGGGTCGCTGTTGAAGATCCGGATCAGCGGACCGGGCAGCAGCCGGATCAGCAGCCACACCAAAAGGGAATATCCCACGGAGGTGACGGCGATGAAGCGGATCCCCTGACGGACACGGTCCGGCTTTCCTGCGCCGTAGTTGAAGCCGAGAACAGGCTCGGCGGCGCCGGTGATGCCCTGGACCGGCATGGAGACCACCTCCCGGATGGAGTTGATGACCGTCATCACGCCCACATACAGGTCTCCGCCGAAGGCCGAGAGCACCGTGTTGCAGACCACCTGGACCACGGAGTTGGTCATTGCCATGACAAAGCCGGAGAAGCCGAGGGCGAGGATCCTGCGGACCCAGCGCCAGCGGAGCCGGAGATACCGGGTCCGGAGCCGGAGAATGGCCCGGTTCCCGGTCAAAAAATGCATGACCCATGCGGCCGAGAGCGCCTGGGAAATCACCGTGGCCAGTGCCGCGCCCCGGACGCCCCAGCCCAGCAGGAAGATAAAAACGGGGTCCAGGATGATGTTGGCCACCGCGCCCAGGAGCGTAGTCATCATGCCGGTCCGGGCAAAGCCCTGGGCGTTGATAAAGCTGTTCATGCCAAGAGAGATCAGCACGAACAGATTGCCTGCCAGATAGATCCGGGCGTAGTCCACGGCATAGCCGATGGTGTCGGCGCTGGCGCCGAAGGCATAGAGCAGCGGCGTCAGGAAGACCTCGCCCAGCAGTGTCAGCGCCACGGCGAAGATCAGAAGCAGGGAAAAGGAGTTGCCCAGAATATGCTCTGCTGCATCCAGATCGCCCTTGCCCCGCTCAATGGAGCAGAGGGGCGCGCCGCCCATGCCGGCCAGGCGGGCAAAGGCCATGACGATGGAGATCACAGGCAGACACAGGCCCAGACCGGTCAGGGCCAGAGCGCCCGCCCCGGGAATATGGCCGATATACATCCGGTCCACGATATTATAGAGTATGTTGATCAGCTGGGCCAATGTAATGGGGATCGCCATCCGTACGATGGAGCCCCGGACGCTTCCCACGGAAAAGTCGTTGGTCTGCGCGGCGGAAGATGCCACGAAAAATCCCCTCTTTTTGCAGAATCTGGGTCTATTATAGTATTATTAGGCGAGAAAAGCAATGAAAAACCGGGACGCGGTGGCGTCCCGGTTGATGATTTCCGAAGCTCGGATCAATACATGCCCTGACCGGCGGCAGCCTGAGCCTGGGCGGCCGCGATGGCGGCGTCCTGGGCGGGATCGGGCTTGTCGGTGACAAGGCTCTCGGTGGTCAGCACCATGGCAGCCACGGAGGCGGCGTTCTCCAGGGCGGAGCGGGTCACCTTGGTGGGATCCACGATGCCGCCGGCGATCATGTCGCAGTACTCCTCGGAGTAGGCGTTATAGCCGTAGCCCACCTTGCCGGAGTTGGAGATCCGGTCAAAGACCACGCTGCCGTCCACACCGGCGTTGCTGGCGATCTGGCGGACAGGGGCCTCCAGAGCCTTGGCCACAATGGCGGCGCCGGTCTTCTCGTCGCCCTCCAGGGTGGCGAGCAGCTCGTTTACCGCGGGGATGGCGTTGACGTAGGCGGTGCCGCCGCCGGCCACAATGCCTTCCTCCACCGCAGCGCGGGTGGCGTTCAGGGCGTCCTCGATACGGAGCTTGACTTCCTTCATCTCGGTCTCAGTCTGGGCGCCGACCTTGATGACGGCTACGCCGCCGGAGAGCTTCGCCAGACGCTCGTTGTATTTCTCCTTGTCGTACTCGGACTCGGTGGTCTCGATGAGGCCGCGGATCTCCGCGCAGCGGGCGGCGATAGCCTGGGAGTCGCCGAAGCCGTCGACGATGGTGGTGTCGTCCTTGGTGATCCGAACCTGATGGGCGCGGCCCAGCTGGCTCAGATCGGTGTCCTTCAGATCCATATCCAGCTCGGAGGAGATGACCTCGCCGCCGGTGAGGATGGCGATATCCCGGAGCATTTCCTTCCGGCGGTCGCCGTAGCCGGGGGCCTTGACGCAGGCCACGTTCAGCACGCCGCGGATCTTGTTGAGCAGCAGGGTAGTCAGGGCCTCGCCCTCCACGTCCTCGGCAATGATCAGCAGCTTCTGGCCGGACTTCATGACCTGCTCCAGCAGGGGCAGCAGATCCTGGATCACGGAGATCTTCTTGTCGGTGATGAGGATCAGAGGCTCATCCATGACGCAGTCCATGGTCTCGGAATCGGTGGCCATGTAGGGAGAGATGTAGCCCCGGTCGAACTGCATGCCTTCCACGACCTCCAGCTGGGTCTCGGCGGTCTTGCCCTCTTCGATGGTGATAACGCCGTTGGAGGAGACCTTTTCCATGGCCTCGGCGATCAGCGCGCCGATGGTCTCGTCCCCGGAGGAGACGGTGCCGACCCGGGCGATGTCCTTGGAGCCGTCCACCAGCTGGGAGTGGCTCTTGATGGCCTCCACAGCGGCAGCAACCGCCTTGGAGATGCCCTTCTTCATGACCATGGGGTTGGCGCCTGCGGTCACGTTCTTGATGCCCTCGGACACGATGGCCTGGGCCAGAACGGTGGCGGTGGTGGTGCCGTCGCCGGCCACGTCATTGGTCTTGGTGGCCACTTCGCGGACCAGGGAAGCGCCCATGTTCTCAAAGGGATCGTCCAGCTCCACGTCCTTGGCGATGGTCACGCCGTCGTTGGTGATGAGGGGATTGCCGTATTTCTTGTCGAGCACCACATTGCGGCCCTTGGGGCCCAGGGTGACCTTCACGGTGTTGGCCAGCTGGTCAATACCGGACTGCAGCTTCTTGCGGGCGTCCTCGCCGAAAATAATCTGTTTTGCCATGAGAAATTACCTCCAATTATTCGACTACCGCCAGAATGTCGCTCTGACGGACGATGGTGTATTCTTCCTTGTTCAGCTTGACCTCAGTGCCGGCGTACTTGGCCAGGATGACCTTCTGGCCCACCTCCACGGTCATTTTGACCTCGTTGCCGTCTACGACGCCGCCGGGGCCCACGGCCACGATCTCAGCCACAGAGGGCTTTTCCTTGGCGCTGGAAGCGAGGATGATGCCGGAAGCGGTAGTCTCTTCCACCTCGACCATCTTCACGATGACTCTGTCAGCAAGGGGTACGAGTTTCATAATAGGTTCCTCCTTATGAATTGCTATGGCAGCCGGAGCTGTCATGTTTTTACACGTTTTAGCACTCTTTCTTTTTGAGTGCTAATATATCATAGCCCAAAGGACCCGGATGTACAAGTGTCAATTTGCACAATTTATTCCGAGATTTCCTGTGAACTTTTTCTGAACAGAGGAAAATCCGGCAGAACCCGGGGAAAAAGACGATTTTCCTTTTCATTCCGGCAAAAATCCGCTATA
>CACYXZ010000184.1 GCA_902778525.1 Oscillospiraceae bacterium | reverse complement strand
TTAGAATGACAGAAATCGTTGTTTTTGATTGGTTATGGTTGAAAACTATAAAATAGGTGGATCATGGACTGAATCAATCACAATATCTCCCACTGCGGGTGGTACAGTTGCAACGATGTCTTCAAGAGGGTGATGTGCAATCCTCGTTTCTGCCGCCAACCTGTCTATGTTGATCCCCATTTGCAGCGCTGCCCCCAGAAGTGCCGGACCGTCCGAGTGGGTCAGGATGGATGGGGTGAGATTGTGGTTGGTGAAATCGTGCTTTCTGGTTTTCGTTTTTGTCCTCCTCGTTGATTTTTTGTGCCCCACTCCTCTCAGCTTTGGAGAGGAGCAGGGCTGGTGATGGAACGTAAGAAAATCATCAACCTGCTGCTATTGTATTGGAGAAACTGCAAGCATGATTTTTCTGGACAAAAAACCACGAAACCCCTGCCACAATCATGGCAGAGGCTTCGTGGGAATTGATTTGTCGATGACATTATTAGTATGAGTGATTTGGCATAGAATAACCTGCTGATATCATTTAGCCTTGGATAACACGTTACCCCATTCGTCATTCTGAACGTCCGCCCCCGCCTGCATCGGCAGGCGGGGCGTTCTCAGTTTACTCCGTCCAGGTGTCGTAAGGCACCGGAATTACCGGTTCTTCATCGGGGTAGACCGCGTCCGGAGTATAATAGTACTGCTCCGGTGCAGGTTCGTCGATGGTTAAACGGGCCGGAGCAAAGATATGCTTCGGGGACTTGGCCCAGCTTTTGAGGTATTCCGTGGAGAAATAGAGGTACCGACTGAAGTGCCATATCTTCCATCCTCTGTCCGTCCGGATAAAGTCCATGGCGAACTTGCTCCAGTTCCACCAGCCTTTTCCCGTTCCGTCCTTGCTGTGGGCCTCCAGACCGGGGCTGTTCCACAGTCCTTTTGCAGTCTTTCCGTCCCCGGCCACCTCCACGATCGGCGTGCACATATCAGGGATGATCATTCTGCCCTTGAGTTCTTCGTGACGGACAGGGTCGGGATCATCGATATCCACCATATCCCTGAGGAAGCATCGATCTGCTGCATCTGCTCCCTTGTAAACGCCGTAAGGCATGGTAATCCGGTCCGTATCTGAATGGGCAAAGAGATCGGAGACCTCCTGCATCCGGTTCGCGGAAAACAGATAGGAAAAGCTGCCTGCCAGGTTTTCGCAGATCTTTGCCGCCGTGAGCCGCTCAAATTCCAGGCTCATCTCCTCCTGGGTGCGCTTCGGATTCTCGATATGGTTGAAACGTTCGCCGGGAGCGGCCCCCTCAGCGGGTTTATCATAGGCATTATTGTCCTGCATATTCATGTCGTTTCCCTCCTCAATCTGTTCCGAAGTTCCAGCCGGGTTCCCATGTGTCATAGGGTCTGGGCGGATCCGGCTCATTTCTGGGCATGATCACGTCCGTGCCATACCGGAAGAAATCATGGAAATCCTCCATGCCCACCCGTTTCTTTTTGGTCATGTCCTCCTCGGCCACAGCACCGAAATCATCAAAGTAGTCGTTACGGAATACCGGGAAGATCCGGCATTTCCAGACCTTCCACTCTCCGTCTTCAAACAGGAACTCATAGGCGTACTTGCTGTTGGCCCAAGTTCCCATCTTCTTGGCGGCAATTCCCTCAAAGCCGGGAGACAGGAACACCGCCCGGGCGGTCTTCAGATCGTCCGCCACTTCGATCACCGGTGTGGTGGTGGAGTGGATGAACATGGCGCCGCCCTTCATATTCTCGGCGTCGTCCGGATGCCGGACCACGTCATGCCAGGGGTTGTTGTACTCCAGATTCCGGTGGCCGGTGGTGTTGCCCCAGGGCATCTCATGCCGGATATCCTCCCGCTTGGACCAATTCCTGTAGTAGCGCATCTGCAACGCGCAGTTGTGCTCAAAGCAGTAATTCGACACCAGATTCCGGATCTGGTCCGCCGCCTCCAGCTTCTGATAGGCGTGATACATCTCTTCATAGGTCATCATCTCCGGCACCTCCTCAATATCCGTAGCCGACTTCCAGGTCGAAATTGTCATAGGGCTTCGGAGTGGCCGGATGCCCCAGCGGATAGTCATTATCCTCATGGAAGCTCCAGAGATACCGGGCCGTCGGCTTGCGGTCTGCCTTGTACCTGGAAAAGGCCTCCTGCGTCAGTTTTGGCATCTCATACCAGGGCGTTTCATAGTCCGCCTCCAGCAACGGGAAAACCGCCATATGCCAGATCTTCCACGTCCCGTCCTCATAGATGAAGTCTGCGGCCAGCTTGGTCCAGTACCAGCGGCACAGAGGCGCTCCATCCTTTTTATCCGTCCGGATTCCCTGGGAGAACCAGGCCCCCCGGGCGGTCTTGACGTCGGTGGCAACTTCGATGACCGCCGTGGAAAGGCAGTCCACAGACAGGTCGCCCCGTCTGGCCTCCAGATCGTCATGGGCGGGCATTTCCTCCGTGAAAAACCGCCGGACGCCCTCCGGTCCGTCATAGACGCCCCAAGGCTGCTCGATCCGGGCATCAGGCGCCTTGGACCAGATGTCCAGAATGTCCTGATCCCGCCGGGCGGTGTTCAGGTGGCAGAATCGTCCAATGAGATTCTGAACTGCCCGCTCCGCCATTTTCTTTTCCAGAAGCCGTTCCAGTTCAAAGGGAGTCACTTCCATGTTGCATACCTCCATTCCAAGTATTTCTTAAAGATCCATGGCGGCGTGGTAGCCGTCAAAAATGGCGCCGTTGGTCTTGCCCACCAGACGGCAGTCGCCGATGACCCGGATCTCCGGCACATCCAGCATCTGAAGCACCGCCGTGGGGACGCTCCGCTGGCCGAAGGCGTAGACCTTGCTCTCTGCCGGGATCAGGACGGTATTTCCCTCGGCATCCCGGCACTTCACGCCTTCCTCCGTCACCGCCATGCAGCGCAGGCCGGTTTTCACGTGCAGGTTGGGGGTATCCCCGAACCGCTGCATCATGCCCACCTTATGCATCCAGTTGGCCTCCGGGGCGATTTCCTTCTGCATCTCGATGATGGTCACGTCACGGCCGGTTTCCGCCAGGAACAGTGCCGTTTCGCAGCCCACCAGGCCGCCACCCATGACCGCCACGGTCTCCCCGAGGCTGTCAAGATTTGTATAAGCGGTGGTGGCATGCTGGGCCGCTTCGATCCCCGGCAGCGGGAATCTAACCGGGTCGGATCCCGCTGCGATCAAAAGCGCATCCGGCTTCAATTCCATCACATATTCCGGCGTGACCGCGGTGTTCAGCCGAACCTCAATGTCCCGCTTCTCCACCTGGCAGATCAGGAAGTCCTTCAGTCGCTTCAGATCGGATTTCAAAGTGTCAAAGTCCGTGAATTTCAAAAGGCCGCCCAGAGAATCGGTCTTCTCCGCCAGGATCACCCGGTGGCCCCGGTCGGCAGCGGTGACAGCAGCCTGCATACCGCTGGGGCCTCCGCCCACAACAAGAACCGTTTTCTTCCGAACCGCAGGCTTTTCCGTGGCGTCCAGCCGGAATTCGTGGCCGGTGCGGGGATTGACCGCGCAGGCCATCTGAGTCTTGGTCTGGAGGCCCGTCAGGCAGTCCAGGCACCGGAGGCAGGGCCGGATGTCCTCCGGTTTCCCCTGCCGGGCCTTGTTGGGCAAATGGGGATCGGCGATGAGGCTCCGGGTCAT
>CACYXZ010000183.1 GCA_902778525.1 Oscillospiraceae bacterium | reverse complement strand
GGCTTCCCTTGTCGCTGATTGTAATTACCGCCGCTGTATATGCCATTTATCTGTCCTCCCGCACAAAATCTCCGGACTGTCCGCCGGTTTTCCGAAGCAGACGAATATCGTCGATCACCATATCTCGCTGAACCGCCTTGCACATATCGTATACCGTCAGCGCTGCCGTAGAAACCGCCGTCAGCGCCTCCATTTCCACTCCGGTTTTCCCGGTGCAGGAAACCGTGGCCAGGATATCCACCGCAGTCATTTCCTCGTTCAAGCTCAATTCCAGTTCCACGCCGGAAATGGCGATGGGGTGACACATCGGGATCAGATCGGAAGTCCGTTTGGCTCCCATGATGCCCGCAATCTGCGCCACGGTCAGAACATCGCCCTTCCGAACGCCGCCGGTCCGGATCAGGTCAAAGGTATTCCGATTCATCAGCACCCTTCCGGACGCCACAGCAGTGCGTTTTGTCTCAGCTTTATCGCCGACCTGTACCATTCGCGCATTGCCCCTGGCGTCAAAGTGTGTAAAGTCGTCTGTGATCGCCATAATCATCCTCCTATCGTGTTCATGGTCCTTCCAGCTTCACTGGGATGGTCCGCATCCAGGATTCCATGCATCTGCGGCTTATGAAAGATCGCCTGCCGGAGCGTATCCTTCAATGCCTCCCCATGCTTACTGCGCACGGAGATCTCCTGTCCGGAGTGCAGACAGGGCTTCAGGTTTCCCTCGCTGGTCAGGCGCAGCCGGTTGCAGGTTCCGCAAAAGTGTCGGCTCAGCGGAGAGATCAGTCCGACCCGTCCCGCTCCCCCGGGAAGCCGGTAGAGCCTCGCTACGCCCCCGTTCTCCGGAAGGGGCTTCAGCTCCGGAACCCGATCGAGCACGATCTGCCCCGGCAGATAGGCTTCTTTCCCGAATTCGCCGCCCATGGGCATCAATTCAATAAACCGCAGTTCCACCGGCGTTTCCCGGGTCATCTCCACAAACGCCGGGATTTCTGCGTCATTAAATCCGCCGATGAGAACCGTATTGACCTTTACCGGCGTGAGCCCGGCGTCAAAAGCGGCCTGGATCCCGTCCATGGCGTCCTTTAACGATCCGCCGCCGGTGATATAGGCGTATTTCTCCGGATCCATCGTATCGAGAGATATGTTGACCCGGTTGACTCCGGCTTCTTTCAGGTCTCTGGCGTAGCGCGGCAGGAGGATCCCGTTTGTGGTCAGATCCACCTCCCGGATCCCGGGGATCCCGGAGATCATCCGGCACAGCTCCACACAGCCTCTCCGAACCAGCGGTTCCCCGCCTGTGATCCGAACCTTATGGATGCCGAGCTCCGCAGCGGCCGAGGTGATCTCCTGTATTTCCTCAAAGGAAAGGATGTCCCGGTGATCCTTTTGGCAGACCCCGTCGGGCATACAATAGCGGCAGCGCAGATTGCACAGATCCGTGATGGAGATCCGCAGATAAGAGATTTCCCGCTCAAATTGATCCTTCATAACTCAGTACCGTCCAAACGTGCAATTCGGCCACCTGCAGCTCCCGCAGTTCTGGCACAGGCCGCCTGCTCCAAGGCTGCGCAGCTCCCGGCGGGTAAACCTTACGCCGGTAAATGCTTGGGGCAGGATCACATCCAGCATGGTCGTCTTTGCGTGGATCGCCGCCCCGGGGACACCGAGGATCGTGACATCCTCCAGATAGGCCACGGTAAACATATTGCCGGGCTGCGCGGGGACGCCCTGGGTGATCACCTCCGCGCCGCTGCCCCGGATGGCCGTCGGAGTCAGATCGTCGGGGTCCACACTCATGCCGCCTGTCATAATGATGAGCTTTGCGCCTCTGTCCTTCCACTTTGCAACAGCCGAGAGGAGCATATCCAGATCATCGTCGCAGAAAATGCATCCGAGCACGTCCGCGGAAAAAGCAGCCACCTTATCCCGGATCACGGGTTCAAACTTGTCCTGTATCCTGCCGGAATAGACTTCGCTGCCTGTCACGATGATGCCAACCGGAAGATGCTCCCGATAGGGGATCAGCTCCATCAGCGGGCGATCCGTCCGGGCAGTCATCTGTTCCGCCTCCGCGATCTCCGCTTCCTGACAGACCAGCGGAATGATCCGAAGGCCGCAGAGCTTGTCTCCAGGCTGTACCGGATAGTGATCCGGCAGCGTGGCGATGGTGATCTCACCGATCTGGTTGATGGAATCCAGCAACGGCTTATTGACGCGGAACAAGCCTGCCTGCCGCGCGGTCAGGGTCATCTTGCCTTCGCTGGGACCGGTGTATTCCGCGCCGGAAACCGGAGCCATTGCCGCAAGCCGAAGCGCCGCATCCTCCTCATGGATCTCTCCGGCGTTTTCCTCCCAGATGTAGATGTGCTTTTTCCCGAGATTCAGCAGATGCGCCACATCGTCCTCGGTGATCACATGGCCGCGCCGAAAGGCCCTTCCCTTAAAGCCGTCCCGCACCTCAGTGATATCGTGGCAGAGCGTCATACCGACCGCGTCAACTGTTCTAATCTTTTTCATGTCGTTCCTCCATCATGGGATCAGATAGGCGTTGAGTTTTGTTCCGGCGGGGAGCTTCGGAGAACCGGCGGGAATCTCCGCCAGCAGATCGCAGCCGATCAGGCTGTGCAGCACACCGTTCCCCTGCCCCTTTGACACGTGCATTCTCGCCGTGCCGTCTGACAGATCCAGGATCCCGCGGATCAGTCTCGTCTTTGGGCTGCGCTTGCCGAAATCCTCCGCAAGAATGACCGGGACTTCGGTGAGCAGCGGTTGGGAAAGTCCCCGCATCTTCCGGATCAGCGGCAGCACCACCGCATAATAATTGGTCAGGGCCGAAGCCGGATTTCCGGACAAACCGCAGATCAGCTTTCCGTCCCGGATCCCATAGGCCGAAGCGCCGCCGGGCTTGAGATACAGCGTGCGGATCAGGATCTCCGCGCCGGAGCGCTCCATGGCGTCCGGGGTAAAATCGTAGTCGCCGACGGAAACGCCTCCGGTGGTGATCACGATGTCGCATTCGTCTAAAGCAGCCCGCATTACGTCGGCGATCGTCTGGGGATCGTCTCCCGGCGTCGGATAGATCTTCGGAATACATCCGGCCCGTTCAACCGCCGCCAGAAATGTATACCGGTTGGTGTTGACGATTTTTCCGCCCGACAGGGTCTCCTCCGGATCGGCCAGCTCGCTGCCGGTGGTGATGATCCCGGCCACGGGGATCCGGTAGACTGTCGGACAGGAAATATGCTGAGCCGCCAGCGTTCCAAGCAGCGCACTGTCGATCACTGATCCCTTTTCCGCAAGGAGCTGTCCGGTCCTGACGTCCTCGCCCCGGGGGACAATGTTCTCCCCGTCGGAAAACTGCTGAAAAATGCTTACCTTTTCCGCCGTGAACTCCGTATCCTCGTATTTCGTGACCGCAGTAGCTCCGGGAGGAACCGGCGCGCCGGTGAGGATCTTTGTAGCGGTCCCGGGCGTTACCTCGCAGGTCCACATGCTGCCCGCAGGGACCTCCTCCCGGATTCTTAAGACCGCAGGATGCTCCTTTGAAGCCCCGGCAGTATCCTCCGCCCGGAAGGCATATCCGTCAAAGGGACTGCGGTCAAAGGGCGGCACGTCACAGGCGGCGAATACGTCTTCAGCCAGGACCCGGCCGGCGGCGCGAAGCAGCGATACCGCTTCTGTGGATTCCGGCCCTTTGATGCAGGAAAGCAG
>CACYXZ010000182.1 GCA_902778525.1 Oscillospiraceae bacterium | reverse complement strand
CAGCTTTGTGGCGATGACCACATCTTCCCGGATGCCCTTCAGTGCCTTGCCCACGATCCGCTCGTTGTGTCCGATGCCGGAGAGATTGGGGCTGTACACCTCTGCCGTGTCAAAGAAGGTGCAGCCGTGTTCATAGGCATTTCGGATGGCCTCAATACTGAACTGTTCCGTCGGAATCTTTCCGTAGCCATGGGAGAAGGCCATATGATGAAGCGTATCTGGACGTTGCCGCGCAGGCGGGAGATTTTGACGGCGCAGGGCGAATTGCCATGGAGATCAAGCGCAGGACCCGCGATGAGTTGGGTCTGAGCTGCTCGGTGGGCGTGGCCTATTCCAAGACTGCAGCGAAAACCGCCAGCGAAGAGAAAAAGCCGGATGGCTATTTTGAAATCCGCACCCGGGAGGATTTCGTGAATCTGATCTCAGACCGGGATGTACGGGTACTGTATACCGTCGGGACAATGACCGCTGAAAAACTGTATGCAAACGGAATCCGCACGGTCCGGGACGTCCGGCGGCATGAAGAGGAGGTCATTCACCTGCTTGGAAAGCATGGAAGGTGGCTCACCCGGCTGGCCGTGGGCATTGATGACCGAAAGGTCACGCCCTATCGGCCCCAGGACGCCAAGTCCATCGGCCGGGAGGTTACCTTTCAGAAGGACGTGGACAATTACGAATTCCTGAGGGATGTGCTGCTGCTTCTTTCCCTGTGCGTGGAACACCGGGCCAGACGTGTGGGCCTCCACGGCAGCGGCGTCACCCTGAAGCTGACCTATTCCAATATGAAGGGCATCACCCGTTCCAGCCTAACGGTTCCAACGGAATCCGCCGTCCGGATCTACCGGGAAGCCTCCCGGATGCTGGATCAGGTGGACCGGCGGCCGGTCCGGCTCATCGGCGTAAGTATTTACAATCTGTCCGGCGAGGAGGGGAGGCAGCTCACCTTCGAGGACTACTTTGAAGATGCGGCGGCGCAGAGGGATGCGGAACTGAAAGACATTTTAGACAGACTTGGACAGCGGTACGGTCTGGACTTTGCCGGACATCTGACGCAGATCATGCAGATGGACACGCTGCACAAGACCATCGAGTATATGCGATCCCACAGTTAGATGAAAGTCCCCCGGGACAGGCGGTTTTCCGTCGGTCCCGGGGATCGTTATTGCTGTTTTTGAAAATACCTGCCGGTTAGGTTTTTTAACGTGCTATGATTCTCAGAAGCTGTTCTCAATCAGCCACTGCTCGGCCTTTCGGATCTCCTCCGTCACATCGGTGCCGTCCGCCAGAATTACCTGCTCCTCCGGCAGGGGCCCGAAGATGTCCAGATGGGCCTCCTCTGCGATGGTATTCTTGAGATAGTTGTTGTCGTCGGAGAAGCCCGGATCCGGCTGAAGCTGGCACATATTGTACGCCTCCAGAATGGCGGTCACGGGTGCGCCGTGGAGAGTCAGACCCTTGTATTTGCTCAGATCGGCCCCAATGGGCCCGGCGTCCTTATAGAGCTTCACGATCTCGTGGAGCTTTTCTTTTTCCGCCTCGGTCAGCGGATCGAGATTCTGCACGGTGTTGATATTGTCCTTCACCTGCTCGGGCGTGGACATGCCGGAGAGATTGCAGATCACGCCCTCCAGACTGCCCGTAAACCGCATGGCCCAGGAGGCGACGGACGCTTTCGGGTCCATGGCCTTCAGCGCTGCCTCCACGGTCTGCGGTACCATGGACAGCCCGCCGCCCTTGACAGGCTCCATGATGACCACGCGCCTGCCGTGCTTCCGGATCACCTCGTAGGCCTCCCTGGCCTGCACCAGTTCGCTCTCCCAGTCGATGTAGTTCAGCGGGATCTGCACGAACTCCACCTCGGGATGCTCCGTGAGGATCCGGTCCAGCAGCTTGGCGGAGGAGTGGAAGGAGAAGCCCAGATGCTTCACCTTTCCATCCCTGACCCACTGATTCGCATGGTCGAACAGGTGGCAGGTCTTGACCACGCCGCCCTTGCCGTCCACGCCGTCATAGTAGACCGTCTGGAAATTATGGAGCAGGTAGTAGTCGATATACTCCACGCCCAGATTCTCAAGCTGCTGAGCAAAAATGGGCTCGATCTCCTCCTCTTTCTGCAGGGAGAAGGTGGGAAACTTGGTGGCCACGGTAAAGGCGTCTCTGGGATAGCGTTTCACCACCGCCTT
The DNA here is from genome assembly GCA_902778525.1 of Oscillospiraceae bacterium. Classification (GTDB taxonomy): domain Bacteria; phylum Bacillota; class Clostridia; order Oscillospirales; family Oscillospiraceae; genus HGM13006. The sequence continues at coordinate 1,542 of CACYXZ010000182.1, read as the reverse complement.
CCGGGTGGCCTCCTCGCTCTTGCCGTTGTGGTAGACGTAGCTTGTGTCGAAGTAGGTGTAGCCGGCTCCGATGAACAAATCTACCATCTGGAAGAGCTGATCATAGTCAAACTCTGTGGGGTTGCCGTTTTTGACGGGCAGGCGCATCATGCCGAAGCCCAGGGGACTTTTCAGTGCCATAATAATATCCTCCTTGCTGAATGTGTTACAGGCTTTTTCCGAACCGGTACAGTTCGTCTCTTTTTTCCCGGGAGTTGTTCTGCTTGCCGTTTGCGGTGAATATCCCTGCGTTTTCCACGCCCCAGTATTCCACAATGGAATGATAGTACTGGGCGATGGCGGGGCCATAAACATAGGGACTTCCGGAACTCAGAATGAGCGCCACCTTTTTCACATTTTCGGGAATATCAATGGCGTAGGTTCTGTGAATCACGGCCTGAAGCTGTGCCGAAAGCGTGAAATAGTAGATGGGCGAGGCAAACACCACCATGTCCGCGGAGAGGATTTCCGGGTAAATCGCCTGCATGTCATCCTTCTGCACGCAGACGCCCTTTTCCTTTTCCCGGCAGTACTCGCAGGCCATACAGCCGCGAATGTTCCTGTGGGCCACCGGGACCAAAACGACTGTATGTCCGCTCTCTTCTGCACCCTTTATGAAGGCGCTGACCATATGGGCGGTCGGCCCGCTGAGATGCGGACTTCCGTTTAAGACAAGAATTTTCATTTGTCAGGTCCCGAGCTGATGGTGATGGTCACGTCTCCGCTGCCGAGGAGCTCCGCCATCTCTTTCGCGCTCCGGTCGGTAATATGGCCCAGTCTGGTATAGGCCCAGGAGTTGGAGCCGTAAAACACGACGAGCTGATTGCCGGAATAGAGCACAAGATCGCCTGCTTTGGTGGTGATCTGTACGTCGCTTCGCGGAAGGCGTTTCCCGATGGAACCAACCTGTTCAAATCCGCCGTACATGGACATCTCCACCACCAGCGGTTCATCCGCGCAGAGTGCCTTCAGCGCCTCCACGGATGCATTGTTTTCCCATGCGGTTTCCACCGCAGTGTCTCCGATTTTCAGATGCATGGTCATTTCCTTTACCTCCTCTGTCTGCGCCTCCGGTTCCGGAGCGGCTGCACTTGCGCCGCAGGCCGGCAGTGCCGGCAAGCTCAGGATCAGCAGCAAGATGAGCATTATTTGGCGTTTCATGGAATCAGTCTCACAGCGCAGTTTTATAAGTGCGCCTGAAAGAACGCCTCCAGCTTGTCAAAGGGGATCCGGTCCACCCGGTCATAGAGGTCGATGTGCTCGGCGTCCTCTACCACAAAGAGCTCCTTGGGCTCCCTGGCCGCCGCATAGACGTTCTCACTGAAGAACCGGGAGTGGGCCCGGTCGCCCACCACCATCAGAATGGGCCGGGGGCTGATCTCGTCCACATGGGCAAGGGCGGGGAAGGCCAGCATGGACAGGTTCGACGTGGTGGTAAACCCGCCCCGGGCGTTGGGGTGATGGCCCCGCTTGACGGAATAGAACCGCAGCCACTCGGCGGTA
>CACYXZ010000181.1 GCA_902778525.1 Oscillospiraceae bacterium | reverse complement strand
TTCATCAGCGCCCGGGCAATGGCGGTGCGCTGCTTCTGCCCGCCGGACAGGGTGACGCCCCGTTCGCCCACCACGGTGGCGTAGTTTTTCGGGAATTCCATGATGTTGTCATGGATATCCGCGGCCTTTGCCGCCGCCTGCACCGCCTCCAGATCGCCCCAGCGGCGGTCGTTTTCATTTTCCCGCTGTGCCATCTCCTGCTCCACCCACTGCTCTGCGGCCTCCTTCTGTCCGAGGAAGACCTTCGAACTGATGGGCGGATCCGGCGGCGCCTGATCCAGCGTCCGGGTGGCAAAGGCAATGTTGGTCTGGATGGTGTCGGAGAACAGCAGGTTCTCCTGGGGAACCACCGCCATGTGCTCCCGCAGAGCGGCGATGGGGATGGTGCGGATATCGTGTCCGCCCACAAAGATCTGCCCCGGCTCCGGATTATAGACCCGGGAGAGCAGAGAGGCGAGGGTGGACTTGCCGCAGCCGGTCCGGCCCAGGATGCCGATGGTGGCGCCTTCCGGGATCTCTGCGGTGAAGCCGGAGAAGACCTCCGGGAGATCCTGCCCGTAGCGGAAATGCAGGTCTTTAAACCAAATGCTGCTGCCGGGATCCGTGATTTCCGGGTCGGTCAGATCGTCGTCCGCCACGTCCGGCTGCCGCTCGAACAGACCCTTTACCCGGCGCCAGGAGGCGGCGCCCTGGGAGATCAGGGTGATGGATTCGCCGGCGGCCATCATGGGCCAGACCAGAGTCATCACATAGGTGTTGAAGGCCACAAAGCGGCCCACGGTGATGTCGCCCCGGAGTACCAGGTATCCTCCGTAGAGCAGGGTCAGGGCTGTGGAGATCCCGATGAGACCGTCCAGGATCGGCAGTACAATTGCCCGGAGCCGCACCACCCGCAGATTGGCGGCCTGGGTCTCCCGATTGGCCCGGCGGAAGGCGTCGAGCTCCTGCTTTTCCTGGACGAAGGCCTTGACCACGCGGATGCCGGACAGGCTCTCCTGGACCCGGTCAGACAGTCCGGCAAAGACCTCCTGCTTTTTGGTGTAGCGGTCCGACATGGCCTTGCCGTAGCGGCTGCCGCCGAAGAGGATCACCAGCAGAGGGATCATAGCCAGAAGGGTCAGTTTCAGATTTACATAAAATATCATCTTGGCCAGGACCATCACGGTCAGCACCACGCTGTCGAAGGTGGTGAGGATGGCGGGACCCACCGCCATGCGGATGGCGTCCATGTCGTTGGTGAAGTAGGCCATCAGGTCGCCGGTCTTGTTGTGCTGGAAAAAGCTGCTGGATAGGGTCGTCAGATGGCCGTAGAGATTTTCCCGCAGGTCCCGTTCCACCCGCCGGGAGGCGCCGAAGATCAGCACCCGCCATCCCAGCCGCATTCCCGCCACAAGGGCGGCGATGCCCACGATCAGCAGCACGTCCCGCAGCAGTATCGAGCCGGCAAAGTTCCCGGCGGTCAGTCCGTCGGTGATCTCGCCGGTGAGCTGCGGGATGAACAAATCCAGAAAATCCACCGCCAGCAGGCAGGCAAGGCCGAGAATATACTGCCAGGCGTATTTCAAAATGCTTTGAGGCAGGGAAGGGGCGTGTTGCATTCGTTTCATTCTCCTAAAACAGGGGATCCCTGTTATGATTTTCGATTCGAGTACCGCTGTAATTCGGCTCGTTTCTTTTCCAATTTCCTTCGGCGCGCAAAGTCCCAGACAGAGACGATCACGCAGCCCAGACCAATCAGGGCGATTCCAACGCCCCGGAGGCCGAAGGAGACGATCCTGTAGTCCGTGCCGTCCTCGCTGTAGGCGAAAACGGTGCCGCCCTGACCAACACGGTAGGCGTTTTCCACCTCACTTGTGGCCGTCACAGTGAACTGATGTTCCATACCATCTGTGGTGTACTGGTATGTGTTGCGGTAGAAGTAGTACTCCTCCGCGTCGCCGTCATCGTTGGTCCGAAACAGCTTGTCAGAGAAAACATCGATGATCTGCGCCGGACCGGAATACCGGTAAGGCGCTTTCAAATAGTTCAAGAAGGGGATCAGTGAATAGAGCATTAGAAAAATCCCTGCCAGGAGCAGTCCGATATTCCGCATCTGTTCTTTTTTGTCATATCTATTTGATTTGCCCGATGCCATAATAACCCTCCTGATCCTGAAAAGTATACGTGTTAGTATAGAAAATGTGACCTAATTCGGAAAATGTGTGTAGTAGCAACATATTGCAGTGCACCCATAAAAACAGCGGAATATCAAGCAAAATCAATAACACCGCATCTGCCAGGTCACGAAATGTTCACTAACACCAAAGTATATTGGTGAAGCGGATGCTCGATGATCCTCTTTATTCTATCATCAGACGCGACGATTGGCAAGGGATTCTCCGCTGGGAAAAGAACACGAATTGTGGTACAATGAGAAAAAAGGAGGGATCCAACATGGAACTGCCGGATCAAACTTACAACGAAATGCTTCGCCGGGAACTGACGGGGCGGATCCTTCGGGCGGACGATATGCCCCGGGCCCACCAGGGCCGGCCCATGTATGCCTTCTGGGGGGAGGAGCTGGGCTTCGGCGCCGGGGACGTGCACCAGAACCGGGCCTACCGGATCTATCTGGACTTTGATGAAAACCGGGTGGTGACCGGCGTGGACGTGGTGGTGGAGGGGGAACTGATCAGTCCCTGCAGCGGCTATTTCCCGGAAGCGCTGGATCCCTTCGACTATGAGCGGGTGCGGGACTGGTGCCTGAGCCATGTGGAACCATAACCTTGTGTTATCGGCTATGAACAGGATATATAGGTAAATTGCCGGATCTGTGTGCTATAATATCAGTGAGAAATCGAAAGAACAGGAGGAACTGCAATGTCAAATCCCTATGAATGTCTTTTGTCGCCGCTGAAGATCGGCAATGTGACCCTGAAAAACCGGATGATGGGCTCCAAGTGCGCCCTGCAGAGCTTCACGCTGGAGCAGGCGGCGGAGTTTTACGGCGACATGGCCAGAAACGGCGCCGCTACGGTGACGGTGGCCATGGGCGACCACCCGGAGCGCAACCTCAACGAGCCGGACGAGTTCGGCCGCCTGCCCCATATGGACGGCACCGGAAACGATATGCGGGATCCCAAGGTGGTGGAGGGCTATAAGAAAATCGCCGAGGAGGTCCACAAATACGGCACGCTGGCCTCCGCGTCCCTGATGGACATCGAGCCCACGGACGTGAATATTTCCGATACCCCCAACTGGGACGAGATCCCCAAGGAAGGCGACTACAACGCCGCCGTGTTCCGCAACAAGCCCGGCATCAGCTATGAGCGGCTCCAGACGCTGATCGAGGAGTTCGCCTTCCGGGCCAAAGAGGCCCAGGACATGGGCTATGACATGGTGACCTTCTACATGTCCTACCGGTCATCTATCCTGGCCACATCCATGTCCCCGCTGCTCAACCAGCGGACCGACAAGTATGGTGGAAGCACCATGGCGGAACGGGCCACGCTGGCCAAAGAGGTGTTCGGCAGAGTCAAGGAGGTCTGCGGAAAGGACTTCCTGATCGAGGCCCAGATCTCTGCGGAGGAGGAGGCCCCCGGCTATACGGTGGAGGACTTCCTGGACTTCTGCAAGGAGCTGGAGGGCTATGTGGACATCATCCAGATCCGCGGCGTGGACGGCTCGGCCACCCATGTCAACGGCCTGAATATGGAAAAGGATCATCCCCATTCCATCGACTACGCCGCCGC
>CACYXZ010000180.1 GCA_902778525.1 Oscillospiraceae bacterium | reverse complement strand
GGTGCCCTGCTCCAGCAGCGTCTGCTCTGCATCGATATAGCTGACGTAGGTGAACCAGACGCCGATCTTATCGCCGGTGAACAGGTCGTTGGCAGGATAGTCTGCGCCGCCCTGGCTGAGGAAGTCGGGGTAGATCAGGCCCTCGGAATACCACTGATGCATCATCCTGAGATAGTCCTGGAAGCCGTCCACCGCCGGGGCGAACCGGAACTGTCCGTCTTTGACCTCCGTGGGGAAGCCTGCGCCGCCGGCATACTCCGGGAATCCGTAGCCGCCGGAGAAGTCCCCGGGCACGCCGCCGTAGGCGGAGATCCACAGGGTGGCGTCATAGGCGTTCTTGAATTCCGTCAGCACATCATGGAGCTCGTCGTAGGTCTCCGGGGACTGGAGACCCAGTTCATCCAGCCAGTCCTGCCGGATCACGGGGCCGTAGTCCGCCCGGGCGTCCGGGTCATTGATGCCGTAGAAGGCGGTGAGATGATTCCCGGTAGAGTAGGCCGCGGCCACGTTGTTCACATCCTGGAACAGGGTGTTCATGTAGTCGGGCATATACTCCGCGTACTCGGCGATGTCGGTGAGGACGTCCTCCTCCACGGCGCCGTCCACGCCGCCGGCATAGTTGAGCTGGCCCACCAGAATATCGGTGTAGTCTCCGGAGGCGATCATCAGATTCTGCTTGTCCGTGGCGTCCAGGAAGGAGTAGAGATCCACTTCAATATCCGCCCCGGTCCGCTCCTGCAGCCACTTGGCCCAGCCCAGCTCGCTTCCGTCGTCGCCGATCAGGGCGGAGCCGGTGAGGGACGGGGTGGTGGACTCGCTGACGGAGATGGAGAAGGATTCTTCAATGGGGAACTCCACCAGATGAACGATCTCCGGCTCAGTCTCTTCCGCGATCTCCTGGGCGGAGATCTCCTCGGGTTCCGCTTCCGCAGCGGGCTCCGGCTGTGCCTCCTCCGCAGGCGTTCCGGCAGACGCGGCCTCTTCCTGAGGCGCCGGGGCGGAGGCGGAGGCTTCCGCGGCAGGAGCCGTGCCGCCGCAGGCGGTGAACAGCCCGAAAATCAGGCACATGCTCAGCAGGATCGCAATGCTTTTCTTCATATTGTGTGCTTCCTTTCTTGTACGTAATGCGGCGGGTCATTCCGCCATAAACACGTCATAACCCTCCTGATAGATATCAATGATATCCTGAAGGTTCATGGCGTAGCAGGCGTCCACGTATTCCTGCCAGGTCCGGTCATTGAGTTCCGTCTGCCCGTGGATCCAACTGAGCACCGTGGTGGAAACGTAGGTGTTCAGATCGCTGAGCATACCGGCGGCCCGCAGCAGATCCTCGGAGGAGATGCGGTTGTCCGCGCCGATGGGATAGTCGTACTCGCCGGTGGAAGCGGTAAGGATCATCTCCTCGACCTCCCGCATGGCGTCGTTGTAGCCGTAGTCGAACTTGTGGCTGTCGTAGATGCCGGGAAGATACTCCGCCGGGGTGCCGGTGGCGTAGATCATGGCCGCCGTGGTGGTGCCGCCGGTATACTCCGTGACAAGCTCCGTCCACTCCGGCTCGCCGCTTTCATTGTACCGGAACGCTTCGCCCTCCACGCCGTAGTTGAAGAGCAGGGTGCCCTCGTCGGAGAAGATATAGTCCACCAGCTGGCAGATCAGGTCGAGATTCTCGTCGCTGCACTGGGTGGAGACGCTCCAGGCGGCGCAGCGGGAGACGATGCCCTGGCCGTAGACCTTGATCTCATCGCCGGGGTTCTTTCTGGGATAGGGGAGTGCCATGAGCTCGATGCCGTTCATCTGCGCCTCCTGCATGGTCTGGGCGTTGGCGCCGCCTCCGCCGAAGAGGGTGTTGCCGGCAGTCAGAGCGCTGTTCTGCATGAAGCTCTCATAGGATACGAAGTCCGAATAGATGATGCCCTCGGCGAACCAGTCCCGTACCATCTGGAGGTATTCGTACATGCCGTCCTCCACGCCGGGATAGCGGACCTCGCCGTCCACCACGAGGAAGCCGCCTGTGTTTCCGGCGGGTTTGAGGTTGAAGCCGGCCAGCAGGGTCTGTTCAAATCCTTCCTTGTTGAAGCCGAGCTGCATGCCGGTTGCGTTGTGAAGCGCCGCGAGAACGTCGTGGAGTTCTTCGTAGGTTTCGGGGATCTCCAGATTGTTTTCCTCCATGAGATCCTTCCGGACCTCCAGCGCGAAGTTGTCCACGTAGGGGTCCTTGTAGAGTTCCGGGAAATAGGGGATATAGCCGGAATCGGTGGTGATCTGCTTGATGACGTCCGCGTCATAGGCCTTGAGACTGGCCAGCAGGTTGGGCATTTCGTTGAGAATGTGGTCCTTCAGGTCGATGATGATCTCCTCGTTCACTGCGGCGTCGATGCCGCCGGCGTAGAGATCCGCGTGGTTGATGATGTCGGGATAGGTGCCCCCGGCAATCAGCAGATTCACGTCGGTCTGACCGTCAATATAGTTTCCCGGCGTGATGTCGAAGGTCAGTCCGGTCCGCTTTTCCAGTTCCCCCAGAACGGTCAGATCGTTGGGCCGCTCCACCATGGCGGTGATGAAGGGAGGCAGGAGCAGATACATGCTGATGGTCTCACCGCCGTCCGTGATGGGCAAAACGACCTCCACCTTTTCATAGACCGGCTCCGCTTCCACGGGTTCTTCGGCAGGTTCCTGTTTAGAACCGGCCTCGGCAGGAGCCGCGGCTTCCGGTTCCTGCTCCGGGACAGCTTCCGCCGCAGAGGCTTCCGCTCCGGAGGCCGCGGAGGCAGGGGGATTGTCGCTGCCCGTTTGCGTTCCGGTGCCGCCGCAGCCCGCCAGCAGCGACAACAGCAGACACAACGCAAGCGCCAGACTTATCACAGATGTCTTTTTCATTGTGGTTCTCCTTTCAAAAGCATGATACTTTTCTTGCAGCATGTTCCGTGCCAAATCGCCGATTTCATAAGCAGCAAAACAAATTTATTTTTGGCACGATTCTTGCTATAATGTAGGCGAAACACTTTTGAAAGGAGAACCATCATGGACGAAAAGGCATTGTTCGCAAAAATCGAGTCTCTGGAGAAGGAGGTAAGGCGCCTCCAGTACGCCGCCGACGCGGTGGATATCCAGAATCTGATGAGCCGCTACATCTTCTATATGGAAAACGGGAAGATCGGCGAGGTGTGGGACGATCTCTGGACCCATACGAATCCGGACGTGCGGGTGGAGATCATGGATTCCGGCGCCTACCTGGGCCAGGAGCATGTGAAACGGGTGTGGGACACCATGGCCCGCCGGGTGGACACCGACGGCAACCCCGTAAAGAAGGGCGCCACCATGTCCAACACCAACACGGACCGGGCCTTCCTGCTGCTGATGCTGACCATCTCCTCCCCGCTCATCGAGGTCAGCGAGGACGGCACCCATGCCTGGGGCCAGTGGCACATTTTCGGGCCCCACACCAACCGGGTCTTTGACCCCGAGACCAGCACCAAAAAGGACACCGCCTTCTGGATCGCCGGCAAATATGACAATGAGTTCGTGAAGGAAAACGGCGAGTGGAAGATCCTCAAGCTCCATCCCATCTGCTGGCTGCGGACCCCATACCACAAGAGCTTCCTGGAGTGCCCGGACTGCCGCCGGACCCCGGCCCCCTACTGGCCGCCGGATGAGCCCGCCACCATCCACTCCTTTAACCCCGATGAGGGCAACAACCCCGACAAGTGGGGTCCCTTCCCCCATGAGCATATCGTTCACAAATAAGCG
>CACYXZ010000179.1 GCA_902778525.1 Oscillospiraceae bacterium | reverse complement strand
GCTCCGGCTCCGGCTCATAATCGCCGGTGACCTGGATCGCGCCCGCATAGCTGACACCCGGCTCCGGGGTCAGTTCCTCCCCGTCCAGGGTCACGGTTCCGTTGAGGACCGCGCCCTCCTCCAGGGTCAGGCTTGTGAGACTGGAGTCTCCGGTCACATTCCAGACCGCCCCGTCCTTCAGGGTCAGGCTTACGCCATAGACCGCGTCAAAGCTGTCATCCACCACCCAGTTGACTTCGCCGAATTCCTCCCATGTCTGATTCCAGCTCTCCATGGTGCCGGAGATTATGTTGCCGGACAGGGTGGTATGGTCCAGCGTCACCTCCATGCGGCGCTGGTAGTCCTCGTGGCGGATATCTCCGGCCACGTCCATATCCGTCATGGAGACGGAAACGGGCTTCACCTGGTCCCCGTCCCCGGGGGCAAGGAAGTTGCCCATGGCGTCGGCGTTGAGGACCGTGTGGATCAGGGTGTTGTTGTAGGACTCCATCTCCACATTCTGCAGCTCGATGTCGGCGGAGGTGGAGCGAATCAGGAACACTGATCCGGACACATAGTCGATATAGGCGCCGACTGCCGCCCCGTAGTCGTAGTAGTCCTTGGTGGACTGAAGCTCTTTCGTGGTGATGAGGCTGGCATCCCGGGCGGTAAAGGTGCCGCAGTCCGCCGCCCACAGCCCGGCGCCCATCATGTCCGGCGCATGGATCATCACGGCATTCCGTCCGCCCAGGATGGAGGTACCGCCCTCTGCCTCAGGTCCTTCGTTATACGCCAGGATCTCCTCCGGAGCATCCTCCGCGGCGCAGGCGGTGATCTGCCCCGATTTGGAAATGATGGCGCCGATTTCCGCCGCGTTGAGCCGGGACCCGTAGAGCCAGACCCGGCAGTTGGTATCGGCATAGGTGCCGTAGCCGCCGTGCTCGGCAATTCCGTCGGTGTTGTAGGCGTAGAGATCCAGACCGTTCCCCATGGCGGAATCGGTGGACAGCGCCGCCCATCCCTCGGCCACGCAGGTGGAGTTGAAGTAGTAGGTCTGTGTGGCGCCGATGGAGAAGTTGGCCCGGGCTGTTCCGGAAATCAGCAGCGCCTCGTTGGAGAAGGGCTCCGCGATCTCCGCGGTGTTGGCGTTGCTGCCTGTGGACTGCACCAGGGAGTTGTTCACCACCAGCGTCCCGTCATTGTACGCCGCAGTCACATACCGGGCCGCCCCGTCCACCACAAGGCTGGAGTCCGAAATGAAAAGCGCCGCACCGTTGTCCACATTGACCGCAGCGCCGCCGGTCTCCTCTCCGGAGGCGGGCGAATCCGTGCGGAGCCGGACGATGCCGTTCCGAAACTGCACCACGGATTCCGGACCGGACACGGAAAGGCCGTTGAACCCATAGTCGCCGCTGGTCAGCTCCAGACCGTCGATGACCAGGCCATCCTCCTGACTGATCCACTGGGCGTAGGCGCCGGGCTCATATTCCGCCTCCGGATCCTCCCGGCCGTCTGTGACCACGATGGCCGCTTCAGACGGCGCGCCGTTCCCGCCGCCGGGACCTCCCCCGGGAGGCGGTCCCATCATCTCCGGCGGCATCATCCCCATGTCTGCCGCCAGCACGCCGGTGGACAGGATCAGCAAGCACAGCAGCACCGCCGTCCCTCGAACTGCAGGAATCCTCATTCTGAATCCCCCTTTTCTCTGTTACTTCCTATTATAACGGGCTGAAGTCAGGTTGCAAGGTTCTGTTTCAATTCCCCTGTTCCATTTGGTTCCAAAAAATGGCGCCGCGGATGCGGCGCCATTTCCGTTTTCACTTGAACGCGATCTTTTTGATCTCGTTGTAGAGCGCAAGGCCCTTTTCCTGACCAAGCTGCTTGCGCAGGGTGTTGCAGAGCACCTGCTTCCGGTTCTCCGCGATCAACTGCTGAAGATGGGCCTCCTGCAGGCCGGGATAGGGAGCGATCAGGCCGCTGATGTTCGGCTTTTTCTCCGTTTTCTTCTCCGGCTTTGCCTTGGACTCCGTTTTCTTCTCCGCCTTGGGCTCTGCCGGCTTTACGCTCTTCGCCGCGGTCTTTTTCTCCCGACGGGCGGTCTTTTTCTCCGGCTGCTGTTCCGGTTCCGGCTGGGGCTCGGCGGTTTCCACGGGCTCCGCCGTCTCCTTCTGCGCGCCGTTCCGTCCGCTGCGGCTCCGGCTGCGGCGGCTCCGGCTGCGGCTTCTGGACCGGGATGCCGGGATGTCGTCCTCCTCGTCGGGTTTATCCTCCAGCGGCGGCCATTCTCCCGCGGATTCCACCACGGGGGCGGGTTCCTCCTCGGGAACGGATTCCTCCGCCGGGGCGGGCTCTTCCGCCGGGGCGGGAGCTTCCTCCGCTGCCGGTTCGGCCGCGGGCTCCTCTACCGGGGCGGGTTCCGCCGCTTTGGAAGGTTCCGGCCAATCCGGCAGCACCACGCCGAAGAACGTCCGTCTGGCCCGAGCCTTCTGTACCGGAGGTTCCTCCGTAGGCGTCGGCTCCGGGGGCTCCGGTTTTTCCGGCTGCGGCTCCTGCGCAACCAGCTCGGTGGGAACCGGGGCGGATACAACAGGCTCCGCGGGAAGGGGCTCCGCCGCAGGCTCGGCAGGGATCTCCGCCGGGGTCTGGTCCGGTACCGGAGGCGCCGTCTCTTCCGGCTCCGTCTCTTTCACGGCGCGCGATCTTCCGATGCGGCCGGCCGCCCGGATGTTGTCGATGCACCGGACGCTGGGGTGCATGGCGCTTTCTGTCCAGAAGCTGGCCACGAACTTGTATCCCATATCCTTGGACACGATGTAGTAGTTCCGATCTGCGGCGCGGGTGCCGATCAGATACCCCAGCCAGGTAGAGATCTGATGGTCCAGCGCATTCTTTCCGCCTACCGTGACCTCAAAATAGTTGCATTTGCAAACGCTCTTTCCAATCAGGATGTGCATTTTCATGCTCAGCCGGTTGGAATTGTTGCTGTAAAAGATGATAACCTCATCCTCGGGACTCAGGTAGGTGATGCCGCTGAGGCCCTCGGACGCCACATTTTCAAAATCGATCAGATAAATATCCCGCATAAACTTGGGTCTCCTTTTTTCCTGCCTCGCTGTTTTACCCCAAAAGGTCGTCCATCCGCACCAGGATCGTTGCCAGCTGCGCCCGGCTTGCCACATCCTTCGGCGCAAAGCTTCCGTCTCCCACGCCCTTGATCAGCCCGAGGCTGGCGCAGTAGTAGATGCTCTCTCTGGCATACCCGCTGAACTGCCCGTCGTCGGCAAACGGAGCCGGGTTCGCTCCTCCGGAAACGCCCTCGCTCTTGAGATAGCGCGCGAGAATGCAGCACAGATCCTGCCGGGTGATCTCCGCGTCCGGGTCGAAGCGGCCGTTTCCGGTGCCGTTGACGATGCCGTTGCTGTACGCCCAGCCGATGGGCCGGGAGTACCATTTTCCGGCAGGCACGTCAGAAAAGCTGCTCAGCGAACCGCTGAAGGACGTGGCTTCCGTCCCCACCAGCTTGGCCAGCGCGGTGACCATCTGCGCGCGGGTGACCTGATCCTCCGGACCAAAATACCCGTTTCCGTACCCGCTCATCAGGCCCCGGTCATAGGCGGTGGAAATGTTGGAGTAGTACCACGATCCCGGTGTAACATCCAGGAACGGGCCGGTGGAGGTGTTTTCCGCCGTCGTTTCCGTTCCCTTTACCGGGGTGCAGAACGTTCCCTTTACCGGGGTGCAGAACAGGGTGGCCTCCTCCTTCCGGCGGGCCACAAGGCCCTCCAGCCGGACGCCGCCGGCGTTGACCCAGGAGCCGAAAGCGTCTTGGGCTCTGTTAGAAGTCCAGGTAGACGGGTTATCTTCCAGCATGCGCCGGATTTTATATCTTGTACCATCATCGTTTCCACCGTACCACCAATTTGAACCTACATTGTAAGTGAAACTGATTAACGCATCAAACTGATTCTGGTTAACTGCAATACCTGCTCCTTTTAAAACTCCGTTCAAGAAGGTTTCTGCATTGTTTTTCAGGTATTCCCGAAGTACACGTGTAGCCTGTTCCTCTGTTATCTTCCCTGTTGACGCGATCTCTGGGACTACATTTACGGCAAAATCGAAATTTGTACCATATCCTATAGAATTATTACCATAATCATACTGGACAGTTGACGTAAATCCTTCGTATTTTTTGATCAAGCTAATCCCATAGTTACTTGTAGTATGCTCTACAAATCCCCCGGCAGCCAGCAGCTCGTTGTTGACCATTCCGGCCGCCGGATCCGCGTCTGCGCTCCAGGCCTGGGCCTCGATCTCCCGCGTGGGCTCCACAGTCATGGTGCCGGTCAGATCCGCCGCCAGCGCCGGAAGCGCCAGCAGCGAGGCAAGGACAA
>CACYXZ010000178.1 GCA_902778525.1 Oscillospiraceae bacterium | reverse complement strand
GCGTCGGGGGTCTCCTGGGGCTTGGCCGTCCGGAGGCTGTGGGCGGCAGTCACCGCGGTGGGGGCCGCCGGGACCCCCCGGGGGATCAGAAACCACAGGAGGGTGAGGGCGACGAACAGGGCGGTGAGGAGCAGGGTGATCGTCTCCAGCCGCCGCTGGGTCCAGACCGGTCGTTTCATCGCGTCCGCCTCCCGTTCGTCTCTGGTTTTTTCTCTTTCCATTCTTTTCTATTATCATATCGTTTTCCCCTGAAAAATGCAAGGGAAAGGGACAGAGAAGGCGCGGCGGGAACTTTTTTTACAGATTCCGCAATTCCCGTGTCGCAAACGGAAAAAATGTGGTACAATGACTGCGACTATACTTACGATCGAGGGAGCCTGACCTCATGAAACCTATTCTCACCCGCGCCGCCGGGCTGACCATGACCCTGGTCCTGCTGGCCGCCCTTCTGGTCCCCTGGGCCGGCGCTGTCTCCTATCCCGGCGTGCCGGAGATCACCATCAACGCCAAATCCGCCCTGCTCATCGACCTGGACACCGAGCAGATCCTCTACGAGCAGGACGCCAACGAGACCCGCTACCCCGCCAGCATCACCAAGATCATGACCTGTCTGCTGACCCTGGAGGCCATCGGCCGGGGAGAGCTGTCCATGGATACGGTGGTCACCATCCCGCCGGAGGCTCTGGCGGACGTGACCGATGATTCCTCCACCGCCGGCCTGCTGGCCGGGGAGGAGGTCACCGTCAACGACCTGCTCTACTGCCTGATGCTGGCCTCCGCCAACGAGGCGGCCAACGCCCTGGCCATCACTGTGGCCGGGGACATCCCCACCTTCGTGGAGCGGATGAACCAGCGGGCGGAGGAGCTGGGCATGACAGGCACCCATTTTGTCAACCCCCACGGCCTCCACGACGACGACCACTACACCACCGCCTGGGATATCTACCGCATGGCCAAGGAGGCCATGACCCACGCGCCCTTCCGGGAGATCGTCTCCACCGGCCGGTACGACACCGCCGCCACCAACATGAGCGAGCCCCGGCAGCTCTACAACACCAACGGCCTGCTGGCCCGGTACAAGTACCCCGGCTATGTCTACAGCGGCACCATCGGCATCAAGACCGGCAGCACCGGCCAGGCCGGATACTGTCTCTGCGCCGCCGCCAAGAAGAAGGGACACACCCTGGTCTCCGTGGTCCTGGGGGCGGACAACCCCACGGACAAGTGGGGCAACCCCATCCGGAACCAGTTCATCGAGAGCAGGAAGCTGCTGGACTGGGGCTTCACCAGCTTCAGCCCGGCTACCCTGCTGAGCAATGAGACCTATCTCCAGGAGATCCCCGTGAAGAACTCCTTCCAGGCCACCCATGTGGTCCTCCAGCCCACGGAGTCGGTCAAGACTCTGGTGCCCGGGGAGTATGACACGGACCTGCTGGAGCTCCGGCTCCACCTGGAGAAGGAGGAGCCCTCCGCCCCCATCAACGCCGGGGACGTGCTGGGCTCAGTGACCGTCATCTACAACGGACAGGACTTCGGCACCGTGGACATGGCCGCCGTCAGCGACGTGTCCTACTCCCCCTTCCTTGCCTTTGTCTCCGGGGTCAATATAGTCCTGGGGAACCTCTATGTCCGGCTGGCCCTGCTGGTGGCCCTGATCCTCATCGTCGTCGGCGTCACCCGCCGGTATCTCAGCGAGCAGCATCAGATCCGCAAGAAGGCCCGGCAGGAGCGCCAGGCCATCCGCCGCCAGGAGGCCCAGATCCGCAGGGAACAGACCGCCCGGGAAAAGGCCGCCTACGCCGCCCAGCAGGCGGAGCGCCGCCGCATCCAGGAAGAGGAGCGGAAGCGCCGGGAGGAGGAAGCGCGGATCCGCCGCCAGCAGGAGGAGGAGGCCAGACGCCTGCGCCGCCAGCAGGAGGCCGAGCGCCGCCGCCGCCAGGAGGAAGAGGCGGAGCGCCGCCGGGACCGGGAGCGCCGCCGCCAGGAGGAGCTGGAGCGCCGCTGGCAGGAGGAACAGGCCAGGCGGGAGCAGGCTCTCCGGGAACAGGAGCGGTACTACGCCACCCGGTCCGCCGCCCAGCGCCAGCGGGACTATGAACGAAACGCCCGCCGGGGCTACGACGACCGGAGCGGCAGAGGCTACAGCCAGCGAGGCTATGACGGCAGAGGCTATGACGACCGGTCTTACCGACGGGACGACCGCCGTCCCCGCCGCCGGGACTATGATGACTGGGATGATTGATCCCATCCAACCAGGACCAGAGAAACCATATACGCCACAGAGGAGGTATCATCATGGAAGAGAACATCCGTACCCTGCAGCAGTGGATCGACGAGAGCAGCAACATCGTCTTCTTCGGCGGCGCCGGGGTGTCCACCGAGAGCGGCATCCCCGACTTCCGCAGCGTGGACGGTCTGTACAACCAGACCTACGACTATCCCCCGGAGACCATCCTCAGCGCCACCTTTTTCTATGAGCAGCCTGCGGAGTTCTACCGCTTCTACCGGGACAAGATGATCATTGAGGGGGCCAAGCCCAACGCCGCCCACCGGAAGCTGGCGGAGCTGGAAGCCGCCGGGAAGCTCAAGGCCGTGGTCACCCAGAACATCGACGGGCTCCACCAGGCCGCCGGCAGCAAGGTGGTCTGGGAGCTCCACGGCTCCACCCTGCGCAATTACTGCCCCCGGTGCGGGAAGAAGTATCCCATCACTGCCATCTCCAAGACCACCGGCATCCCCCGCTGCAATGCTTCCGATGCCAGCAGGAAATCGCTGGTATCCCTGGGAGCATTCACTTCCACCGTCGAATTCAGCACATCCTCTCCGTAACGGGACGGATCCACATCCTCTCCACCGCTGAAAATGACGGCATCCACGAGCGACAGGACCTCAGCGGCTTCGGACGCGCTGCGAACTGGCGGGAGCACCACAGGCACGCCCCCTGCAGTGCGGACTGCGGCCACATAGGTGTCGTTCAGCGACACCACGCGGGCGTCATCCCAACTCGACGAAATGCCCACTACCGGTTTCCGTCCGGCCGTGCATCCAGCCAGAATAAGGATTACCCCCAGTGCCATACATACACTTTCACAGAAGCTTTTTGATCGGGCTCCAAGTGTGGGGGTAGCAGAGCGAGGGTGCATAACAGGCATCATCAATTTGCCGTTGCAGATCCGACCATATCGGAGAAGCGGGATTCGACCGTGGAACTGAGTTCTTTGTCGCCGGCCGCTTTAAGCACATCTGAGAGGAAGTAGATGTAGTTGCCGCAGAGTTCAAACTCGTCCTGTGCGAAGGCATAGAACTCCAGATAGAAGGCTGCCGAGGAGAGCACCTCGTCGGCATATCTCACCGCGAGATCGCGTCCCTTCTCGGGCTGCCCCAGCTTGTAGTACAATTCCACCGTCTTCACCACCATATAGTCATTGCCGCTGAATCCCAGCGGGATGGAGCAGATGGGGAAATTCACCATCGTCTCCTCGCTCTGGTCAAGCATCTCCAGTGCACGTTCCTTCTGCCCGTTCGCAAGGAAGGCGGTGGCGCAGTTGACGTGCAGGTTGCGTATGCCCATCACAGCGAGGAAGGTGTAGCAGTTCTGATAGTCCACGAACCAGCCCGGAGCCTTGAGGGCGTCGAAGGAGTAGACTTCCGTCATATAATGATACAGTTCGTCCGGATCCACGATACCGTAGTTGCTCGTGGAAGGCTTGTTCTTATAAGGAACGAGTTTGGACGAAAAACCGTCGCACAAGAGGTAGTCCTTGATGCCGATGTTCAGGTCTCCGCC
>CACYXZ010000177.1 GCA_902778525.1 Oscillospiraceae bacterium | reverse complement strand
CTTGCCTACTTCTGGTGAGGCAGAAGTAGGGAACGCGCGCCCACTGCTGTCGCAGCGGGTCCCATCGCACGGCATAGGCCCCCGGAGGGAATAAAAAGAATTCTACAAACTCCAATCTGCTGAGAACCGGATTCCACAGCCAACTGACGATTTCCATCAAGCAACGATAGAAAGAAGGAGGTACTTTCTGTGAAGTACCTCCTTCATATTGCTGTTTTTGAATGCGGATCACCATACCGCGCGGGCCACGTAATACAGCGGCTCATCGTATTCATAGGTTTCATCAACGCAGATCATCAGGAAATAAATGCCTGGTTCGTCAAAGTGGATGACGCCTGTGTGGGACACGTCATATTCTCCCTCAGACCCGGGCATCAGGGCGTCCTTGACGTCAATCCCGTTGTCGGTGAGTTCCAGAATGCCGCAGAGCATATATTCCAGATCGGATTTGTAGTACGGCGCCACCTCGAAGCTGACGTCGCAGGGTGCATCGACGGTGAAGCAGAACCAGTCCATATCGTCTACATCGGCGACCTCTCCGGCGATCCAGGCGCCGCTTTCCATATCGTCGGCCAGCAGGAAATTGTCGTTGGGTTCCAGCTCCGCCCCGTCGGCGTCGGCGTAGAAGCCCTCGTCTTCGGAGACAGAGGCCTCCGGCTCCGGATGCTTGATGTCGTAAAGGTCAGAGAGCGTGATCAGATCCGTTTCGTTCAGCTGCTCCAGTTCCACCACATCGATGGCGAAGTTCAGGTTCTGGCCTTCCACCAGGGACATGCTGTTGATGCCCACCACCTGACCGTAGACGTTCACCAACGGGCCGCCGCTGTTGCCGTGGGAGATGGGCGCGGTGATCTGAATGCACTTGACGCCCTCCAGGTCCCGGGAAGCCGTGGACACGATGCCGTCGGAGAAGGTGCCTGTGAGGCCCTCGGAGCTGCCGATGGCGTAGACGGTTTCGCCGGTCCGGACAGGCTGCTCACTGATGGTCAGAAAGGCGTTTCCTGTGACGTCCGCCTGTACGATGGCCAGATCCAGCGTTTCATCGTAGGCCTTCACGCCGGTGATGTCATGCACGCTGCCGTCCTCCAGGGTGATCTCTCCGGAGACGGTCCCGTCGATCACATGGTAGTTGGTGACGAAGGTTCCCTCGTCATCAATGAAGAAGCCGGAGCCAAGGCCGTAGTATTCGCCGCCGGGTTCATAGACGGCAACCTCCACCACGCCCGGGGAGACCCGCGCGTAGATCTCCTCCGGATCCAGCTTCTGGGCAGTCCACTGGGCCACGTATACGGTGTTTTCCGTGGCCGGAACGACCTCGGGACTCCAGCCCTGGAAGATGGAGTCCTTGCGTTCAACTTCGGGCGGGACGGGTTCCTGGCCCTCCCGGACCCGCTGCTCGATCTCGCCGGAGAGCACCGCGCCACCGGCCGGGTCGAAGGAGATCCGGAAGAGGGGGGCCCACTGGGCCGTGACCACCAGATCCGCCTGAATATCTTCAAAGGAGGCGTCCCAGCCGTCGAAGACGTAGCCGCTGCGCTGCACCTCGGGCGCCGAGGCGGCGCCTCCGGCCTCCACGGTCTGGACCAGCTCGCCGGAGACCAGGACACCCTCACCCGGGTCAAAGCGGACCTCAAAAGAATCCGGCTCTTCCGGAATCTCTTCCGTGGACGACTCCGCGCCGGAGACTTCCGCGGACGCCGGATCGCTCTCCTGCGCAGAGCCCCATGGCAGGCCTGAGGGCAGGGAGCCGCAGGCGGAGAGACTCAGGATCATGGCGATTGTCAGAAATAACGCGCCAATTCGTATTTTCATGACAGTGATCTCCTCTCTGATTGCTGATTCGATTATAGCCCAATCAAAAGCAACTTGTCAATCGGGAGAAAGCGACAGGGGAGCAGGTATAAATTCATATTAAAAATATATGAATTTGCGGGCGGGCCTCTTGACAACCTCTTCGGCGCATGATATAGTGTTCCCTATAATCATAGTAAAACAATATGAATTAAAAAATACAGCCGGAAAAGAGGTCATAGAATTCCATGAAAACCATCTATCTCGACAATGCGGCCACCACACGGACCAGTCCGGCGGTGGTGGAGGCGATGCTTCCGTATTTCAGCGAGCATTACGGGAATCCCTCGGCCATCTACGGATTGGGTCAGGAGAACAAAAACGCCATCTCCGAGGCCCGGGGAAAGATTGCGGCAGTGCTTGGGGCCCAGGATCGGGAGATCTATTTCACCGCAGGCGGATCCGAGGCGGACAACTGGGCGCTGAAGGCGGCCTGCGAAGCCTACGGCGCCAGGGGCAAACATATCATCACCACCAGGATCGAACATCACGCGATCCTTCACACCTGCGAGTATCTGGAGCAGCGGGGGTTTGATGTGACCTATGTGGACGTGGATGAATACGGCGTGGTGAAGATGGACGAACTGCGGGCGGCGATCCGGCCGGACACGATCCTCATCTCGGTGATGTTCGCCAACAATGAGATCGGGACGCTGCAGCCCATCGGAGAGATCGGCGCGCTGGCCCGGGAGCGGGGGATCCTGTTCCATACCGACGCAGTCCAGGCCTTCGGGCAGGTCCCAATCGACGTGGACGCGCTGCACATCGATATGCTCAGCGCCAGCGGCCACAAGTTCCACGGACCCAAGGGAATCGGCTTCCTGTATATCCGGCAGGGGGTCAAGATCCGGTCGTTCCTCCATGGAGGCGCCCAGGAGCGCAAGCGCCGGGCCGGCACGGAGAACGTCCCCGGCATCATCGGCATGGCCAAAGCGGCGGAGATCGCCCGGGAAACCATGGCGGAGCGGGCGGCGCAGGAGCAGGCCCTCCGGGATCACCTGATCCGGCGGGTGCTGGAGGAGATCCCGTACAGCCGGCTCAACGGACATCCCTCCGACCGCCTGCCCAACAACGCCAGCTTCTGTTTCCGGTTTATCGAGGGGGAATCCCTGCTGATCCTTCTGGAACAGCACGGGATCTGCGGCTCCTCCGGCTCGGCCTGTACGTCGGGCTCGCTGGATCCCTCCCATGTGCTTCTGGCCATCGGCCTGCCCCATGAGATCGCACATGGATCTCTGCGGCTGACCCTGTCGGAAGAGACGACCCGGGAAGAAATCGACACAACGGTGGACGCGCTCAAGGAGATCGTGGCGCGGCTGCGGAGCATGTCGCCGCTCTACGAGGATTTCGTAAAACGGCAGAAAGAGAGCAGGTGAGCATATGTACAGCGAAAAAGTAATGGACCATTTCAGCAACCCCAGAAACGTAGGAGAGATCCAGGACGCCAGCGGCGTCGGGACCGTCGGCAACGCCAAATGCGGCGATATCATGCGGATGTATCTGGACATCACAGATGACGGCGTGATCCAGGATTGTAAATTCAAGACCTTCGGCTGCGGTGCAGCGGTGGCCACCAGCTCCATGGCCACGGAGCTGGTCAAGGGAAAAACCGTGCAGGAGGCCCTCACCGTGACCAATCAGGCGGTGATGGAGGCGCTGGACGGTCTGCCGCCGGTCAAGGTCCACTGTTCCCTCCTGGCGGAGGAGGCGATCCATGCTGCTCTGTGGGACTACGCGGAAAAGCAGGGCATCACGATCGACGGACTGAAGAAGCCCAAGAGCGACATCAGCGAGGGAGAGGAAGAGGAGGACTATTAAGCCCCCCTGAAAAACGGAGACAAAAACGGGATAAAACCGGGATGATTCCTCCACCCGGATCCGGTATACTGATAGCATGGGAAGCAGAAAGCCCGCACGGAGGTGCGGGCTTTCTGCATTTCAAATTGCAATCAGGAGATGATAAACATGGCAACCATCAAAGGCATCGACGTCTCCGAGTTCCAGGGCGTCCTGGACTGGAGCAAGATCAAGGCGGCGGGTAT
>CACYXZ010000176.1 GCA_902778525.1 Oscillospiraceae bacterium | reverse complement strand
CAACGGAGGGAAAGAGTATGAAAAAGACATTGTCGCTTTTGCTGGTTCTTGCCTTAGCGCTGGGACTGCTGACTGCCTGCGGCGGAGCCCAGTCGCCCGCCTCCACAGGAGAGGCTCCGGCAGAGTCTGCCGCCTCTGTGCAGGAGAGTGCAGCGCCTGAGCCGGAGGATATGCCCGGTACCAATCCGAACGCGCTGATCCAGGGGGAGCCGGTGGAGCCGGCCTCTGCTGAGGAACCGGCGCCCGAGCCGGAGGAGGAACTGCCCCAGTTCGTGGAGGTGGAGCTTCCCATCACGGAGGAACCCGCCACCTTCTCCATCTGGTATACCTGGCCGCCCGTGCTGACCAACTTCATCGAGGGCCCCGGCGCAACGCCCTTCGCCCAGGAGCTGGAGAGCCGGACCGGTGTGCACATCGACTACCAGATCGTCAATACCGAGACCGCCAGCGCGGACTTTTCCCTGATGGTGGCGGCGGGAGACTATCCCGACATGATCCTTGGCGCAAGCTCTTACTACAACAACCCGGATCAGCTGCTGGAGGACGGCGTGGCGGTGAATGTAGAGCCCTATCTGGACGATCTGATGCCCAACCTCAAAGCGGTGCTGGCCCAGAACAAGGACTGGGAGCTGGCTGCCTATACGGACAGCGGCGCCATCGTGGAGTGCTACCGGTTTGAGATCGGCACGGAGATGAACGTGGGTCCGGTGATCCGGAAGGACTATCTGGAGAAGCTGGGAAAAGACGTGCCGGTCACCTATGACGAGTATCACGACGTTCTTTCCGCCTTTAAGAACGAGATCGGCGCCTCAGCGCCGCTGCTGATGCCCTACACCGGTCTGACCAATTACTTCTCCATCGGCTACGGCGTTCCCGCAGAGCTGCGGAACGGGCTGTTCTATGTGCAGGATGGACAGGTCAAATACGCGGGCATGGAGCAGGATTACTATGACTTTGTGACTCTGATGGCGAAATGGTTCGAGGAAGGACTCATCGATCCGGACTTCCTGTCCCGGACCACCAGCACCGATCCGGATTTCGGCCTGATCGCCTCCGGTGACGCGGGCGTCTGGACGGCCAATGTGCTGATGTTCGATATGTACAAGGACGCGGTGGACGACCCGGATTTCGCCATCACCGGCACCTCCTATCCCAGAAAGACCGCCGACGGACCGGTCATGTATGTGAACGACGCCAGCCCCACCAATCCCGGCTACACCGTAACGACGGATTGCCACGATGTGGAGACCTGTCTCCGGTGGATCGACTACTGGTACAGCCAGGAGGGGACCTTCCTGGCCAACTATGGTCTGGAGGGCGTGAGCTTCGAATACGATGAAAACGGAGATCCGCACCTGAACGAGACGATCCTGCAGAGCCCCATCGGTCTGCCGTCTTCCCTGACCTGCTCGATCTATATCACCAATGGCGGGCCTTACGTCAACGACTGCGCCCGGCTCCAGTACTATTTCGGGGAGAACCAGAAAGCCGCCATGGAGATCTGGGACCGCAGCGGGATGGAGATCTGCAGTGAGGGATATCCTGCCGACGCCGGCCTGACCACCGAAGAGGCGGAGGAATACGCGGCCGTGATGAGCGATATCGAGACCTATATGGAGGAGATCGTCACCTCTGTGCTGGTCGGCAATGAGCCGGTCTCCAAGCTCGACGAGGTGGCGGACAACCTGACCGCCATGCGGATCCAGGAGGCTATCGACCTCAAACAGGCGGCCTACGACCGCTATCTGGCCAAAGCGGATTGATACGAAAAAGCCCTGCTCCCCGGGAGCAGGGCTTTTTGCTGATCCGGCAGAACAAATCAGAGACAAAATGCAGAAACCGGTTGCTTTCCTGTGGGGATTCAGGTAGACTGGAATCAGAGGATCAGGTATCCGTTATGCTCACAAGAAATGGAGGAATGCCGCCATGAAACCACTGGCCGAACAGAAATGTCCCGCATGCACCGCGCCGATGCGCTTTGACCCGGGGCAGGGGAAGCTGGTCTGCGACTATTGCGGTATGACCGTGGATATTCCTGCAGATCCGAAGTCCGCCCCGGTAAAAAGACCGGGACTCTATGAGGACGTTCCTGGCAAGATCCAGGGCTTCGACTTCAAAAACATGACCCAGCAGGTCACAGATCTGGGCGCCCAGAAGCTGCCAATCTACAACTGCGTCTCCTGCGGGGCGGAGGTCATCGCTCCGGCGGAGCAGATGGCTTTGACCTGTCCCTACTGCGGCAACAATATCGTCCTGACAGAAAAGGTGACCGGAGGGCTGCGTCCCAACAGCGTGATTCCCTTCCGCATCCAGCCGGACAGTTTGCCTGCGGCGGTGAGCCGGTTCCACAGATGGAAATCGCTTCTGCCCAGAGGCTACTTTTCAAAGAGCACCATGGGCAAGGTCACCGGCGTGTATGTGCCGTTTTGGGTGTTTCGCGGCAAGATGTCCGGCACCATCAGCTTCAACGGCCAGAAATCCAGCTCTCATCGCAGCGGCAGCTATTTGATCACAAAGACGGATCACTATGTGCTGACCAGACGGGTCTCCATGTCCTTCGAGGATGTCCCGGTGGACGCCAGCGGCAAGATCAAGGATGAGATGATGGATTCGCTGGAGCCCTTTGAGATGCAGGAGGCAAAGGATTTTGACATCCGATATCTGGCCGGATTTACCGCGGACCGGTTTGACGTGGCCAAGAGCGACATCTCCGCCCGGGCGGAACGCCGGATGCGTTCCAGCGCGGACAGCGTGGCGATGGGACGGGCTACATCCGGTTACAGCGGCGTGAGCCGGAAGGGCGGCACCCTGAAGGGCGATCTGGACGCGAAATACGTCCTGTTTCCGGTATATCTGTTCGATCTGGCGCATGAGGGGAAGAATTATCATTACGCGGTCAATGGTCAGACCGGAAAGGTCGTAGGCCAGCTTCCCATCGACAAGAATGTCAGCCGGTTGTATTTCCTGCTGCGGTTCGGCGTGGTCAGCCTGGCCATGATCGCGTTCTTCGTGGGGAAATACCTGTTAGGGGGGTGAGGAGATGAGACGTATTCGGAATGTGCTGATCCTGCTGGCAGCGCTGGCGCTGCTCCTTGCCCCTGCGGTTCATGCCGCAGACCTTTGGAGCGAGGACTATTACCGCGCGGCCGACTCCTCCGGAGAGCTTACCGACGCTCAGCAGAAGGAGCTGGACGAGAAGTGCCTGGCATTTATGGAGGCGCATCATGTGGATCTGGCGCTGCTGGCGGTGGGTCCGGAGGATCACGAGGATCGGACCCTGTCCGATCTGGCCCGGGGATTCTATGACGACTGCGGATTCGGTTATGGGCCGGACCGGGACGGGTTCCAGATGGTCTGGGACCGGGAAACCGGAGAGACCATAGTTGAGGCGTACGGTGCCGCGGCAGAGCTGGTCCCGCAGGATTATCTGGACTTCGTGGCGGAGAGCGTGCCGGACTATGCCGCTGACTACGGTGTTTTCGGACCCATGTACGCCACCACCCTGCTGCTCTCCGACTATCTGGACGGGACGGATCCGGAAAGCGCCGCAGATCCTGCCCCGGAGCGGGAGATCGATCCGGAGGAGATCCCCCGGGTCGGTCCGGGCGGGGATCTGCCGCCCTGGTATCCCGTGAGCACGGAGGACTTCCCTTTCTACCACGATCCGGACGCGCCCCGGGTGGTGGACACCGCGGACATCTTCTCCGCGGAGGAGGAGGCCGCCATGGAGGCCCGCCTGGCGGAGATCCGGGGCCAGATCGACAGGGATATCGTGATCGTCACGGATGTTTCCTCCTACGGCCTGGGAGAGATGATCTACTCCGCGGACTTTTTTGACTTCAACGGCTATGGCTGCGGGGACGAGTATGAAGGTGTGTGCCTTTTCATCTGCATGGATCCG
>CACYXZ010000175.1 GCA_902778525.1 Oscillospiraceae bacterium | reverse complement strand
GCCTTGAGACCGTACTTCTTTCTTTCCTTCATTCTGGGGTCGCGGGTCAGGAAACCGGCGGCCTTCAGAGCGGCACGGTACTCGGGATCCACCTGCAGCAGAGCCCGGGCGATGCCGTGACGGATGGCGCCGGCCTGACCGGAAACGCCGCCGCCGGCGACAGTGCAGACGATGTCCACGGTGCCCAGGGTCTTGGTGGTGACCAGGGGCTGACGGACGATCAGCTTCAGGGTATCCAGGCCGAAATACTCGTCGATGTCACGGCCATTGATGGTGATAGCGCCGGTGCCGCCCTGATAGAGGCGGACACGAGCCACGGAGGACTTCCGGCGGCCGGTGCCATACTTATATTCTCTCTTGCTCTCGTACATAAGATGTTACCTCCCTTAAATCGCGGTCCAGGGCTCGGGCTTCTGAGCGGCGTTCTTGTGCTCAGGGCCGGCGTAGATCTTCAGACGGGTCATGGCAGCCCGGCCAATGGTGTTCTTGGGCAGCATGCCCTTAACGGCCAGCTCCATGGCGAACTCAGGCTTCTGGGCCATCAGGGTGGAATACTTGACTTCCTTCAGGTTGCCGATCCAGCCGGTGTGATGCTGATACATCTTCTTCTCCAGCTTCTTGCCGGTGAGAACGACCTTGCCGGCGTTGACCACGATCACATAGTCGCCGCAGTCGACGTTGGGGGTGAAGGTGGGCTTGTGCTTGCCGCGGAGCAGGGTAGCGACCTCAACAGCGACACGGCCCAGGGGCTTGTCAGCTGCGTCGACGACGTACCACTTGCGCTCGACGGTCTCCTTCTTTGCAAGTGTAGTGGACATATCTGTCTCCTCCAGTATAGAATATACATTATAGTATTGCCGGAGCCCGTGGCTCGGCATGCTCCGCTATTTTAGCATCCGGGGCGGGCAATGTCAATTAAAAATTAAAGAATATTTATAAAAAGTGAGAAGAACTCGCAAATTCTAATAATATCTCTTGTATTCTCGCGGATTCTAACTTGTGAATTTTGTTTTTCCTTCTGCAATCAAAGGACGGCGTCCGTTGACAAATGCACCTTGGAACATTATAGTATGTCATGCGGGCCAACGCCTGCAAGGGAAGGATGATTCCATGAAGATATTTGCGCTGGTCCTGTTTCTTGTGACCTATGTGCTGATGATTGTTTTGCCGAAATACCGCCCCTGGGTTGCCCTGACAAGCGCCGTGGTGTTTCTCATTGCCGGGATCGTTCCGGTGAGAGAAGTGCCCTCAGCCATTGACTTCAACGTGCTGATGATGCTGGCGGGCACCATGGGAACGGTGGCGCTGTTTATTGAATCCCGGATGCCGAACCGGATGGCAGAAGTCCTGCTGGAGCATTCACCCAACGTCATGTGGGTGGTGGTGATCATGTCCCTGTTCGCCGGCTTTGTTTCCGCCTTTGTGGACAATGTGGCTACCGTCCTGATGATCGCTCCGGTGGGACTTGCCATTGCCAGGAAACTGAATATCTCCCCGGTGGGGATGATCATCTCCATCGCCGTATCCTCCAATCTCCAGGGCGCGGCCACACTGGTGGGGGATACCACCTCGATCATGCTGGGCGGATATGCCGGCATGGACTTTCTGGACTTTTTCTTTATGAATGGCAAGCCCAGTATCTTCTGGGCGGTGGAGCTGGGCGCCCTGGCCACCGTGCCGGTGATCATGATCCTGTTCCGGAAAAACCGGCAGCATTTTTCCGTGGAGGACCATACGGAGGTTTCGGACTATGTCCCGTCGGTCCTTCTGGTGGGGACAGTGCTGCTGCTGATCCTGGCGTCCTTCTGGCCCGGACGTCCTGCCGTCACCAACGGCGTCATCTGTCTTGCCATGTTTGCCGTCGGCCTTCTCTATACGCTGATCCGGTACGGGGATCTGCGGCTGGCCCGGGACGCCTTCCGGGAGATCGACTTTGAGACGCTGATCCTGCTGGCGTCCCTGTTCGTGGTGATCTACGGCATCACAGAGGCCGGCATCATCGACGACATCAGCCGGATCTTTGTGGATCTGGGCGGCAGCAACCTGTTGCTGATGTACTCGATCATTGTCTGGGGATCGGTGCTGTTTTCCGCGTTTGTGGACAACATCCCCTATGTCGCCACCATGCTTCCCGTGGTGGCAAAGATCGCCGGGACCCTGGGATGCTCCCCCTATCTGCTGTTCTTCGGCCTGCTGACCGGAGCCACCTTGGGCGGAAACCTGACGCCCATCGGCGCCTCGGCCAATATTGCCGGCATCGGCATTCTGCGGAAGGCCGGATATGAGGTGAAATCCAAAGACTTCTTCCAGATCGGTATTCCCTTCACCCTTTGCGCGGTGCTGGTGGGGTATCTGTTCTGCTGGATCTTCTGGAGGTAACGAACCGCTGAAAACGCCGCCTGCATCGCAGGCGGCGTACTCTTTTTGCTCAGACTTCCCAGCCGTTGAGGTAGCGGACCTGCTCCTCCGTCAGGGTATCCACCTTCAGACCCATGGCGTCCAGCTTGATCCTGGACACCAGATCGTCGATCTCCGCGGGGACCTCATAGAGATCCGGATTCATCCCGTCCCGGTGCTCCATGAGGTATCTCAGACTCATGCACTGGATGGCGAAGCTCATGTCCTGGATGGCGAAGCTCATGTCCATGATCTCCGCGGGATGGCCGTTGCCGGAGGCCAGATTGACAAGACGGCCTTCCGCCAGCAGGTTCAGGGTCCTGCCGTCCGGCAGCTCATAGCCCAGGATCTCGTCCCGCCGGGGGTAGACCCGGACCGCCATCTCCGCCAGTTCCTCCGCGTTGACCTCCACGTTGAAGTGTCCTGCGTTGGAGAGGAAGGCGTTGTTTTTCATTACGGCAAAATGCCGCTTGGTGATCACGTCCCGGCAGCCGGTGGCGGTGATGAAGATGTCGCCCAGAGGCGCGGCGGAGTCCATGTCCATGACCTGATGGCCGTCCATGGTGGCCTCCAGCGCCTTGATGGGGTCGATCTCCGTGACGATCACCGTGGCGCCCATACCCTTGGCGCGCATGGCGATGCCCCGTCCGCAGTAGCCGTAGCCGGCCACCACCACAGTGCGGCCCGCCACCAGCAGATTCGTTGTGTGCATGATAGCGTCCCAGACGCTCTGGCCGGTGCCGTATTTGTTGTCGTAGTAGTGCTTGCACTTGGCGTCGTTGACATTCATCATGGGGAAGGGAAGGGCCCCGGCCTTTGCCCGGGCGCGAAGCCGGTGGACGCCGGTGGTGGTC
Source organism: Oscillospiraceae bacterium (assembly GCA_902778525.1). Classification (GTDB taxonomy): domain Bacteria; phylum Bacillota; class Clostridia; order Oscillospirales; family Oscillospiraceae; genus HGM13006. Next base: position 3,323 of record CACYXZ010000175.1, on the reverse strand, counting down.
TCCTCGCAGCCGCCCAGAATGTGGTCCCCGAATTCCCGGCAGGAGGAGCAGAGCAGCTCCATCAGGTCGCCGCCGTCGTCGATGAACAGATCGGGATGACAAGAGAGCGTCTGCGTCAGATGCGCCCGATACTCCTCCGGCGTGGAGCCGTGCCAGGCGTAGACGTTGACGCCCAGCGAGGCAAGTCCCGCGGCCACGTCGTCCTGGGTGGACAGGGGATTGCAGCCCGTGGCGTGGACCTCCGCCCCGGCCGCCTTCAATACCAGCGCCAGATATGCGGTTTTTGCCTCCATGTGGATGGACATGGCGATCTTCTTTCCGGCGAAGGGGCGGGTCTGCTCAAATTCCTTTTTGATGGCGCTCAGGGCGGGCATGAAGTCCTGAACCCAGGCGATCTTCATGCGGCCGTGCTCCGCCAAAGACATATCTCTTACGATGCTCATATATGACTGCCTCAACTTTCAATTAGTGGATATACCATATCACAAAAAAGCCCCGCAGTCAACGAAACTGATGGTTCTAAAGCCGCGCTTCCACGCATATACTGATGTGAGGAAGTGATACCAATGAAGGGAGTATCGCCGGCGGCAGCCGGCCTGCTTTTGCTGGCGGGAGCGGTAGCAATGCTGGGCCTCTCCGGGGTTTCCGGACCGGAGGATGCGGCCCAGCGCGTGCTTAGCTGGTCAGCCGGTCAGATCGGACTTGCAATCGTCCGGGAGCAGAGTCCGGAGCCATCGCAATCTCAGCAAGAATCCCCCGAGCCGGAGCCGTCTCCGGAGCCGGTCCCCGTGCCCGTCACTACCGTGGAGGAGGCGTGGGACGAGGAGGTCCGCCTTACCGAACCGCCCTCAGAGCCGGTGGAGCTGCCCATCGACGCCACGCTGTCCCTGGAGCTGGAGAACGATACCGATTTTGAGATCAGCCTTCCGGAGCTGCCGGGCCTTCCGGCGGGGCTGGACGTGCAGGCAGAGGCGCCGGTCATTCTGATCGTACATACCCACACGACGGAGTGCTATGCCGATTCGGATGAGCCCGGCGTCTACCGGTCCACCGCGGAGGACAGCGGAGTCATGGCGGTGGGGGACCGGATGGCGGAGACGCTGGAGGAGCGGGGTTACCGGGTCAGACACGACAAGACCTTCTGCGATTACCCCGAGTACGACGGGGCCTATGACCGTTCCCGGGCCGTGATCGGGGCAGATCTGGAGGAGGAACCGTCGATCTGTCTGGTCCTGGACGTCCATCGGGACGCGGTGGAGAACCCGGACGGAACGCACATGGCGATGGCGGCGGAGGCGGACGGGGAGGAAACGGCCCGGATGATGCTGGTCGTCGGCACCGACGGCGGCGGGCTGGAGCATCCTGACTGGCGGCAGAATCTGAGCCTCGCGGCGGTCATTCAGGCCAGAATGAATATGGATTACCCCGGCCTGATGCGGCCGGTCAACCTTCGAAACCAGCGTTTCAATCAGGATTTGGGCCCTATGGCCCTGCTGGTGGAGGTGGGCGCGTCGGGAAACTCCCAGGCGGAGGCAGAGCGGGCGGCGGTCATTTTTGCCCGGGAACTGGCGGATACCCTCGACCTTTACAGCAGTAATAATCCATAAAGACGACATTTCAATTTCTACACTTTGACCAAAAGTATTGGTTGACGAATCCTGCCTGCATATGGTATATTTACTGTAGCAAAAAACCGTTTGGTTTGATTTTAGGGGGTAATTTCGTGGATAATAGTTTTGACAAGCTGAACAATGAGTTCGTAGATAAAAGCCGGAGCGGACCCAAGTATTGGATTTGGATCGTGATCAGCTTTATTATTGAGGCAGCGGGCTTTGCTGTGGGCATTTATGCCATCTATGCGCAGATGACCCAGAGCTCCGGCCCTCGCGGTTATCTGTCTCTGCTCACACTGCTTGGCGGCCTGTTCGGCCTCCAGACGGCATCCTGGGCCAAGGCCGGCGGCGGCGGAAAGGGCACCACGCTGACCAGAGTTTCCTATGGCATCGGTATTGCAGTAGCCGCGTTTGCCTGCGTGATTCTCTACATCGTCATGCCCGCGCTCTAATACTTAACAAAAAACGAACGGCCGTCCCGATGGGGACGGCCGTTTTTTGTGCTTATTCCCAGATGATCGTGGCGAAGTAGTCCTCCGGTGTCTCCGCCCGGCGGAGCATCCTGACGCTGCCGTCGGTCTGCAGCAGCAGCTCCGCATGGCGCAGCTTGCCGTTGTACTGGTAGCCCATGGCGTGGCCGTGGGCGCCGGTGTCGTGGATGTAAAGGAGGTCGCCCTTGCTGATCCCGGGCAGAAGCCGGTCCACGGCGAACTTGTCATTGTTTTCGCAGAGTCCGCCCACTACGTCGTAGATGTGATCGCCCAGCGCGTCCTCCTTGCCCAGCACGGTGATATGATGGTAGGCGCCGTACATGGCGGGCCGCATCAGGTCGGCGGCGCAGGCGTCCACGCCGATATACTCCTTGTAGATGTGCTTCTCGTGAACGGCTCGGGTCACCAGCGCGCCGTAGGGCGCCAGCATGAACCGGCCCATCTCCGTAAAGATCTTCACGTCGCCCATTCCGGCGGGCACCAGGATCTCTTCGTACTGCCGCCGGACGCCCTGGCCGATGGCCATGATGTCGTTTCCGGGCTGATCGGGCCGGTAGGGAACGCCGACACCGCCGGACAGGTTGATGAATTCAATGTGGCATCCGGTCTTCTTCTGCACGTCCACCGCGAAGCGGAACAGGATGCTGGCCAGAACCGGATAGTAATCGTTGGAGATGGTGTTGGAGGCCAGGAAGGAATGGATGCCGAAGTGCCTGGCGCCAAGCTCCTTGAGCTTCCGGAAGCCCTCGTAGAGCTGGTCCTTTGTGAAGCCGTATTTTGCGTCCTGGGGAGAGTCCATGACCTGGAAGCCCTCCTCACTGGAAGAGAGCTGGAACACGCCGCCGGGGTTGAGACGGCAGGAGATGGTCTCGGGGATCTCACCGATGGTGTCCTTGAGGAAATTGATGTGTGTGATATCGTCGAGGTTGATCACAGCGCCCAGCCGGTGGGCCAGTTCATATTCCTCCGGAGGCGTCTCGTTGGAGGAGAACATGATGTCGCTGCCGGAAAAACCGCACTTTTCCGACATCATCAGCTCGGTCAGGGAGGAGCAGTCCACGCCGCAGCCCTCCTCCTTCAGAACCTTCAGGATCCCGGGAGTGGGGGTGGCCTTGACGGCAAAGTACTCTTTGAATCCGGGGTTCCAGGAGAAGGCTTCCTTCACCCGGCGGGCGTTTTCCCGGATGCCCTTTTCGTCATAGATGTGAAACGGCGTAGG
>CACYXZ010000174.1 GCA_902778525.1 Oscillospiraceae bacterium | reverse complement strand
AACCGCGCGTTCTCCTGCAACAGCGCCCCGCAGACCGGGCAGACGCCGTTTTCGGGTCGGTTCATCCCAGCGTCTCCCCCGTATACTCAAACAGCAGGCCGTTGACCCCGACCACGGTCATCCCGTTTAAGATCCCGTAGATCACCACGCAGTCGAACGGGTCCTTCGCGTACAGCGGCGGATAGCCCGTGCGCTTTAACAGCGTCTGCGTCTCTTCATAGGTCAGCCCCATGGCGAGCGTCAGGCACAGCACCTTGTTCCGGGCGGGGTGCAGGCGCACGCCCGAAAAGATCTGATACGCATAGATCTCGCTGAGCTCCGAGCGCCCGATCACGTCGCTTTTTTCGAGTCCCTTTTCCCGCAGGCACGCCGTCAGCGCGGACGACAGCGACAGGCTTTGCAGGGACGGGGCGTTTTCCTCGTAAAAGGCGCGGTACTCCGAAAAGCCGGACAGGGCTTTTAAGATCTCCTCGGTGTTTTTCATGCCGCTCGCCTCCCATTCGTTTTCATTTTATTGTAGCACGCGGGACTTTTTCTGTCAAGATGCCCGCAGCATAGGACACGGGATCGCCCGACGTAGTAAATTCCCAAAGTAAGTTCCACAGTGGAAATAACCGTGGACGTTAGTGTGGGAAGAAAAAAGTGGTAGACTTTAGTCTGGGAAAAGGAGGTCCCAGATGATGAACGAAAAGAAGTATAAACACCTAACACAACAGGATCGACTCGAGATTCAGGAATGTCTGAACAAGGGGATGAGTTTCAAAGACATCGGGAAGCGGATTGAAAAAGATCAGACGACCGTGTCCAAGGAAGTCAAAAAACACATAAAGACTTTCACAAACTCATACACCACAACAGATGAAACCTGTCCTAAGCATCTGAAGGCGCCGTTTGTGTGCAACGGATGCAACCGGCGGAGCAGTTCAAGCTGCCATTATCCGAAACGCCTTTATCATGCGAAAGAGGCGCAAACGGAGTACCGGGAACTGCTGACAGAGGCAAGAGAAGGTATCCCGTTAAACAAAGAAAGCTTCTATGAAACCGAAGCCGCCATTTCCGCCGCAGTCAGGAAAGGACAACACATTTATCACATTATTCAATCCAACAATTTCCCAACGTCAAAAACTTCGATCTACCGACATATCAACAAGGGATACTATTCCATCTCGAACATAGATCTGCCAAGAGCCGTTAAGTTTAAGCCTCGTCGTGCCAAACAAAGTGAATTCGTTCCGAAATGGGCAAAAGAGGGACGTACTTATGCGGATTTCCTTCAGTTTCTTGAACAAAACGACTCTCCGGAATACGCGGAAATGGATTCTTTGATCGGGCGTCCCGGCGGTAAAATCATTGTTACGCTGCATGTCAACGCTTTTGATTTTATGGTCGGTCTTTTGTGCGACAACAAGACTGCCGCAGCCACCGCAGCTAAAATCAATGAATTAAAGGATCGTCTGACGCGTTGCGGGTTCTCGTTCGGAGATTTGTTCCCGATCCTTTTGACGGATAACGGCGGCGAATTCAGTTGTGTCAACGAGATCGAATGCGATCAGAATGATTTGCGGAAAACCAAAGTGTTCTTTTGTGAACCGAACGCTCCCTATGAAAAACCGCATATCGAAAAGAACCATACTCTGTTCCGGGACATCGTTCCGACAGGTACTTCCTTCGATGATTTCTCCCAACAAACAGTAGACCTGATTTTCTCTCACGTCAATGCGGTCAAAAGAAAACAATTCAACGGCAAAAGCCCCTATGACTTGTTCACTTTTTCGTATTCTTCCGAGCTCGCTTCCGCACTCGGTATCTCATTCGTTGACCCGAAAAATGTGATCCAATCTCCTGCTCTGCTGAATTAATTCCTTCCCGTAGTAACTTCTACCATGGTGGAACTTAGTCTGGGAAATATCCTTCCCGGGCTTATTCGAGTTGCCTTTTTTTCTTCATTTGCATGTGAAAAGGCTTTGTTCCCCCTTTCTTTTCTGTGCATCTTCTCTTTTTCCCACACTAATTTCCTTTATTTCCCAATGTATCTTCTACCGGTATCCAACTGTGGAACTTACTTTGGGAATTTACGTTTTTTTGTACCGTTATTTATCGATCATTTGTCCCGGTCGGTCCGGGCGTCCGGGGGTATGCAGGAAAAACCTTTCATGCGATCCGTCTGATTCGGTTCGGGCGGAGTGGACGCCGGGCTGTCGGACCCGGCGAAAAGGGAGCGACCGGGCGCTCACGGCGGCTGAACAGCAAGACTGCAGGACGGCAGGACCGCAAGGTATCACGGCGGCAGGACGGCAAGGTACAGCGGCTGGACGGCGAGACGGCAAGGAAGCAAACTGTCAGGGAAACAAGACGTCAGGGAAGCAAGGAGGCACGGCGGCTGGGCGACACGGCGGCAGGACGATCTCGGCGGCGCGTCATCACAGCTTCACGGCGGCACGGTAGCACGGCGGCTGGGCACAGGGAGGACAGGCGATCACGGCGGCTGAAAGGTTGGGCGATCACGGCGGCAAGGTGGGAACAGAACCCGTTTCTCCGCACCCGTCCCGCCCGGGGACGTTTCCAGCGGCGGAGGTCCGCCGCGTTACCCGGGAATGCCGAACCGTCGCGCCCCCGTTCCCGTTCCGCCCGGGACCGCATTCCAATGCCGACCGCGGCTCCTGACCTTTCGTATTCGCTTCCCGTATCCCGTACAAGCAGCCCGTCCGCCGTCTGCCGCAGGCGGCTTATTTTCTCCCCTTAAGCAGCAGGGCGGAGATGATCGCGGTGAGGGGGATGGCGAGAATCATGCCGACGGAGGAGGCGACGCCGGAGATCAGCTCGATGGCGACGTAGGCGGAGGGATAGAGCTGGAAGGGCTGCAGACCCAGCGAATAGAGATAGATGATCAGCGTAAAGCCCGCGCCGAGGAAGGCAAGGATCAGGGTGTTTGTCATGGTGCCGACCATATCGCGCCCGATGTTCATGCCGGAGCGGAACAGCTCGCGCACGCCGCGTTCGGGGTCGGCGGCGTGGACCTCCTCCAGCGCGGAGGAGATGCTCATGGCAACGTCCATCACGGCGCCGAGGGCACTGACGATGATGCCGGCCACCAGCAGTCCCTGCAGCCCGATGGGGGTCCCGGTCTGCCGGAGCTGGAGCAGAGGCTCCACGTCCGCCACCCGCAGCCCGCTGACCCGGCAGAGAGATTGGGCAAGCAGCCCAAAAAGCATGGCAAAGGCGGTCCCGGCCACGGTGCCGAGCATGGCACATAGCGTTTTCCGCTGGAGGCCGCCCAGGATCGTAAAGCTCACGATGGTGATGTACACGCAAACCAGGAACACGGTCGGCAGGGTGGGAGCGCCCCGGATCAGCAGGGGAAAGAGGATATAGAACAAAGCCGCCACAGTGATGACAAGAGCCAGCAGGGACTTGGCGCCGGTCTTGCGCCCCACCAGGACCGTGACCCCGAAAAAGAGCCCTAATACTATAAGCAGCGCCGGGATACGGTCGTATTCAAAGACGTTGGCCCGGTGGCTGCCGTCGCTGTAGGTGGAAATGATCAGCGAGACGCTGTCGCCCTCCCTGACAGGCACGCCGGACAGGGGACCCACATAGTTATAAACCAATAACTGCTCGCCCTTGTACTGCCCGGTTTTGACGTCCACCAGGAGCATTTGCTCACCGCGAAAACCGCCGTCGGAATCCGGATCGGAGAAGGTACTGTCCTGGAGGATGGAGGCCACCGCCCCTCGCTCATACTCCACGTAATCGCCCGGACGGGAGCCGTCTGCTGCCTCCTCCCGCAGGAGGAGACGAAAGCCCAGAAACAGCAGCGCCGCCAGCAGCAATACCAGCAGCGACCACAGATTCCTGCGCAGCCAGGGAATACCCCCGGGAGAGGAGACGCTGTTTTTCATTTCGCTCCCTCTTTCTATCTGAAAAACTTCTTTTCCATAGCATAGCAAGAATTAAAAACGGTGTCAAGGAAGCAGATTTGGAAAAGCCT
>CACYXZ010000173.1 GCA_902778525.1 Oscillospiraceae bacterium | reverse complement strand
CGGTTCCGCCGCGTCCACCGCTTCCGCTCCTGCGGAAGAAGCATCTGCCCCGGCTCCCGCTGAGGAGGCGGCTCCTGCGGAACAAGCTGCCGCGCCTGCGGAAGCTGAGCCTGCTGTGGAAGAAGCTGCCGCATCTGCTGCGGAAGCATCTGCCGCGGAACCGGCCGAAGAGCCCGCCCCTGAGCTTCCGGTGGTGGAGTATCCCCTGTTTGATGAAACGACCTACACCATCTGGCTCGGTACCGCGCCGGACCTCAACGACGTGGTCAAGAACATGGAGGAATTCGTCATCTTCCGGGAGCTGGAGAAAGTCACGAACGTGACCTGGGACGCCACCATGGTTTCTTTTATGGCGGAATCCGAACAGTTCCAGCTGATGGTGGCCGGCGGCGACTTCACCGACGTGGTCTGCAAGGCCATCGACAACTATAACGGCACCGTCGATCAGGCCATCGAGGAGGATTTCCTCATCGATCTGACCCCCTACATCGAAGACAACATGCCCAACCTGCTGACCTGGTTCCAGACCTATCCCGAGCTTCGGAAGGCCCTGATGTCCAATGATGGCGCCATCGGCGGCTTCCCCAAGTTCTACCGGGAGTACAGCGACATCGCTTCCGGCCCCATGATCCGCGCGGACTGGCTGGACCAGCTGGGGCTGGAGAACCCCAAGACCTTTGACGAGATGTATGACGTGCTGTGCGCCTTCCGGGATCAGAAGGGCGTGGAGCATCCTCTGGAGATCGCCAACTCCTCCGGCGTTCAGGCGGAGCTGATCAGCGGCTACAACATTGCCGCCGGATACTATCAGGTGGACGGCGAGGTCCGCTACGGCGCCATTCAGCCGGAGTTCAAGGAATACCTGACCATGATGAACAAATGGTACACCGAGGGTCTGGTCCGGGATGCGTTCCTCTCCAACCCCTATGAAAGCCTGATGGACTTCTCTCCCCTGCTGAACAACGAGACCGGCATCTGGTACGGCACTGCCGCGCAGGCCATGACCTACATGCTCTCCTCCGCCACCGATCCGAACATGGCCATCACTGGCGTTACCAACGTCACGGTGGATGGCTCCCAGGCACACGTGGGCGAGAGCGGCACTCTGCTCGACACCCCCATGTGGTCCATCACTACCGTGTGCGAGGATCCCGACGTGATCGCCCGTTACGTGGACTACGTTTACAGCGACGACGGCATCCTTCTGGCCAACTACGGCGTGGAGGGTGAGACCTTCACCTATGTGGACGGCGTTCCCCGGCTCACAGACATGGTGCTGAACAACCCTGATTACTCCTACGGCGCCGCAATGAACATCTTTGTCTGCGACCGCATGACCCCCGCTCCCTTCATCATCGACGAGGACCGGGTCAGGGCGGACTATGTACAGGATCAGCTCAACGCTATCGCCATCTGGAATGAGTCCAATGACGGCCTGTACAACATGCCCCGCGCCGGCATCAATCTGACGGTGGAGGAGTCTCAGGAATACAATCGGATCTACGCCGACATCGAGACCTATGAGGATGAACACATTGTGAAGTTCGTGGTGGGCGACGAGTCCCTGGACGAATTTGACAACTTCGTGTCGACGCTGAAGCAGATGGGCATCGAGGACTGCATCGCCATCGAGCAGGCCGCCTACGACCGCTATCTGGAAAGCTGATCGATCTCCGGGCAAATACCGGATCACATCCACAGCAGACTAAAACAGACAGGCATGACCATTCGGTCATGCCTGTCTGTTATTTTTCCGGAAATGATTTGATTGCTGTTAGGAACGGCGGGAAAGGATCATGACCCTGCGGTAGCTGAGCAGAGCAAGAACTGCAGCGATCAGCGTCAGGGCAAGGGTCACTAGCCTCTGATCCATCCGGGTGCCGAGTAATACCACCAGAACGATCAGGCCCATAACCACGAACATATTCGGAAGCATATAAATGGCCACAGCTGCCCCCTGCTTGATGACTTCGATCTCGTTTTCCCAGTCAAGCCGCATATGCCGGATGCCGCAAACACATCCCCAGGCCGTAGAGAAGGCGCAGAGCGCCAGACCGAGGATCAGATACAGTATCGTGTCAAGAGGCGGAGCTTTTGCGGAGATACATAAACACAGGGTGGTAAAGACCATAAACGGAACCGTCAGCATCAGATTGAACAGCATTTTCCCCTGATAGACTGTTTTTTTCTCGTTGGGCAGGCTCTGAATGATCCAGTAGTTTTTGCCCTCCAGAGACGGAGAGCAGGCTGTCGTGGCAACCATCCCAAGGAGGAAATAGGTGATCAGCGGAATCGCCGGCCGCAGGATGGACGGATCGATGGGCGCTCCCTGGGTCACCACGGAAACGATCCGGTCAAATCCGATCAGCAGCGTCACAACGCCCAGCAGCACTGCCAGGAGTTCCCCCATGGCTCCGTTGGTCAGATAAGTGGTGGACCCGGTCAGACGCTTCCACTCCTTAAATGCCACCGAAAAAACCACGCTTCTCTGTTTCAGTCCTGTCATCTTGTAATTCTTTGCCGCTGCGTGGGATTTCATTGCGGAATTGATCTGCCGGTAGGATTTTCCGACCAGCCAGAACAGCGCTGTAAACAGTATGATGCTGACGCCGATCAACGGCAGGATCCCCCATACGCTGAACTTCGTTACCGCGTCAGAAAACCAGCCGGCAGGCAGATAGATTTTTGCGGCGTTGCCGGTCATTTCAGCGGTTGTCTCCAGCGTAGCCTGAACCTTGTCGTTCCGGAACAGGTCCTCGATGATAAACCGCAGAGAAAAGCAGAAAATGATGAAGGCGAAAGTGAGTACCGTCTGCACGATTTTCGTTTTCCGGAATCCTGCGCTGATCCGTGCAATCAGGAAGCCCAGAAAAGCCGCACCCAGCATTGGGATCACAGGAAGGAGCAAAGACAGTATGATCCACACGGGATACACGAGGACTGACGGCCTTGCGTAATACCCGTATCCAGCCATCATAGCCAGAGATATGCTCAGATACCAGGGCAGGCTTTTGACATACATATACGCAAATTTGCATGCCGCAACCGTCCTCGCCTCAAAGGGAAGGGCCATCAGCATATCATATTCCTTGAAGTTGAACAGATATCCGTTGGTCTTAAAAAACGTGAATACAAAGGACAGGGCGCTGATCGTCAGCGCGCACAGCACCGGAGCGCTTTCGATCATGCCATAGGATCCGTATCCAATACAGATCGCCGCGCTGTAGCCGATCAGCATGGCATACAGGACAGCGACGCCCACATAGCCGAAAATGATCTTCTTACGCTTTTTGGGGTCCTTGGAATACCTGTAGATGTTTCTCTGACTGGTGGACAGCAGCAGTGTCCGCATAAGAAGGTAATTACGTTTCATCTCGGTCCGCCTCCAGGAACGTTTCCTCCAGGGAATGGCCTTCCGTCAATTCCTCCATGGTGCCGGCTGCTACGATCCTGCCGTGCTTGATGATCGCAACCCTGTTGCACAGCTTTTCCGCCACGTCCAGAACATGGGTCGAAAAGAACACCGCTGTCCCCTGCTCGCACATTTCCCGCATGATCTCCTTCAGGGTAAAGCTCGCCTTGGGATCCAGCCCCACAAAGGGTTCATCCAGGACCAGCAGCTTCGGGTTGTGGATCAGCGCTGAAATGATCGCCACCTTCTGCTTCATACCGTGGGAATAGGATCCGATCAGATCCCCAAGCGCATCCGTGATTTCAAAGAGCCCGGCGTATTTCCGGATTCTCTCCTCCCGTTCCCCGGGGCCGATCCCAAAGACATCCGCCACAAAGTTCAGATACTGGATCCCGGTCAGGTTTTCATAAAGATCGGGATTGTCCGGAATATAAGCGGTGACCTGCTTGCAGGCCATGGGTTCATCTCTGACGGAATGCCCGTCGATATAGATATCCCCGTCTGTAAAGTCCAGAACGCCCACCACCGCGCGGATCGTAGTGGATTTGCCCGCCCCGTTATGTCCAATGAATCCGTAAATGTCCCCGCAGGCAACCTGAATCGTCACATCGTCCACAGCTTTCTTCCCGCCGCCATATGATTTTGAAAAGTGCCTGATCTCAAGCATCATTCTGTCGTTCATCTTACGATGCTCCTTTCGCTATATGAATTCATCATACTCCATAGGTTTTGATAAAATGCCGGCAAAAAGCCTCGATCCCCGCCAAAGCCTCCGGAGTTTTCTCCGGTTCCCTGTCGCACAGGTGAATCAGCGCAGAAATCGGCGCCGTATAGGCAAACGCAAGCATCTCCGGGTC
>CACYXZ010000172.1 GCA_902778525.1 Oscillospiraceae bacterium | reverse complement strand
GCTCTGAAGGTCAACTCCTACGGCATGGGCAAGTACCTGCTGCGCCGGGCTTTCGAAAAGGACCGTCTGCTGCCCGACGAGATCCTCTGGCGGCAGAAGGCGGCCTTCTCCGACGCGGTGGGCCACTCCATGGTGGACGACCTGAAGGAATACGCGGAATCGAAGTACACGGAGGAGGAGTTTGAGGAGAAGCGCCGGCAGTATGACTACTGCACGCCCTTCACCAAGGAGAGTCTCCTCTACCGGGAGATCTTTGAGAAATACTATCCCGGGCAGGCGGCCATGATCAGGGACTTCTGGATGCCCAACCGGGAGTGGGAGGGCTGCAACGTGGACGATCCTTCCGCCCGGGTTCTGGCCAATTACGGGGAAAGCGGCGTGTAATTACAAGGGAGGGATAGAACATGAAGAAGTACATTTTTGTCACCGGCGGTGTGGTTTCGGGACTGGGCAAGGGCATCACGGCGGCGTCTCTGGGGCGGCTCCTCAAGGCCCGGGGGCTCAAGGTGGCGGCCCAGAAGCTGGACCCCTACATCAACGTGGATCCCGGCACCATGAGCCCCTATCAGGGGCCGAGACGGATCTGGACCTGGGCCACTACGAGCGGTTCATCGACGAGGACCTGAGCCGGTTTTCCAATCTGACCACCGGCAAGGTCTACTGGAACGTGCTGAACAAGGAGCGCCGGGGAGAATACCTGGGCTCCACTGTGCAGGTCATTCCGCACATCACCAACGAGATCAAGGAGTTTGTATACCGGGTGGGAACCCATTCCGATGCGGATGTGATCATCACGGAGATCGGCGGCACCATCGGCGACATCGAGAGCCAGCCCTTTCTGGAGGCGGTGCGGCAGATCTCCCTGGAGGTGGGACAGGAGAACAGCCTGTTCATCCACGTGACCCTGGTGCCATTCCTCCGGGGCTCCGACGAGCACAAAAGTAAGCCCACTCAGCACTCCGTCAAGGAGCTCCAGGGCATGGGCATCCGGCCGGATATCATCGTGCTGCGCTGCGACGAACCGCTGGAGGAGAGCATTTTCCAGAAGATCGCCCTGTTCTGCAATGTGAAGCCGGACTGTGTCATCGAGAACATCACCCTGCCGGATCTGTACGAAGCGCCGCTGATGCTGGAACGGTCGAATTTCTCCCAAGTGGTCTGCCGGGAGCTGGGGCTGGATGCTCCGCTCCCGGATCTGGGAGAGTGGATAGATCTGGTGAAGCGGATCAAGCACCCGCAGCAGACCGTAGAGATCGGTCTGGTGGGGAAGTATACCCAACTCCACGACGCGTATCTTTCCGTGGCGGAGGCCCTTCATCATGCCGGCTATGCCTTAAGCGCCAAGGTAAATATCCGCTGGATCGACTCGGAGAGTATCCAGCCGGACAACGTGGAGGAGACTCTTCATGGGCTCGGCGGCATCCTCGTTCCCGGGGGCTTTGGAGACCGGGGCATCGACGGCATGATCCTGGCAGCGGAGTACGCCCGCAATCACAAGGTGCCCTATCTCGGCATCTGTCTGGGCATGCAGATCGCCGTCATTGAGTACGCAAGGAATATGGCGGCTCTGCCCGACGCCACTTCCGGGGAGCTGAATCCCGAGGGACTGCACAAAGTCATCGACTTTCTGCCCGGACAATCCGACGAGCGGGAAAAGGGCGGCACCCTCCGGCTGGGGGCCTATCCCTGCGTGATCGGACCGGATACCGTAATGGCCCGGTGCTATGGTGCAACGGAGATCCGGGAGCGGCACCGGCACCGCTATGAGTTCAGTAACGACTATCGGGACGTCCTGTCAGAGGCGGGACTGACCCTCTGCGGCCTGTCCCCGGATGGGTTGCTGGTGGAGGCGGTGGAGGTGACGGCGCATCCCTTCTATGTGGGAGTCCAGTTCCACCCGGAGTTTAAGAGCCGTCCCAACCGCCCTCATCCGCTGTTTCGTGGATTTGTGGGCGCGGCAATTGAGAAGTCCGGGAAAGGCGGCGTGACCCTATGAAGGCGACACTGATTTTGGAAAACGGCAGTGTCTTCTGTGGAACGAGCATGGGCAGCGCCGCCGACTGCATCTGTGAGATGGTGTTCAATACCTCCATGGCAGGCTATCAGGAGATCCTCACCGACCCCTCCTACGCAGGACAGGGGGTGGTGATGACCTATCCGCTGATCGGCAACTACGGCGTCAATTCTGAAGACAGCGAGTCCAGGAATCCCTGGGCCGCTGCTATGATCGTCCGGCGACTCAGCCCCCGTGGAAGCAATTTCCGCAACGAGGGCACGCTGGACGATTATTTGAAAGCCCACCGGATCACCGGCATCTGTGGGGTGGATACCCGGGCCATCACCCGGATGCTCCGGGACCAGGGCACCATGAACGGCATGATTACTGTAGAGGAAACCGCAGATCTGGAGCAGAAGCTCAGGATGATCCGGGCTTACCGGGTCCAGGGCACCGTGGAGAAGACAACCCGGTCCCGGGTGCAGGTTTACCCCGGGGACGGGCCCAGGGTTGCCCTGCTGGATCTGGGCGTGAAGGAGAACATGATCCGCTCTCTCCAGCACCGGGGCTGCCAGGTCACGGTGTTCCCTGCCCACACCCCCGCAAGGGTCATTCTGGAGGGCGGCTTTGACGGGGTCATGCTCTCAAACGGCCCCGGCGATCCGGCGGACAATGTGGAGATCATCGGGGAGGTAAAAAAGCTCTACGATGCGGATATTCCCATCTTCGCTGTGTGCCTGGGGCACCAACTCATGGCGCTGGCTACGGGAGCTGTCACCGAGAAGCTCAAATACGGCCACCGGGGCGGCAACCATCCCGTCCGGGACATGGCGGAGGGAAGGGTGTTTATTACCTCCCAGAATCATGGCTATGTGGTGAAGGCGGAGAGTGTCAACCCGGATGTGGCGGAGATCAGCCACGTGAACGTCAACGACGGAACCGTAGAGGGCCTGCGATACAGGAACGGACGGGTGTTTACGGTCCAGTTTCATCCGGAGGCATCCCCGGGACCCAGGGACACAGCGTATCTGTTCGACCGGTTTATCGAAAACATGAAGGGGGCGAAAGGGCATGCCTAAGAATCCGGACATCAGGAAGGTGCTGGTCATCGGCTCCGGGCCCATCATTATCGGCCAGGCGGCGGAATTCGACTACGCGGGCACCCAGGCCTGCCGTTCCCTCCGGGAGGAAGGGGTGGAGGTGGTGCTGGTGAACTCCAACCCGGCCACCATTATGACCGACCGGGACATCGCCGACCACGTCTACATCGAGCCGCTGAACACCTCCTCCGTGACACAGATCATCGAGATGGAGCGTCCCGATTCCATCCTGCCCACCCTGGGGGGTCAGACGGGACTGAATCTGGCTATGGCCCTGGCGGAGGACGGAACCCTGGAGCGCTATGGAGTGCGCCTGCTGGGCACCTCCGCCGAGTCCATCCGCAAGGCAGAGGACCGGCAGGGCTTCAAGGACACCATGGAACGAATCGGCCAGCCCTGCGTCACATCCAAAGTGGTGGAGTGCGTGGAGGACGCCATGGATTTCGCCGCGGAGATCGGTCTGCCGGTGATTGTCCGGCCTGCCTATACCCTGGGCGGCACCGGAGGAGGCATCGCCTGCACCCGCGCGGAGCTGCACGAGATCGCATCGGGCGGCATCCGCCTGAGCCGGGTGGGGCAGGTGCTGATCGAGCGGTGCATCTCCGGCTGGAAGGAGATCGAATACGAGGTCATCCGGGACGGGGCCGGCAACGTGATCACCGTCTGCAACATGGAAAACGTGGACCCGGTGGGCGTCCATACCGGCGACTCCATCGTGGTGGCCCCCTCCCAGACCCTGGCGGACAGGGAGTACCAGATGCTTCGTTCGGCGGCGCTGGACATTATCTCCGCTCTGGAGATCGAGGGGGGCTGCAACGTGCAGTTCGCCCTGAACCCCGACAGCTTCGAATACGCGGTCATCGAGGTCAATCCCCGGGTCAGCCGGTCCTCGGCCCTGGCATCGAAAGCCACGGGATACCCCATCGCCAAGGTGGCGGCCAAGATCGCTTTGGGATATACCCTCGACGAGATCCCCAACTCCGTCACCGGCAAGACTTCGGCCTGCTTTGAGCCGGCTCTGGACTACTGCGTGGTGAAGATCCCCAAGTGGCCCTTTGACAAATTCGTTCATGCCTCCCGGCTCCTGGGCACCCAGATGAAGGCCACCGGAGAGGTCATGGCAATCGACAACTCCTTTGAGGGCGCGCTGATGAAGGCGGTCCGGTCTCTGGAACAGCATGTGAACTCCCTGAACCTCGACAGTCTCAAGGATCTGACGGATGGGGAGATCCGGGAACGGCTCAACCGGATCGACGACCAGCGGCTCTTCGTCATGGCCGAGGCCCTGCGCCGAAGAATATCGCCGGAGGAGATCCACGCTGTCACAAAGGTGGATCTCTGGTTCCTGGACCGGATCCAGGCCATTGTCGATATGGAAAGGCGGATCACCGCGGAGCTTTTGACCGGTGAGCTGCTCGGGGAGGCAAAGGAGATGGGCTTCACCGATGAGTTCATTGGGCAGCTCACCGGCAGGACCCACTTTCAAATCAAGGCCCTGCGGGACGAATTGGGCATCCGGGCGTCCTTTAAAATGGTGGA